>CAZHNG010000161.1:5713-14829 GCA_964533785.1 uncultured Saprospiraceae bacterium | reverse complement strand
AAAACGGAAATGAGACGGGCGTAGATTGCGGCGGCCCCGACTGCCCTGCTTGTCCAACTTGCGATGACGGTATTCAGAACGGAGATGAAACTGGAGTTGATTGCGGTGGATCTGACTGCCCCGCTTGTCCGACTTGTGATGATGGCATCCAAAACGGAAGCGAAACGGGAGTAGATTGTGGTGGTCCCGACTGCCCCGCCTGTCCAACTTGTTTCGACGGCATCCAGAATGGGAATGAAACCGGAGTGGATTGCGGCGGTGATTGTCCGGCTTGTCCTACGCCATCGATCACCCTGGAGCACGGTGTTGTGAACAATGTAGGCGAAGGGTGGCAAACCATTAACCTGGCAAACACTTATAGTTCCATGGTTGTGGTTACCTCAGTTGAACTACCATCTTCAAGTTTCCAACCGGCAGTAACGCGAATTCAAAATGCTAGCGGTAATAGTTTCGACTTGAGAATACAAGTAACTGCTGGTACAGCAAGCAACAATTATACCGTACATTACCTGGTAGTCGAAGAAGGTATTTACAATGTAAATGATCACGGTATTAAAATGGAAGCCGTGAAAGCTAATGCCAGCGTCACTGCCGAAAACAACAACTGGTCGATTGAAAGTAGAAGCTACCAGAACAGCTATTCTAGTCCGGTGGTATTGGGACAAGTGATGACTTATAATGATACGGATTGGTCCGTTTTCTGGGCGTCTAGCAACAGCAGCAGAACAACCCCACCGACTTCCAGCTCATTTGGTGCCGGTAAAAATGTGGGTGAAGACCCGGATAATACCAGAGCGGATGAAACGATTGGTTATGTGGTGATAGAAGGAGGTAGTGGTACCTTTGGCAATTACGAATACGCCGCTGCATTAGGAAGTGATATTGTAAGAGGCGTAACGAACAGCTCTAGTGGCTATACCTATGGTTTAAGTGGATTGACTAATGCAAGCACGGCAATTGTGAGTGCGGCAGCAATGGATGGAAATAATGGTGGATGGCCGGTATTATTTACTGCTAATCCACTGTCTAATTCTCAGTTAGTCCTAGCGTTTGATGAAGATCAAGCAGGTGATAGCGAACGTAGCCATACTACTGAGCAGGTTGCATACGTAGTATTCGGCACCATTAATGTTACACCAACTTGTGACGATGGCATTCAGAATGGTAATGAAACCGGTGTAGATTGCGGAGGCCCCGATTGCCCGGCTTGCCCAACTTGTAATGACGGCATTCAAAACGGTAATGAGACCGGTGTGGATTGTGGTGGTCCGGATTGTCCAGCCTGTCCGACCTGCGATGACGGTATCCAAAATGGAGATGAAACCGGCGTTGACTGTGGTGGTCCGGATTGTCCCGCTTGTCCGACTTGCGATGACGGTATCCAAAACGGTGATGAAACAGGTGTAGACTGCGGAGGCAGCTGTCCAGATTGTCCTGCAACTTGTGATGACGGCATCCAAAACGGTGATGAAACCGGCGTTGATTGCGGTGGCTCTAGCTGCCCGGCTTGTCCTACTTGTGACGATGGTATCCAAAACGGTAATGAGACTGGTGTTGACTGCGGCGGTACTGACTGTCCTGCTTGTCCGACTTGTAGCGATGGCATCCAAAACGGTAATGAGACCGGTGTGGATTGTGGTGGTCCTGATTGCCCCGCTTGTCCTACTTGTAACGACGGTATCCAAAATGGAAATGAGACCGGCGTTGATTGCGGTGGCCCTGACTGTCCGGCTTGTCCATTGAACTATTGTGCTTCTAGTGGAAACAGCACCTACTACGAGTGGATCAATGCGGTTAACTTCAATGGCACCCAGAATACTTCTGGCAACAATGGCGGTTATGCTGACTTTACGGGTAGCGGAACTTTTAATGCAACGGCTGGTAATAGTTATCCAATTTCTTTAACGCCTGGTTTCCGCAGCAGTGCTTACAACGAATATTGGAGTGTTTGGATCGACCTGAACGTTGATGGTGACTTCAATGACAGTGGCGAGTTGGTATACCAGGGCGCCAGCAGTGGAACGGTGAATGGTTCTATTTCCATCCCTGGTACTGCTTCTTTGGGTACTACCAGAATGCGCATTCAAATGCAGTACAATGCATACGTTACCGATCCATGCCAGGCCTTCCAGTGGGGTGAGGTAGAAGATTACGCCATCAATATTGGATCAGCCAGCAAGGTTGTTATTCCAGCTAATGGCATCGCGAAATCTTCAGCCAACCACATTTTACTGGAGCAATCTACTTTAAGGTTATCACCTAATCCGGTAATGAGTGATCTACTAACCGTTGATTATACGATCGAAAGAAGCAATACTGCATTGCTGCAATTGGTAGATGTCAATGGTAGAATATTGAAGACTATCGACCTTACTAAAGACCAAGGCAACAATCTACAGTTGAATGTGTCTGATCTAAGTAATGGTATTTACTTCATGAACCTACAGTTGGAGCGCGATAAGATTACAAAACGTTTTGTAATTAACAGATAAGATAATTTAGGTAACCATCGGTTGCCCAAATTACTTGACAGGCAATGAGTTTTAATGCTCATTGCCTGTTTTTTTTTAGTAGAATTGATACGCTGCTTGTGCTAGATCTGCCTTGAGAAAGGTTTATGAGCTTGTAATCCCGATGTGCGGAAAAATTAAAAAACTTCCGATAGGTTAACTTTCAATTCAGGAAAGATTGAAGGGGAGGCTATTTGTTCATCGGTCAATGGTTGGAGACCGATGTATTGTCCGGATTCATTCAATACATAAATCAGAACGATTTTTTCTTGCGGATCTACCATCCAGTATTCTCTTACACCGGATTCCTCGTATACTTCAAATTTTTCCCGCATTTCCTTTTTGGAATTGCCGGGAGAAAGGATTTCGATGATTAAGTCGGGGGCTCCATTACATCCTTGTTCGTCTAGTTTCGCAACGTCGCATATGACACTCAAATCTGGCTGTACTACAGTAGAAGCCATTCCATTTTTAGATGCAATTGGCAGTCTCACATCAAAAGGGGCAGGAAATACTTGACATTTCTTCCCTCGGAAAAATGTAACAAAAATTGCGATCAACTCTCCTGCAATCTTTTGGTGAATCCTATTTGGGGCAGGACTCATCTTAAATAACTTCCCCTTGATCAACTCTACCCGCTCTTTGAATTGCCAACTCAAGTAATCAGAGTAAGTATAACTCTTGTTAAGATCCAACTGTGATATATCTGTAATAGGCATTGTCTTCAATTATCTTTTCTACTTTAAGAAGATATCTGTCACATTTAATCCATATCATGCAATAAAAAAAAACTTTACAGAAAAGGATTTTTTATCATAAGTACTCGTTCAATAAGCTGGCCATTTTGCAAATCCTCAGAAAATAGAATTTTGCAATTACTGTAGAGAGCAGCCGCTATAATAAGACTATCATAAAAAGAAAATTGGTATTTATCCGCAATTTCACAAGCACGTCTAATTGAATTGGCATTATTTTCATAAATCTCAAAATTGCCTTCAACTTCAGTAAGAACTGAATGAATTATAGGCCATTCAATATTAAATTTCTTCCGAAGGATATTAGTCAATTCTTTTAAAACTTGTGTACTAATTACGGTGTTTGACAAGTTTGCAACTTGGCGAGCCTTGATTTGCTTTTCCAATTCTGTTTTAGTGTAGCAATAAATGAGAATATTTGTATCGAGAAAAGCTTTATCTTTCATTTGCTTCGTCTCTATTGAAATTAAATCCTCTAGTATCTAATTCAACGGCAGAAAAAGTCTTAGCTTTTGCTAAAACAGTAGTTTTAATTTCTACTTCTTCGAGGACGAAGGCAATTACTTCGATCTTCTTACCTAAAAAATCATCAGGCAAGGCCAAAGTCAAATTTTTATTATTCACATTAACAATTGTTCGTATCATTCGGTTAAGACTTTTTTTTACAAATATTACATTAAAAACAATATAAACAAACAATAAGTTCCTTGTAATTTTTTGCTATAAAGTAAAAATAAGCACAATTGATACTCGTTGCAAGAAAATCAACACAAAAATTTTTATATTTACATATTCAAATTCACTCTCACATGCACACACGCACCAAAGAAGATTATGTCTTGCCGCTCGAAGCTGGCCAATATTACCATATCTACAATCGGACCAACAACAAGGAAGCTCTATTTCTTGATGAAAAAGATCGAATATTTTTCCTAAAACGATATCGGCAGTACCTATTACCTTTTCTAAAAACCTATGCTTATTGTTTACTTGACAACCATTTTCACGTTTTGGTCAAGGTTAGAAGTATGAGTGAGATCTTGGCACACCTTAACCAACTGCATCCAGCAAAAGTTTCGATTGTTCAACGCAGGTTTCTGTATACTCCACCTGCGGAACGCAATACGGTAGAATTATTGGAAAAGCAATTCGGGCGTTTTTTTATTTCCTACAGTACGGTTATTAATAGAAAGTATCGTCGAAGTGGTAATTTGTTCCATCGGCCTTATAAACGTTTGGCCATTGAAAGTGAAGGTCATTTTACACAATGTGTGTATTACATTCATGCGAATCCTAAGAAACATGGTTTGGTTAACGATTTCACTCAGTATAAATGGAGTTCTTACCACACATTTATGAGCAATAAACCCACAAGTATTGAACGTGAAGCAGTACTGGATTGGTTTGGTGGGAAGGATGGTTTCGTTGCTTTTCACGAACTGGGAGGAAAAGTCATGTGCTGGGGAGATGTCAACTCACCCAACATGTCGTGTACAGTGAATTGACATCTCCCCGGCACATCTCACTCGAACCCCTTCACCCCCTGTACCGTCGTATACTTAAAGCTCAACTTCTTATCCGGGTATATATGTTTGAACGCTGACTGTACGGCCAAAGTACCTTCGTGAAAGCCGCAAAGAATAAGCTTCAGCTTACCCGGATAAGTGTTGATATCCCCAACGGCATAGATCCCCGGTACATTGGTGCTATAATCATCGGTATTTACTTCGATGGCATTCTTGGTAATATTCAATCCCCAATCGGCGATAGGGCCGAGTTTTGGCGATAGACCAAACAGGGGAATGAAATAGTCGGTATTAAGAATTATTTCCCCCTCTGTTTTATGTTTGATAATGACTTCTTTCAACTTACCGTTACCATTTAGTCCAACGGCTTGTGCTTCGGTAATCAATTTAATTTTACCTGCTTCAGCCAGCTCTATGACTTTGGCGGTAGAATCTGGGGCACCACGAAATTCACTACGCCGGTGAATTAACGTCAATTCTTTGGCTATTGGCGCGAGGTAAATGGTCCAGTCAAGGGCAGAATCACCACCACCGGCAATAACTACCCGTTGATCCTTGTATTTATCAGGATTTTTTACGATATAATCAATACCTTTCTTCTCAAATTCGTGAATGTTGTCAATAGGTGGTTTTCGTGGTTCAAAACACCCCAAGCCCCCAGCTATCGCTATAACGGGAGCGTTTAGTTGTGTCCCTTCATTAGTTGTTACCAAAAAAGAATTATCTCCTAGCCTATCGATACTTTCCGCCCTTTCACCCAAAGTGAAACCAGGTTTGAAAGGTTTGATCTGCTCCATTAAATTATCTACTAATTCTCCCGCCAGAATAGAAGGATAACCCGGTATGTCGTAAATGGGCTTCTTAGGATAGATTTCTGATAGCTGACCACCGGGCTCAGCTAAAGCATCTACTAAGTGACAACGCAATTGCAGCAATCCGGCCTCAAAAACAGTAAACAATCCACAAGGACCGGCGCCTATTATTAAAATATCAGTCTTAATCATGGTGAATAATCAAAAAGCTAGATTTCAATATTTGTTCTAAAATCACGAGGCAAAACAAGAAAATATGAGCTGCTTTGCTACTATCAAAAATCACTCCATTGCTGAAGCAACCAGTGACATTTATCACAACTATAATCTACATCATATAGTTTGCGGACAAAAAGTTTATGTCTTTTTCTTCAAAAAAGATTACTTGTAACCGACAAAACAACTTCTACCCGAGTACTTTATTTTTCTTTTTCTTGATGAAATAGCCCGGATGTAATCCACACTCCGTTTTATTCGTACCTTGCCAACGCCCTTCTCTGCCACTGCCTTTTTTGGTACAGTGAATACACCCAACGGATCCGTACCCTAAAGCTTCTAAGGGGTGCCGGGGTAAGCTGTAGGTAGTAAAATATTGCTCGAACTCCTGTTCTTGCAAATCGATCAAAGGGTGGAATTTAATAATATCTCCTTGTTGTTCAAAAATCCTGAGGTTTGACCTGAAAGGGGTTTGATGAGCCATCAATCCGCTGATCCAGACTTTGTGGTTAGCCTTAATAGGTTCTAAAGGCGCTACTTTATTGATCGTACAACACATGCGTGGATGATCGATCCACCATTTTTCCTCACGGGTAAGTGCATTCTCTCTGGCTTCCGGTTCTACATTGATCAGTCTCAAGCCCAACTGCTTTACCAATTGATCCCGGTATTTTAGCGTTTCGGGAAAATGATAACTGGTATCGATGAAATGCACCGGCTGATCAACGGGTAATTGGCTGACCATTGCCAGCAAAACCGCCGATTTAGTTCCAAAAGAAGAGGTTAATAACACCTCATTGACCTTGAAATGATTGTAAAGTGCGAGCAGTCTTGCGTGGGGAGTTAGAGGTGCAAATTTATCATTCAATGACTCAATGCTGAGGTTTTTCCATTTAGAAGGAGGCGTACGCATAGTTTCAGTTGCTATTGGTGTTTCTATCATGGTTAAGGATTTTAGAAATTATTGATTTTGTTCAATAATTCAGCCTGGTTTAAATGGCGGAATGCTGCCGGCCATTGAGCATGTAATTGGACTGTCTCACCGATCACAATGACTCCCGGCGTACTGATTTTTTGTTCCTGCACCTTCTCAACAATGGTATTGATCTTGCCCAGCACAAAGCGCTCATCCTCACGTGATCCGTTTTGAATAACCATTACTGGTAATTCAGGACGCCCTTCTGCTATGAAAAGCCTTGCTATTTCTGGTAATTTGTTCATCCCCATCAAGACAACGACGGTAGCCGTAGACTGTGCAGCAAGCCTGATATCGCTGGACAATTGCCCGGTTTTTGTCGTACCTGTTATCACCCAGAAACTTTCGCTGAATCCCCTGCTGGTCACTGGCACTCCTTGTAAAGCAGCCAGGGAATTGGCACTGGAAATTCCCGGAACGACGGACGATTGAATATCAAATGCCCGCGCATATTCCAATTCTTCGTAACCCCGCCCAAAAACGAAAGGATCTCCTCCTTTTAACCTTACGACGTGACCGTGGGAAAAAGCATATTGAACCATAAGCAGGTTAATTTCATCTTGCGTATACCGCTTTTTTCCAGCTCTTTTCCCCACGAATACCTTTGGAGCACTCACCGGTGCCCATTCTAGAATACTAGGATTGACCAAAGCATCATAAAGAACGACATCTGAGCGCTGCAAAGTTCTGACAGCTTTGAGCGTAAGCAATTCCGGATCACCCGGACCTGCTCCCACTAAGCTTATTTTGGGTTGTTTCATGTCATTTTTTTAATACAGATTAAGAAATCGAGGTTAAGACCGGATTTACCCTGCCCAACAGGTCTATGCCCGGTAATGATCTCCAACTACTATTTTATCCTGACCACCATTTTCTGCCAGTTGTTCTTCTCTTTTACGGATCACGGTTTGAATAAACTTTTCAGCCTGTTGAAAATACGATTGTGCAAATTCTACAGTAGGCTCTTTGCGCTTCATTTGTAATACCGTAGCTGGAAAGTCAGTCGTGCCGTTCATCTCGGCGGTTTTAATATAATGTTCCTGAAAGTCTTCAATGATACCTTTGTGGGTATTGCACTTAATATCTTTGCTCAAAAGCAAGGCTTTAGCTCCGATCACAAAGCTGGTGTAACTATGATAGATGGATTCAGCAAATAACTTTTCTGCCAGGGCTTCTTCCGCTAATTTCATCTTGCCAAAAGCCTCATTGATAATAGTGCCTACCACATCCATGGAAACACCGGCGCACTCCCCTACCCCGATCTGCTGAATGTATTGATGGTCCTGCCCCCAATCGAAAAAGTCGGAGTCCGCCACATTGGTGGTATTGGCCAAAGGTTTGAGCAAATTGTAGAAATAACGTTTACCCAGTGATTGGTAATAATCATTATAATAAAGATTGCTTTGATCGCTTTCCAGATAATCGTTCAGTAAAAGACGCAAGGCCTGGGGAATTCTTTTCGTAGGCAGTTTAATGACTTTATCTGCGACATAACCTTTTCCTTCAGGATCTACTCCTCCGCCAATCACTACCTGCATCGCGGGGATCACCTTATTATCCTTTTTAATAGAACTACCGTGAAAGCCAATGTTAGCGGCCATATGTTGCCCACAGGCATTCATACAGCCGCTTATTTTGAGCTTCAGGTGTTTTTCGTTTAGCAGCGTTGGATACTCATTGCGTATGACCTTTTCCAATTCAGTGGCCAGGCCCGTACTGTTCGTTACGCCTAGTGCACAGGTGTCTGTTCCCGGGCAGGCCGTTACATCAGCAGTAGAATCAAAGCCTGGATCTGCAAGCCCAAGCTTGTCCAGCTCATTGAAAAGGTGAGGTAAATATTCTTTGCGAATAAACCTTAACAATAACCCTTGATTAACAGTTACTCTGATATCGTCAGCAGCGTAGATTTCTACCAATTGGGCCAATTTTCTGGCAATGGAAGAATGAATATCCCCAAGCCTCACTTTGATCTGCACTCCCCAAAACCCTTTTTGTTTTTGTTCGAATACATTGGTATCCAGCCACTGCTCGTATTTTTGCTCATCGTACGGCCTCGAAACCGGAACTTGTACCGGCGCCGGAATTGGGGTTTCAGGCCATTTTTCAGTATCAATGGGTACGGATTGATGCGATATAGCTTTCTTTTCTTCCTCCACTAAGGCTAAAAACTGATCGATCCCAAGCTTTTTTACTAAGAATTTCATCCTCGCCTTCATCCGTTTTTCCCGCTCACCGTAACGATCAAAAACTCTTAAGGCCGCTTCCATAAAGGGAATGATCTGGTGCGTAGGCATAAAATCAGTCACCTCATGAGCGATAAA
>CAZHNG010000161.1:0-5703 GCA_964533785.1 uncultured Saprospiraceae bacterium | reverse complement strand
ACTGCTCCGAGTCCACCACCCACAACCATTTTGAACCCCCGCTCACCGTCTTTCATGCGTGGTACAAATCCAAAATCGTGGAAGTAAGTAAAGGCAGAATCTTTATCACTAGAGGAAAAAGCTGGCTTGACTTTGCGTCCCATTTCCTGACAGATCGGGTTACGCAAAAAATATTCAAAACAAGCATGCGCATAGGGACTAACATCAAATAATTCATCGGGATCAATTCCTGCTTTGGCGGATGCTGTTATGTTCCTGACGGTATTGCCGCAGGCTTCCCGAGCGGTTAATCCATTCTGAGCCAAAGCCGTCCATACGGCGGGCGAATCATCCAATTTGACAAAATGTAACTGTATGTTTTGCCGGGTCGTTAAATGTAAATTACCCGTGGCATAGCGGTCGGATATATCCGCTAATACGCGCAATTGATGCGCCGTTATCTTTCCGTAAGGGATCTTGGTCCTGAACATCTGCACCCCCAATTGGCGCTGACCGTAAACACCCCTGGTGAGCCGGTAGTGCTTGAACCGCTCCTCATCTTCTTTCCCCTCGTTGAAAGCTTTTATACGATTGGAAAGCTCGACTATGTCTTTGCGATCCGCTTCTGAAACTTGAGAAAAATCAAAGTTATTCATGACCTTTTTGTTTTAGACATAGGATTTTAGATGCTAAATGTACCGCCGGAAAACTTGGGGTCAGAGGTTTTTACTCACCGCTAAAGAAACACTAAGAAAAAGGCCTTTGTGCTCTTCGTGTTACTAGCGGTGATTGAAATTGCCCCTGAGTTTAAAGGTCAACACACTTCCGCCGCTAAATCTACCACCTTATAAAAAAGAAAAACCCATCCGGACTTAAGAGTGATCCAGATGGGCTATTTATTTTTTCACTAACCGCAATTTGGATACTCCTATGGCCAACAACAACAGCAACAGCAGCAACAAACGGTTAGGAAATTATTTCTCATTGAATTGAATTATTGTAATTCTTACACAATGATAACTTCATTACGGATAAAAGTCGAGCCCGTAAGCCTTTTTAAGATTTTTTTAAATTATGAAAAAACATTGTTATTTACCTATATTGATTGTTTGTATTTAGACAAATAGTAATAAACCTCTTTCGCTGCAATATCCCAGTCAAATTGGGTACGCCGTTTCCATCCTCGCTGAATAAGGTTTTTACGCAGTTCCTCGTCAACGGCGACACTTTTCATAGCTGCGGCGATTTCAGTTACATTCATCGGATCTACTAAACAAGCGGCATCACCAGCTATTTCCGACAATACCGTATCCGCTGAAGTAATCACGGGAACTTTACAATTCATGGCTTCTACAACCGGTAAGCCAAAACCTTCGAAAAGAGAAACGTAGGTCAGTGCTAATGCAGCACCTAGTATATCCGCTAATTTCCGGTCTTCGACATACCCCAGGAAAACAACCTCTTCTTTGTATGCCATTTTGTTGTAGAGCTGCCCTATTGGTGATGATTGCCAGGCCATTCTACCTGCTATCAGCAGTTTAACCTCACTATTGGTGTCTTTTTTAAATTGTTCAAAGGCTACTAATAAACGGTCTACATTTTTTCGGGGATGAATGGAGCCAATGTAAAGGAAATAGGGTTGTCCGTTGCTGTATCGATCTCTAACCTTCCTGATCGCTTCAGCTTTTAAGGGCTTAAAATGTGCCCGGGATCCATTGTAAATTACCCTGATATGATCCTCGGCAATGGCATAGTGTTGAACGATATCCGATTTTGAAAAATGGGATACGGTTATGACTTTGGAGGCTTTTTGTAAGAATTTCGGTACAAAAGAGTTGTAGTAACGCTTAACCAGTGAAGGTATTTGATCGGGATAATGCAAATAAGCAACGTCGTGGGTCACCATAACGGTGGGAATACTTGTTTTCAGCGTCAAGAAACCATCGGGCGAAAAAAAGACATCTGGCTGATATTTTTTCAATGCATTCGCTACACTTATCTCAAACCAAAACCACCATAAAAAAGGATGCCGTGCAGATGGGAACAATATCACCGGCTGTACATTTTCGCCGAAGCGAAAAGCCGGATCAAAGGGACGGTCAAAAAAGAAAATAAATTCATCATCCGGATGATCCTTGACCATTCGTTTCAGGATTTCATAGGTATACCAGCCTATGCCTTCCAATTTATTTTTCAGTAAAAACCTTGTATTAACGGCTATTTTCATATTAATGCTAAAACAAAAGGTAAAGATGACAGGTTTTAAACCTCGATTGACACCGTATCAAAAGTAAGCTTTGAGAGAGTCTCAATCGAGAATAAAATAAAAAAGAATTATGATGCAATCTGATGTACTAATCATTGGTTCGGGCGTAGCAGGGCTGACAACCGCCATAAAATTGGCGGAGGCCAATCCTGATCTAGCTATTACCGTACTCACCAAAACCAATGAGGGCGAAAGCAATACCCGCTATGCACAAGGGGGGGTAGCGGCAGTATGGGATGTCCAAATTGATTCTTTCGAAAAGCATATTGCTGATACTTTAGATGCCGGCGATGGTCTATGCGAAAAAGAAATCGTAGAATTTGTAGTAAAAGAAGGGCCAGACAGCGTAAAAGAAATTATTAGCTGGGGGGCCCGTTTCGATAAAAACAAAACAGAGCAATATGATCTAGGTAGAGAAGGCGGTCATTCTGAGAACCGTATTTTACATTATAAGGACTTAACCGGATGGGAAATACAGCGTACTTTAATCGAAAAGGCAGATACTTTTCCCAATATTAAGGTACTGGAACATTATTTTGCAGTTGATTTAATCACGCAGCATCATTTGGGTTATACAGTCACAAGGCTGATGCCAGATATTGAATGCTACGGTGTGTACGCTCTAAATAAACGCAATAACCAGATTGAAACGCTTTTGGCTAAAGTTACAATACTGGCTACCGGTGGTGCCGGCCAGGTATACCAAAATACAACTAACCCAGTCATTGCTAGTGGCGATGGTATAGCAATGACTTACCGGGCTAAAGGTGCTGTACAGAATATGGAGTTTGTTCAATTTCACCCGACAGCATTATACAACCCCGCCGACGAAAACCCTGTTTTTTTGGTATCCGAAGCAGTACGCGGATTTGGGGGTATTTTAAAAGATCATAATGAACAGCCCTTCATGCACTGGTACGATCCAAGAAAGTCTTTGGCGCCACGTGACATCGTGGCCCGGGCCATTGATAACGAAATGAAAAAAAGCGGAGAGGAATGTATGTACCTGGATTGCCGGCATCTCGACATGAATAAATTCATCGATCATTTTCCAACCATCTACCAAAAATGCAAAAGTATAGGAGTTGATCCGGCGCAAGATATGATACCGGTAGTGCCGGCTTGTCATTATATTTGCGGCGGTGTCCAGGTCGATGAGTATGGCCGCAGTTCTATAAACCGTTTGTATGCCTGCGGCGAATGCACTTATACCGGGCTGCACGGTGCTAATCGATTAGCTTCGAACTCCTTATTGGAAGCACTCGTATTTGCCCACCGGATAAAAGATGATGTATTAAACCAAATTGATCAATACGATTTTCAGCCGGGAATCCCAGACTGGCAGGCTGAAGGCACTACTGACCCCAAAGAGATGGTGTTGATCACCCAAAGCCTTAAAGAACTCAAAGAAATTATGAGTAGCTACGTTGGTATCGTCCGTTCCAATGTACGTTTGAAGCGCGCTGCCGACAGGCTGCATCTATTGTATTCGGAAACAGAAGCTTTGTACGAAACGACCAGCCTGTCTCCCCAACTTTGTGAATTGAGAAACCTGATCACCATCGGTTATTTGATCTCACGTTCGGCGAGCATGCGCAGAGAAAGCAGAGGTTTGCACTACACTACTGACTATTCGGAAAAAAAGCCGTTTATTCAAGCCTCCATTTTGTAGAGCACAGATGTACTGCCGGATAAACTTGGGGGCAAAGCTTTTTACTCACCGCTGAAGAAACGCTAAGTAAAAAGAACTTCACGTTCTTAGTCGTGATTGAAATTGCCCCAAGTTAAGAGGTCAACACCGGCAAGCATTCGACTTGCGACCAAATAGCGTTTGGCAAGTTGTTGTGCATCGAGACTGAGCCTCTCGCAAGCAGCCGGGTTTCAAAAGATTGAAAGACGCAGTCTCGAAAAAATACAATCCGCACTTAAAAAATGGACATAGGTTTAAGCAATCATCTTGAGTAATTTTTCCCAGATCAACTCCGGTTCATAACCTTTATTGATGAGAAAGGCAGCTATTTTTTTCCTTAGTAGAAACGAGTGGTTTTCCGCCAGTTGATCTTTCTTTTTTAAGATCAGATTTTCAATGGTGTTGTGGTATTCCTCCTCGTCTATTTCTTCGAACCCTTTACGAATACAATAAGCAGATATTTTTTTTGCATGGAGTGCTCGTTCGATTTGATGTCTTCCCCACTTGTTGATACGAAACTTTCCTCTTACAAAGGAACGGGCGTAACGTTCTTCATTCAAAAAATTATCCGTTATCAGTTGAGCGATGATCTCTTCCAGGTCATCACCGTAAACCTTAATTTCCAGTAACTTACTCCGCACTTCCTGGTGACAGCGTTCACGGTAGGCACAATAGCGCATCATTTGTTGCCAGGCATCCATTTTTTGTTTAGTCCAGTCAGTCATCCATCTCTCAATTCATTGTAATTACAATAATAAATGAAAAGTATACAATTAGTAAAACATTATATGTATCCTTTTTTACTATTTTGCGTCAAAAATGCGCAATCCTTATTAATTAACGAAAAAACACGAAATGGAAAACTTTTTTGATCTAGAAGCCTTGGGAACACAGGTTACGACTTACGCTCCGATGGTCATAGGAGCAATACTCACCCTCATCATTGGTTTTTGGATTGTGGGAAGAATAACGAATGTGGTGAAGCGGGCCATGAACCGGGCTAGTTTTGACCCGACGATCGTTCCTTTCTTAACCTCATTGGTTAGCGTAGGTTTAAAAGTAATGGTATTACTTGCGGTAGCCGGTATGTTTGGTATTGAGACCACTTCCTTCATCGCCATTTTTGGTGCACTCGCCTTTGCCATTGGTATGGCATTACAGGGTAGCCTTGGACATTTTGCCAGCGGTGTGCTCTTGTTAATTTTCAAGCCTTACAAAGTTGGTGATCTCGTAGAGATTGGCGGTGGTAACACCGGTACGGTGAGAGAAATCCAGGTATTCAATACCATTCTGATTACACTGGATAACAAAAAGATCATCGTTCCAAATGGTGTAGTGACCAGCAATGTCATCACCAACATTTCCGGCCAGGAGATCATAGGTGTGGAATTAACATTCGGTATTGGATACGGTGATAGTATTGACAAGGCCAAAGATATTATCCTCAGAGTCGGAAAGGAGTGCCCCTGGGTGTTGGATGACCCACCACAACCGGTAGTCGTAGCGGAACACGCCGATAGCTCCATTAACCTGGCTACCCGCCCTTTCTGTAAAAGCGAGCATTATTGGGACACCCGTTTCTACATGTTAGAGCATGTTAAAAAAGCCTTTGATGCTGAAGGTGTAAATATCCCATTCCCGCAAGTGGATGTGCATATGATCGGGCAATAGTCACTATTCAATGAGCAATGAGCAATAAAAACAATGAGCAATGAATGCCATTGCTCATTGCTCATTGTTCATTGCTCATCGCTCATTGTTCATTGTT
>CAZHNG010000160.1:0-14882 GCA_964533785.1 uncultured Saprospiraceae bacterium | reverse complement strand
TTGAAAAATCAAAGATTTCAAGAGTTCTTTAACTCGTTACTTAAATTAACTCTTAGCCTGACGGCTATGTGCGGCATCGCAGGCAGGGATTTTTTTCTTCGCGCTTCTTTGCCCGACTTAGTCGGAGTGAATTATTTGGCCTTATCGCCTTAGTGTTGACTTATGAGACAACCTCGGGCTATTCCCCCTCAACAAAGTCCTCCAAATAAGAATAATGTCTTCCCAAATCCCCATTGTTCGTTACCGTAGCCCTTTCGATCATTGGGCTTTTACTTTTTAGCAATTCAGGTATAACTTCCTTGATCAACTGTTCCCCAAAGCTGGTAGAAGCGTCCACGGGTAATTCACTTGGCAAATTATCAATGGTCATCATATCGATCCCTTTTTCCTGGTAGGGAGCAATTTCTTTTTGTAGATAAGGGTCATAGCCATAAACCGGATCTTTAATAATCGTCGCCCTTAACGTAGAAGGTACCGCCCCATCCGGAAAAATATCACAGGAGATATCAGCAATCACTTTGATGTTGAAGTCTTCTCGCAACATTTCTTCCCGGGTAAAAAAGGCAGGTGCTCCGTTTTTCCAGTAGATACCGTTGATCAGGATATCACTTATTTGGGTAAAAGACAAAAAATTACTTTGAAAAAGATGGGGATCATTATAAAAGTCTTGTTTGTAGGTAGGTTGATTATCCTTTCTTTTGACGTAATATTTGGGTTCCAGCTTTGTAAAAACAGGTAAACCGAAGCTTTCCTGCAAAAATGATGCTGGACTAACTTGCCTGATACTCATATCCGATAAAGTTTGGGTAGCCCCCTGCCCTACCCTACCCGTTCCGGTAATGACAATCTTGATCGGTGGAATTTGCAGGGAGGCGTAACCATTTTTCGCAGCAGCGTAGTCCGGATAATCTTTCATGCGACGCAGTGAAAATGCCCCCGTCCGTTGCGCGTAGGTCCACAAGGCGTTATGAGCACCTACCATACCAGCAAAATAGCCAAAGGCGATAACCCGGTTCCCATTGGGATATTTTAACATTTCAAAATCAATCAGCTTGATTTGCTTTTGCAGCAAGGCTAGTAGTAAAGGACGGTTGTAAACCTGTTTCTTCACCGTATGCGAAAAGAAACAGTATATTTTTTTCGGAATCAACTGATCAACTGCCACCTCTTTGATACCCAATAATACATCGCAATCACTCAAGTCCTCCTGAAGTATCAGCCCCGCTTTTTGATACGCTTCATCTTTAAAACAACGAATTGGCGAAGGCTGAACAACAATCTGAACCGGAAATTCCTTTACCATCCGGGCACACTGCTGCGGATTTAAGGGAACCCTGGAATCGGTTGGAACTTTGCTTTCTCTAAGGATGCCGATCTTCCTGATTTTCATGAATAATTTTTCTGATGCAATAGAAGAAATGCAGCAGTTAAGATAGCCCTATTTGATTAGAATTGGGACAGAGAATTAGAAAATGAGCCGGCAAAGCGAAATGAGCATTGTAAAGTTAACTTGAAGTTTACGGAACTTTTTCCCCTGCAATTCAGTTATTTCAAGTACATTCACTGCTCACACCTTTTGTAACACACCACACTCTACCTAAAAGAAGGAAGAGTCGTCTTAAGTAGTAGAGCAACATCAGAAGTTCAAGAATGTTATTCATACACTTACTCAAATCCTCACACCCTCCCTCAACCCTCTCTGGCGTCTAGCATCTAAAATCTAGCGTCTAAAAAAGGGGACGTACCGGAATCGACAGGATTGATGTTTGCTAAGTAAGCATGTCGGAGCATTATAATTCACTCCGTTAACAAATGATTATAAACCAATTTTACATGGCGAGTATAACTATGCCATGGCAGCGTAAGACTAGGTCTTAAACTGCCTTTATGCCGTACGCTTGATGCCTGATACACAGCGTGCCGCATATCAACCAACCCTCGGGCTAGCTTGGCAGCGTCGTTTCAACTGTTGAGCGAAAATTTTGGAGCTAAGGGATAAGTACGGGAGGGTTACCAATCCTTTCTTATCCTCGAAAATTGAACTGGTAAATAAGCATGTAGAAGGCTTAGTAATGCTTTCTCTGGACGCGGGTTCGACTCCCGCCGTCTCCACAAATTTTACACTTAAACCGCTGTTGATCAGCGGTTTTTTTATTTTCAGGGGACACTATAGGGGACAGTTTTTAATCCCTCCTATCCCATCGTTCAATTTTACCCTGATTCAATCTATTCCCGAATAGTTATCCATTCTTTTCAATCAACCCCAGCCATACCCTATTTTGCCAGCAATTCTCAATTTGATCTATACAGAAGAAAAGACTGGATTATAACACACCACGTAGAGTCTACCTCAGGCTGATAGGAGAATAGCAGAACATGACGGTTAAAAATTCTAAACTTACCTATGTGTCCTATTTTTCTCGTTTTTTCAAATTCAATTACGGGTTACAGTAATCACCCAACGCACAGACTGCCTCATTTTAATTTTAAAGTTTGATTGTTCTGATCACCAAAAATCAAATTGAGAATTGCTGATATTTTGCGCCCCTTTGCCCCATTTTGCATTTTAAAATGTAGACCCAAGTCTCCTAACTTTTTAGCATAAAAGTATAAAACTAAAAGCTATGAAAACGAGCCTAACCGTCATACCCACCCAGGAACTAGAAGAGATGATTTCTAAAATAGTCAAAGCAATAATCCTAGAAGAGATTCCCCCACAAAAAGAAGCCTTCAGTGACCTGCCGGAATATTTGACCCGCAAACAAGCAAAAAAAGTCTTGAACGTATGCCTGACTAAAATAGATCAATTGGCTAACGAAGGCAGATTGAAAAAATACCACAATGGAAATTTGGTACGGTTTAAAAAATCGGAGGTATTGGAATTTTATCAAACTTTTCAGAAATGGGGGCGGTCGTGATTGTGGATTTCTACTACATCTTTTTTACACCAATTTGCCGTATAATACATATTCCATCACATCTTTAAAAAGCACACCCTCTCCTACTAATTAATAATACACATGTCTACACCAATGTAGTATTGTTGTTAAGCATATATGTTAAAATTTATCTTTTTTTTTGTATTGTTCAAAAATAGTCTTTTCCTTTGTTACCGAACAACAAGAAAATTATTTCTCTTTCTCTCTGACTAAAGAAAATCTTTATGTGGGCTGAATGAATTCATTATGGTTTTCATTTTGTATTGTCATTATTTAAAACAAGGCCTAAACTTAATGGACTGATGATTTTTTCATTCCATCTTAAAATTTTCAGGATTCCCTTACCTACCCATAATTAAAAGACGCAAAATTTACTATTTAAAGCTAGCTTGTCGGATAGTGGTATCCAAGTTGTAAATCAGCACTTTACTTTTAAGTTTAGATCCGCAATGCCTTTGCATTGAGATTGTTTCTCTATGCATTGAAAATTAATCTATAAACATAACAAAAACATATGAGACAAATTTTTACGGCGCTTACCTTGCTGTGCCTCTGTATTCAATCTTTTGCCAATCCAATTACCAATTATCCCTACGGTGAATCATTCGAAAGTGGATTGGGAGACTGGATAAATGTAACCGGAGATGATTTGAACTGGACAAGATATTCGGGGGGCACGCCTTCTTTTGATACTGGGCCAAATTCGGCTAGTGAAGGTAATTACTACGTATACATAGAATCAAGTGGGAGTGGTACAGGATATCCCAATAAGACTGCCATATTGGAAAGCCCTGATTTTGATCTAAGCCAGGTGTCTAATGCGATCTTAAGTTTCCAATATCACATGCACGGAAGCACAATGGGGACCTTAACGCTTGAAATTAGTACTAACGGAGGTAGTTCCTGGAGCTCGCTATGGTCAGCATCCGGTGATCAGGATAACTATTGGAGAGCAGCTACCATAGATCTAGCCAGCTACGTGGGTAGTACGATCAAACTACGCTACCATGGTCAAACCGGGTCAAATTTCACAAGTGACATGGCCGTCGACAACATAAAAGTAACTACAAATATAGGTGGTGAACCATCATTTACCTGTTCGGCTACGATTAGTTCTTTTCCATATACAGAAAGTTTTGAGAGTGGTTGGGGACAGTGGACCGAAGAAATATCCAGCAATATTTGGAGAAGAAATAGCGGCGGAACCACTTCTAACGGTACAGGCCCATCAGGTGGGGCAATGGGCAGCACTTTTTATATGTATACTGAAGCCTCTTCACCTAATTACCCCGATAAAGATGCCGTTTTGTTGAGCCCTTGTTTTGATCTTTCCCAACAAAGTCAGGCTTCGTTTTCCTTTAGCTACCATATGTACGGAGAAGATATGGGTTCGCTAAGGCTTCAGGTAGCCACTGAAGCCGCCCCATCATGGAAGACAATTTGGGCGAGAAGCGACGACCAGGAGAACCAGTGGTTTGATACTTCTGTCAGTTTGGATGATTTTACGGGGCAAAAAATAAAGTTGAGATTCTTTGGAGTAACAGGAGATAATTATACAAGTGATATGGCTATTGATGAACTTGAGCTATCTTCCACCCCCGCAACTTATCCGACCGGTTGTAATCAATTGATTGCCAACTTTCCTTACCACGAAGGCTTTGAGGCCGGCTGGGGTGGTTGGAATGAAGTTACCAGTACCGGTATTTGGGTGCGACAAAACGGGCCAACACCCTCCAGCGAAACGGGCCCATATTCGGCCCAAGAAGGAAGCTATTATGTGTTTACGGAAGCTTCCTACAGCCATAATGGCAATAACAGCTACAACAATTTGGGGCTTTTAGAAGGTCCCTGTTTTAATTTGAGTAATGCTTCTTCTGCCCTATTTACCTTTTTTTATCATATGTATGCAGACGAGGAAGAACAAGAGATGGGCACGCTGAAAGTAGAAGTTAGTACCAACCAAGGAGCAAATTGGGCGCCGGTTTGGTCAAAATCCGGTAATCAAGGATACCAATGGCATCAAGCTCAGATTAGTCTAAATGACTACGTAGGGCAGACTATTAAATTGAGATTTTATGGGCTCACCGGCAGTGGTTTTAGAAGTGACATGGCCGTAGACAACCTTAACTTTTACGCAGATGCCAATGTAGTTGGTGATTTAAGTGCCTATGTACATTTTCCAATGACTAGTACTTGTGCTGACAGTACAGAGCAGCTCTGTTGTGAAGAAATGACCGCCGTTGGAACAGTTCCCAATGTGGGTGTTGAAATATTACCGGAGACTACGGGAACACCAACGCAATTGATCACGAATAGTGGCGGAACTTACACGGGAACAATCCCAAGCGGCAGAACTGAATTTACACCTTTCGTTCAATCTAGTGATTGGAATAACGGTGTGTCACTTTCTGATGTCATTAACGTCAGCCAACACGTAAATAATATTCAACATATTGCCTGCCCATTAAGAAGAATTGCCGCCGATGTAGATATCGACCAGGCAGATGCCGATCTGATTCAACAACTGAACCTAGGTACTATCACTTCCTTTTCGAATGTTCCCAATTGGCGCTTTATTCCCAAAGCGTATATCATGAAAAATGACATTCATCCAGATGAAAGAGGGCTTGCGGATCTTCTAAATCCCGCCAGGATGGATGACCAAGGCAATGAATATCCTTTTAAGGCCACTTTGCGGACGTCCCAGGCTAAATACGTTTATGCCGGCGGAAGTGATAGCTGGATGGAGCAACTTGATTGGATTTACGATGCCAATCTGAATTGCGATGCTTTTGATTACAGCTTTTTTATCGTCAAGTCTGGTGATGTTTCAGGAGATGCCAACTATGGAAGTTTTCCTAACCCGATTACCGGACAACCTTTTCAATCAACACCTGCTACCAACCAAAACCCAGTGGTTAGAGCAGCCAACACTTCCAATCAAAACCTCATTGAACTTCGCTCCAAACCTGAAAAAAATAAAAAATACGAAGTGTCCATCGTAGCTGAAACGGAGGATTTTGTTGAAGGGTATCAATTGGCTATTGCTTTCGACAATGAGATCATCAACATGGTCCAAATAAAACCCAACAACAAGGAACTAAAACAGAACGAAGGCAAAAATTTTAGCCGAAATAGCAAATCCGGACGTAATAATTTGATCAAAACGGTTTGGCTAAACGATTACAAGAGTAACAATCGCGGTTTAAAATTCAAGGATAAAACCGATGCTAAAAACAAGAATGGCATGTTGCTTTTTTCTTTCGAAATAAGAAGTCGCGAGGACCTTAATACTGTTCGCCAGGCTATCAGGATTGATCACTCCGAAATGACTGCTCAGTTTCTACATCGAAAAGGTGAAATTCAGGAAGTGGACTTACAGGTGTTTGTGGAGCCCACGAAATAAACCGATCAAAAAATAATTTTCGCAAGTATCTAAAAATATTTTCTATGTGGTGGATAAAATCACTTTTCATCCTATCCTATATTCTATGCCTTCAATATGAATTAAAGGCACAAATTTCCTCAAAAAGCCGAACTATTCATAGAAGTTACTTTACCCAATACATGAATAATGAAGTGGGGGAGAAAGACAAAAGATACCAAAGCGCGCTAAGCAAAATGGAACGCGAATTGGCCAATAAAAAAAGCCAAAATCAACCAAAAAAAATTATTGTACCGGTTGTGTTTCACATTCTATATAACTCTAGCCAACCGTACCCATCCGAGGAACAGATTTGGTGGCAATTGAATATGCTCAATCAGGATTTTGCTGCTTCTAAGTATAACGTTGTTCATCCGGCAGATACTTTAGAAGGATTTAAGAAAAAGGTAGCTGATACCGAAATCACTTTTTGCGTACCGGCAAGGGCAGGAAATGGGAAAAAAGAAATACCCGGAATTCATTATGTGGAAACCCAACGCAGAGAATGGGGGGCAAATTGGGAAATGACCTTTACTGAGCTTTCCGGAGTCGATGCAGTTGATCCCAATAAGTATTTAAATGTATGGGTGGTCAATTTGGCAGATTCTGTAAGTGGCTGGGCAACTTATCCATTCTTGAAAAATTTAAAAAACAACGGTACAAATACTGATTTTGAGGAGGGTATAGTCATCGGATTTAAGTTTTTTGGACAAGATGAGAAATCTGGGGGTACGGCTGACATCCATTACAATGAAGGCAAAACCTTAACTCATTTAACTGGAAACTATTTGGGGCTATACGATTTATGGAATGTTGACCATACTTGTGCTGATGATTACGTAAACGATACTCCAATTCATAATGCACCCAATATAGGTTGTCATTTATACAAGCATATAAGCACTTGTTACGGCAAGGCTGTGGAAATGATAATGAATTTTATGGACAACAGTGATGATGCTTGTCAAAGGATGTTCACTTTTGGACAAAAATTAAGAATGCAAGCCATGTTTGTTCCTGGTGGGCCACGGTTTAAACTGTTAAATACCCCCGTGGATTGTAGTATTGAGCTACCTCTTGATAACAATTTGCAATTTAGGGAAAGTTCAGAAATAACTAATACAATACCAGCAGAAACATCTTCTGCATTAACCTTGAAAATCTGGCCCATTCCAGCAAAAGAAACAACGACATTAGAAATTAAGACTCCTGCCCAAGCAACAGGCCAAGAGCAGATTGAGATTATGATTTATACTCCACAAGGACAACTACAAAAGCGGATTCCCGCAAACTTAACGGGCCGTTCATTTCGAACAGTTTTGGACGTTTCTGATTGGCCTGCTGGTGTTTACTGGGCGTTCGTTTATACTACTTCCGGTATGGCACGCGGTAGTTTTGTAGTCCAACATTGAGACTTTATTTCATCCATTTATCGATTAAATCTATCTTAAACCTTTTTCAATGAAAGCGCGAGTACTCTTAAGCCTCTTTATGGCCTTTCTATATATATTCTGTGATGCACAACCTGTAAACAATGCTGTCAAGGATGTGACCATGGCAGCTCCAAATGCAGCATCATTAGGAAAATACGGTGATATTCCAGTAAGTTACTTTACCGGAGTGCCAAATATTGGAATTCCTGTTTTTACTATCCAGGAAGGTCCGCTGAGTTTACCTGTAAACCTAAATTATCATGCTTCGGGAATAAAAGTGGGTGAACTAGCCAGTTGGGTAGGACTTGGATGGAGCCTCAATGCTGGAGGAATGATAAGTCGTACCACTATGGGGATACCAGATGACGTGTCTGGGGGATATATGAATGGAGGTAAGAATTTACTTGACCCCGCCACTCCACAAGCCACTCTGGAACGGGAAGATGTGGCAGATGGGATCAAAGATGCAGAGCCTGATATTTTCAATTATTCTTTTGCAGGTATGAATGGGAAATTCGTAATAGACAAAGATAGCGTAATCCATACCTTGCCAAAATCAGATATAAAGATATCGTATATCAGAAAAGATGGTACGGGAATTTTAATCCGTTTCGTAATTACTACCACGGATGGTACTCGCTATATCTTTGGAGGTCTAGAAACAGAGTCTGATGCAACTCAATCGGCGGTGGAAACTACCACTTATGATAATGTATTAGTCAGTGCTGTGGCACCAACTTCCTGGTATTTACGTCGTATTGAAACTGCAGACCAACAGTATTACATCACCCTTGACTATGTAGACGAAAAATATGCCTACAAAAACATGGGTACTTGTTCTGTTACCTGGAACTACGATGGCGGTGGATATTCTGGTACTACTTCTACATAT
This sequence comes from uncultured Saprospiraceae bacterium, assembly GCA_964533785.1. Classification (GTDB taxonomy): domain Bacteria; phylum Bacteroidota; class Bacteroidia; order Chitinophagales; family Saprospiraceae; genus JANQRV01. The sequence goes on along the minus strand of CAZHNG010000160.1, from coordinate 6,194 downwards.
TGTGGTCCTACTTCTTATGGCACTAAGACCTCTATTGTAAACCATTATGTGACCGGAAAGCGGCTTTCTCAAATTACGAACAGTTCTAACACTCAGAAAATCGTTTTTGTCGCTGATACTGATCGTCAAGATCTGGACCAATATTCAGGTGAAACTGGAAAACGCTTGGACAGGATAGAATTTTATACCCCTGTAGGCACTGCCTGTCCTTACAAATTTGAATTCAATTATGATTATATGGTATCCAGCGGAGGTACTGCGAGTGAATATAAGCGGTTGCGATTATTGTCTGTGCAAGAAACAAGCTGTAGTGTTAGCAAGGAGCCATATTCTTTTACCTATTATTCAGGAACACTTCCTTACCGCATCTATAAAGGTATTGACCATTGGGGCTATTATAATGGAGTGACAACTAATGAGGGGGAATTAAATATACCAGAGCTAACGGTAAACTGGCTCGGCCATGAAAGAACTCCAAATTTTACTACTGCCAATAGAGAAAGCGATGAATCAAGTATGTTAATTGGAACATTAAAACAAATAACTTATCCTACTGGAGGTTATAATGAATTTACTTTCGAGGCTAATGAAGTAAAGCAAGCAGTAACTACCACAACGAATAATTATTCCTTTTCCTTGTCCAATTGTACTTATCCTTCAGGTAACTGTTGCTCAACCAATCAAATTTCCGGCTCTGATACCTTTACGACAACAGAATTAGACCAGGCTCAATTCTCTCTGAAATTGTATAACTTAAATTATTATCCAACCTCGCGCAAAAACTGTGGAGATCCGAATCATACCTCTCAAATAGAACAATATTGTAATCCCAGTGATCCGACTCCTGATGGTCCCACTGTGCAGATTATTGTAAAAGAAACCGGCCAAACACAAGGCATTGAATCTTTTTCATTTAATCTTGCAAGTAATGAAGATTATTGTGAGGAAATCAAGAACCTGACAGAACTTGCTAATCTCCAAGCAGGAGTTTCCTACACCTTTACCCTTTATGTAACCAATGGGAAAGGGGATTTTCAAATTTTTAATCAGTCTAGCTCTGTTACCTACGAATCCAGAACTGTTGGCGGTCTTAGAGTCAAGCAGATCAAAGCACACGATGGGATTAATTCTGCCAATGATGTAATCAAAGACTATGAATACACTGAAAATGACGGTAGTTCACATTCCAGTGCTCACCTTTATTTTGAGCCCCAGTATTATGGTATTCAGCAAGGTTATCCTGCCAATGAAATAGGGTTAATTTTTTATTCTACACCAATTACACCTATGGGAAGTTATCAAGGTTACCATGTTGGCTATCAGCGTGTAGTAGAAAAAACAAACGGCAATGGCAAGACTGAATACTTCTATGCCGTTGACTTTCTGGCGGCAACGGATTCGTATCCCTACTCCCCACAATTATTATCTGTACAGGATGGTCAATTATCACTTAAAAAGATATATAAACAAGATCAAAGTTCTTTTACTCAAATAGGATTGGAGACCATCACTCCTTATTCAGATTCTTACGATATGTTGCCTGGATGGATTTATAAAGCATATAAACACCCGGACCCTGACATTCTGTATCCTAATCAATTTGTAGTTTATTATAAAATTTACCCAATTCGAACGGCTCCTTATCGGCTCCTAAAGCAAGAACGTACGATAGATGGAGTGAAAACGGTCACTACTTATGAGTATGACCCTGACCCAGATAAACACTTGGCGCCTACAGCGATAGATTTCACCAATAGTGATGGTAGTGTGCACCGAACAGAACATAAATACGTTTATGATCTAAGTGCAAGTGAAATACGCGATAGTTTGATCAGTAAAAACATCGTTGGAACCCCAATAGAAAGTATCCAAAAAGTAGGTGCTACCATTGTAGATGGTATGAAATTTGACTATGCATTCTATAATCAATCTACTGGTCAGGAACAAGGTAGTGGAACAGGGGCTCATCCTTATCCTCATAATTTTTACCGTTATGAAATGACTTGGGAAAGCAGTGGTTCCGTGGCCTCTGGCGCGGATTTTGTTTTAAGCGGGACGATCGATAGTTATCACGGAACAAGTTCAACGGGAAAAGGCTTCCCTAAACAATTTACAAAAACAGGTTGGCAGCCAGAAACTTATGAATGGCTGAATGGTAAGATCAAAAAACGAACATTTGATTCCTTTGAGTGGGAATACACCTATTTGACGGGTACACAATTGTTAAGTTCAATCAAGGATATTGATGGACAGATTGTTAGCTATGAATACGACGACTTATTGCGTTTGAAGAAAACGACAGCCAGAAACGGGAACGTTGTAACGGACTATTCGTACCAATTCAAAGATGCCAGCAACCCGCACAACTACGTCCGCGCCAAAACTACCTTTACTTCAGTACCCAATTCCAGTCTAACGCAGAGAGAATCTTTCCAATACTTCGATGGCTTGGGCCGCTTGTTACAAACCGTAGAAAAAGGCTATTCTGAAGATGGAGACGATGTTATTACTCAAGTCAAGTACGATAACCAAGGCCGGGTATATAAAAGTTATGAGCCTTATGAGCGTAATGGAAATAGTTCCGGTGACTATTTCGAAGTGGCCGATGGTTACCAGCACACGTTGACTGAATATTACAATTCCCCCCTCAACCGGGTGTGGAAAGTCACCCCTCCCTCCTGGTATCCGACCGAAACTCAATACGGCAACAACGCCAGTCCGATAACCATTGGGTCTCAATCCTTTTCTGCAGGAGAATTATTTGTGACTACTATTATTGATGGAAATGACCACCAGAACATAACCTACACAGACAAAAAAGGCCGGCAATTGATGACCACGAGAGCTGATGAGAATGGTGCCAATGGCCTGGATACCAAATACATCTATGACGATAAAGATCGCGTGAATACGGTGCTGCCTCCCGGCACCAGCACCAACGACGATGACCTGATCTATCGATATGTATACGATGGGGCCGATAATATACTCTCGAAAAAAATTCCCGATCAGGCTTGGATGTCTTATTGGTACGATGATCGTGATCTGCCAACCTTCTCTCAAGATGGCAACATGGCGGCTCAAGGCAAGTGGTTGCACACCCACTACGATAATTATGGCCGCCCCACTGCTACCGGCTTCGTAAACAGCGCACCCAGCGATGGCAACCAAGTAGCCAACTTCTTCGAGGAACTGACTCGCTCCCACTACGATGGCTGCGATGACCCTTCACCTTCTACAATCTACACCGGTAAATTATGCCGTACCGAAACCAATATGCTCGGAACAAATGATTGGCTGAACACCACTATCGAATACGATCAATATGGCCGCATCGCTAAAACCGAAGGCAATCATCCGCTGCATTTAACCGATTGGCAAAGCCTCATCAATACCTTTACCTACGATTTTGCCGATAATTTAACCCGGCAATTTCACTACCAAAAACTGGCGGATGATACCGATAATTACGTGGAGGAACGAATGGAGTACGACCATGTCGGCAGATTGACCAAGAACTACCATAAACTCAATGGTGGTACCGAAATTCTAACCAGTGAATTGCATTATACCGCCAAAGATCAGGTACTCGAGAAAAACCTGGGTAAGGAAGGTAGTAACTTTTTACAGAGCCTGGATTACACCTATCTACCCAATGGTTTTTTATCAAAGATCAACGACAGCTATTTAGGAGGCACCTATTACAACAGCAACCTACCTGCTTGCGGCCGAAGCTTACCCAATCCCGGTATTTCCGGCACTAATCCGGATCAGAACGATCTGTTTTACCTGGAATTGAACTACGATCAACTACAAGGAAGCGTTGGAGGCGATGCCCAGAAAAATGGAAACATCGCCCAGGTCCATTGGCGAGTAAGGGGGCGCTTCACGCAAGCCTATGGCTTCACCTATGATTACCTCGACCGGCTAAAAACCGCTACGCATAACGGCCCCAATTCGGATGGCGTTAATCAATTATTCGATATGTCGGCTGACTATGATGCCAGGGGCAATATCACTTCCCTATCCCGAAAAGGCCTCTACTGGGACGGTAGCTGCTGGCAAAAGAATACCATCGATAATTTAGGATACACCCATTACAATGGTACCAACCGCCTGCAGGATGTACTAGAAACAGCACCAATCGCCAGCAGAGATAACGGCTATCAACATTATAACACGGGAGATACCGGTGCCGACTACCTCTACGATGACAATGGTAACCTGATTTACGATCCTTCCAAAGGCATCAGCATCGAGTACAATTACCTGAACTTACCCAAGCGCATGGAAACCAGCGATTGTAAGATCATGGAGATCCAATACGATGCTGCAGGCAATAAAATCAGCAAAACCATCAACAGCGGTATTGCGCAAATGTATACCCACTACTACATCAATGGCTTCGAATACCGCCACGGCGAACTGGAGGCCGTTTACCACAAGGATGGTCGCGTATACTTTGAAGAAGGCAGCCATCGTTATGAATATACGATCACCGATCACCTGGGTAATACCCGCCTTTGTTTTACGGATAAGAACGGCAATGGCAAGGTAGATCAAACCGATGACCCGGAAACGGATGAGATCTTACAGGAACACCATTACTATCCTTTTGGAATGGAAATGGATGGGCCTTGGATGGCGACACTGGGGAGGGAGAGTAAATATCTTTACAACGGTAAGGAGCTCAACAGTGAACTAGGTTTAGAGTGGTTGGATTATGGGGCAAGGTGGTATGATCCGAGTATTGGGCGGTTTCCTGCAGTTGATCGGTTTGCTGAAAAGTATGCTTCAATGACTCCTTATCAGTACGGCGCAAATAATCCAATTAGTAATATTGATATAAATGGAGATAGTATTTGGGTTACTGCAGAAACAGTAGATCACGGAGATGGAACGTATACTAACTACCAAACAATCAGGGGAGATGTAAAAGTCTTGGATCTAACTGGAAATGTAGAAAATATGGATGTTTTGGCTAGTCAGTTTGGAAGAGCATTAAATAATTCTCTTAAAGGAAAAGATGGAGACCTTACTATAAGGTCTGCCATAAACGTAAAGGCTGTTAAATCAATGGATGATGTTAGTGATAGCGATCATTTAGTAACAATTGTTGATGATGTTGTGCCAGATGGTCTTTTTTCTTCGGTAAGAGGTAAAGCAATAAAAAATGGCAAAATTGCTTTTGTTCAAAATTGGAATGGGGTCGTATCAACCATGGTACATGAATTCGGACATAATCTTGGATTAGAACATAATTGGGAGGATGGTTTTGAAGATTCTAACAATAACAAAAATTACATGAGCTATGGTGGAGAAGCACGGAATTCTTTTAGCAACAATCAAGTAGTAAATATCAAACAAAACGTATCTGATTTAAACCAAGGGATTAACCATTCAATTGCTCCAGTAACAACTAACAATCGTTTTTGGCACACTTCCACTAATCGAAAGCCTTATTTGTTTAATGTTAAAAAAGGAGATAGAATACCAAGAACTATAAATTAATCTATTACTTACATGAAAATCCCAACCATCATAACTTCAATACTGGCTTTTTCGATTCTAAGTAATTGTAGTAACTCACCATACGTGGTAGTATATCTATCTAACATCAATGAAAATGTAGAACTGGCGGAGTTTTCTGTTGAAATTGATGGGGAGCCAACTTTCCACAAAATAATTGCATACTCTAATATTCGCCCATCTTTTGAAGAATTGTTCACTAGGGTTAGCAAAGGAGATCATGAAATAATTTTTAAAGTTGAAAATACAACTTCTAAAATGAAATTTACTCACCGTGGAAGAATCTTTTTTTACGCAAGCTTTATTGATAGTTCTGATACATCTAAAATAGTTGTAAGGAAATCAACAGAACCATTCATACATGAATAACATCTGACCCCTTGATCGCGGTATTCCGCAAGAGCGATTGGCCCCCGACGATGATGACCCAAGTCCATTAGGGCCTGTTGAAAGGAAAGGAGCGGTGATTATGGAGTATCAAGTTTGGGGTTTAAATCTGTTTGGAATAGAAGAGGGAAAGAAAGCAATACAAACCCTGATCGTCGCGGTGTTCCCCATGTTCGATGGGTCAGGTCTGCGACCTGGTCTGTGGTATGCTGATCAAGTATAGGAGCCATGCTGCTACTGCAATGGGCAATGAACAATGTAGACAATGAGCAATGAGG
>CAZHNG010000159.1:0-14892 GCA_964533785.1 uncultured Saprospiraceae bacterium | reverse complement strand
AGTATTGCGTGCAGACCTGAGGCATGAAGTTATACCTATTTTTAATATTTACTTTAAAATTGCGAGCTAAGGGTTAACGGGTTTGCCGGGTTTAACGGGTTCTGTACTGTATACAGCCTAAAGTTGTTCGTCCCCGTTTAACCCGGCAACTCGTATCCACTCATAATCTCGCTATCCCTCCTTATTCATCGGAAATTGTTTGGTTATCGTTGTTTTACCGGTCAGTTCAGACTTAGGGATCTTAAATTCTTTAATGGTATACCCCTGCTTCTTAATCACAAGAACATGATCATTACTATTTTGCATATGCAAACTAATATTTCCATTATAAAAGGCATGGAACAAAAGGACTTCCCGTTCACCACTTTCCGTTATCCAGTAAAATTCTATGGCAATGCCTTTAAGTTTTTCATTTGTACGATTATCAATGGCAATGCCGTTTAGGGTTACTTCCTGTTCTCCTTCCTCCTCTTCTGCTGTTTCCGGGGTTTCCGCTACTGATTCTTCCGGAGTGGTAGGCGTTTCAGTCTCAACGGGCGTAGCCGCTATTTCATTTTCAGGAGTGTTTTCTGTTTCTTGTTCCTCCTCGGTTTCGGCTTCTTCCAGAGCACTTAACAAACGGTCTTCGGGAGTAACCGTTTCTTCAACCGGTTTTTTGAATTTCTTTTTCTTTTTCCTTTTCAGGCCCCGACGACCAAAGACTAAATTTGTCCCCAGACTTATAGCCAGGTTGTCAGCGTCAGCTAATTGAAAAGCTGATAAAATATTATCACTGGCCAGATACAATTGAAAGGGCCCTCCGTTGAAAACAAAACCGGCCCCTACGTTAAAATTATCCTGATCAAAATTGGCATTCAGAGCTACTTCCAGGTAATTGTTCACTAGCGCAGAAAAAGCGGCCGAGCCGGCAAATTCTACATTTCCCTCTCTAAATCGGGGATTGGCAACCAACCCCACGGTGTAGTATTTCTTAAACCGAAAAGTCCCTCCTACAAATGCCTGGCTGGTTAAACTGGTATTAATGGTCGTATCGATTATTTCTTCATTGATAAAGGCATCTTCGAAGGTAGTGTCCAGTACTTCTTCGAATTGGTCCAGATTATTCGAACTCAATTGAATAGATCCGTTGTTCAAGGAAAACTCCTGGATCCGGTTTTTCCAGTTCAAGCCCCCGATATCTATCGCGGTAACGAAAAACTCAAGCTGGTCATTTAAGCTTAAATTCAGCCCCAGATCGAAAGCAAAGCCACTGTTACCGTTTGAATTACCGTTGAAATAATCGGTCGGTGACAGTTCTTCATCCGCTAAAAAAGCCAAGCCTGTGTAGAGAAAATCTATACTGTTCTCAATATTGAAAAAATCCGAATCGTTATTAGTAGATAAGGCTAGTTCACTATTGGAAGACTGGATGATGTTCAGCCCTTGCAAATACTTAATATTACCCCCAATAGATACGTATTCGTTGATAGCGCCCCGGTAGCCCAAACCAAAAGAACGATAATGCTTTCCGCGAACCCCCAACTGAAACAGGTCGTATCTGTTGCCGATCAAATCAGTACTACCCTCGTTGACGTCATCTAATAACTCAAACAATGGCTTGGGATAAAAAGACCGCATCTGCAGGTTGTCAGAAATGTGGAAGGTGAAAAAATTATTGCGGTAGCGGTATCCAAAATAGACCAGGTCTAACTTGTTATCTATTTCAATTTCATTAAAATCCTCCGCATTTTCTATTAATTCATTGAAGTTATTGCCAAAAAAACCATCTCTTCCTATTAAACCAAGGTCGCCCAAAGTCGGACCATTCGTATTGAGGGTGACATTTAAATTAGATACGTAGGGCGGGCCTACGAACAAGCGGAAATTTGGGATCTTTCCCACATCAAATTGCAATGCATGAGGTACAGTTTGGAAAGAGCGCAGGGTATGGTAAGATTGGGATTGAGCATTTAGTTCCAGCTTGATCGCAAAAATCAAAAACAAAATGGCAGAGCATAGTGTAAATCGGATTTTAAATTGTTCTTGGGAATACATGATTACTTGTTTTTAAATGAATAAAACAAAAAAGGTATCTGTAATTCAACTAACTGAATACGGGAAATGGTAAGGAAGGTATGCATTAGACTTGTTCGGAAGGATAGCTCTCTCTTTACAAAGGTAAGTAAAAAATATTTATATCCCTGTTTTGGATTATCAGAATCTCGTTTCTACGGGGATTCAAGTTCGTCCCTCTGTTTTTTAGGGAGATTTTTGACAACCAGATCGTAAGAATCCTCTATCAGACTAATCAAAAAGCTTTCCGGCAAATCATTTTCAAATATTACCGTATTCCAATATACTTTCCTACAGTTTTGTGAGCTTTTTTATTTAAGGATTATGGTAAGGTTCATTCTTTAGAATCGTCATAGCCCGATAGATCTGTTCGATAATAAAGAGCCGGATCATTTGGTGCGAAAAAGTCATTTTAGAAAGCGATAAAATATGATCAGCTCTTTTTTTAACCATTTCGGAAACGCCGTAAGCACCACCGATCAAAAAAACCAGCCTTTTGTGGCTCAACTGCAATTTATGCTCCATAAACCGGGCAAATTTCACTGAATCCATTTGTTTTCCATTCTCGTCCAGGAGAATAAGAAAATCTTCATTGTTTAAATATTTGAAAACATGGTCTCCTTCCTTTTCTTTGATCACTTCGGGCGATAATTTTGATGCTTTTTTTAAGTTTGAAATGACGAAAAAGCGAAATTTCAGGTAGTGTTGCAAGCGCTTTTCGTACAATTGGAATCCCTCGTTTAGGTAAGGTTCATTGGTTTTTCCGATGGCCCATAATTCAACTTTCATGGTATTTTTTACGCTATAATAATCAATTCTAGTTTGTCACTTTGGTTATTAGGTTATAGGGGTATAAAATTACAGCAATTTCTCATGTAGAACTTACAAGTAGAAAAAATCGCCACAAACCTGCCTGCCGATACCATCAGCCCACCGGCAGGAGCACAAAATTACATTAATCTTTTTTGTGAGGATTTTGAGCTTTTGTGTTTTAGTAGCAACCCACTATCAAAAAGATCAATTCAAAATTTTCCTTTATTTCAAGATCATATAGTAGGATTAAGAAGCCCATCGCTTAGTACTGATCATCGGCCGCGGATAATCATCACCTAATTTAACGTGGAGGTTCTGTTGTTCGGTAAGAGTAAGCAGATCAGGTCGGTGGACCTTGGATTTATCTACACCTGCCAGTTCGGGCAGCCACAATTTTACATATTCTCCCTCAGGATCATATCGGTTGGCCTGTTTGATGATGTTGAAGTAACGGTCTTCCCGCGGATCACTTCCGACGCCAGCCACGTAATTCCAGTTTCCCCAATTGCTGCATACATCGTAATCGATCAGGATCGATTCAAAGTATTCTGCACCCATTTGCCAATTGACACCCAGATCTTTGACCAGGAAGCTCGCCACATTTTGACGTCCGCGGTTAGACATAAAGCCAGTCTTGGCGATCTCCCGCATATTCGCATCAATGAAAGGAATACCCGTTCTCCCTTCAATCCAAAGCTCTAAAAGACGGTAATCGTTTTTCCATTCCGGATCATATTCTCCTTTAGTTCCGCTTTTGAAAAAGATCTTATTTCCGTGCTTTTTCGCCATAAACCGGAAGAAGTCACGCCATAATAATTCGAAAAACAACCAGTAAGTGGATCTGTTTTTACCATTTTCAGCTTCAAACTGCTTCAGTTCATGATAAATTTGCTTGGGAGACAAACACCCTTGGGCCAACCAGGGAGAAAATTTTGAAGAGTAGTCTCCACCTACCAAACCGTTGCGGGTTTCTTTGTAGGTTTTGATCAACTTCGATTCCCATAAGTAGTATCGCAATCTCTCTAAACCGGCTGTTTCTCCTCCTTTAAATGGTATTACTGCGCGCGAATCCGGCTCAAATCCTTCTAATTGGAATTCGTTCAGCCCAGGAATTTCGCCCGCATCAATTTCTTCAGAAACGGTCGAAATACTTTTGGGAGCAGGAAGGGATTCCCGAATCCTGACGTATCGTTCTACTTCCTTACGGAACTGAGTAAAAATATCGGGCGTATGGGTTACAGGAAAAGGTAAATCAGCGGTATGATACAACATTTTCCCCCGGGAATACCGCATTTCCAAGCCTATAGACCAAAGTTTTTGTTCCAAAGCATCTTGAATATCAACTTCCTCCTGAGTGCGTTCGCGGTTGCAATAAACCCATCCACAGTTGTATTGACTAGCCAATTCAAAAATAATATTCTCAGCTTTTCCTACCCGTACGATCAGTTCTCCTCCTTTTGCTCTTATATTGTTTCTTAAGTCTTCGATACTTTCGATAATGAACTTTGTTCTGAATTTATCCGTTTTAGGAAATCCGAAATTAGTTCGATCTTTGAAAAAACGATCGTCGAAAACGTAAACTGGAATAATTTCTTCAACCTGCTCCAATGCATCTGTTAAAGCCGCATTATCGTGTAATCTTAAATCCTGCCGAAACCAAACTATTGCCCTTTTATGTGCCATCTTTCAAATTTTCAATTTTTTCTGAAAATACAACATATAATGTATCTATTGGTTTTGAAAATTCGGGAATAAATTAAATGGTAAGGGAACTAATTTAGCTTACACTTCATTGAAAAATAAAACAATTAATATGGATTTCCATAAAATCAAAAAAGAGTTAAAATATAGAACAGCTCGAAGCTCAGGGAGTGGTGGGCAACATGTCAATAAAGTGGAAACGAAAGTTGAATTGATATTACCTATTGACCAGTCTGAAGGTTTATCAGATAAGGAAAGGAAACTGATTCACAAAAGATTAAAGTCTAAAATCAACAAAAATGAGGAGTTGATCGTTGTGGATCAATCCTCCCGTTCGCAAATCTCTAACCGGAAATCTGCCTTGCGCAAATTAAAGAAGATGCTTACCAAAGCTTTACGTCCTGTCCCCAAAAGAAAGGGGGCCACTCAATTTAAAGCGGACCAGAAAAAACGACTGAAAGCAAAAAAGATCCGGTCAGAGAAAAAACGCTTACGCGGAAAAGTGAAGATAGAATAGATAATTCCTATACATTTAATCATCATGCTTTATCCTCCCACCCCATTGTCCGTTTCACTGCTTTTTTCCAGCCAGCATATTTACTATTTCGTTCATCGTTGCTCATATCCGGCTGAAAAGCTATATCCAGATTCCATTTATTTTGAATATCCGATTTAGTCCAGAAACCAACCGCCAAACCAGCCAAATAAGCCGCACCTAAAGCGGTGGTTTCAATGATACCCGGTCGTTCTACTTTAACATCGAGAATATCGGACTGAAACTGCATCAACAAATTATTCGCACTGGCACCACCGTCTACTCTGAGGGCTGCTAAAGGGATGCCTGCGTCTTTTTCCATCGCATCCAATACATCCTTCGTTTGGTAAGCCAAAGACTCAAGCGTTGCCCTTACCAGGTGCGCTTTGCGGGTACCCCGCGTCAGGCCAAAAATGGCGCCACGGGCATACATATCCCAGTAGGGAGCACCTAAACCAGCAAAGGCAGGTACGACGTAAACGCCGTCCGTATCCGGAACTTTCATCGCAAAATATTCTGAATCGGGAGATTCGTCGATGATTTTCAGTCCATCTCGCAGCCATTGAATAGCTGCCCCCGCAATAAATATACTGCCTTCCAAAGCATAGGTGATCTGCCCATCCATTTGCCAGGCAATGGTGGTCAATAACCCTGAAGTTGATTCGATCATATGACTGCCCGTATTCATGAGCATGAAACAACCGGTGCCATAGGTATTTTTTGCCATACCTGGATTGATACAAGCCTGGCCGAATAAAGCCGCTTGCTGATCGCCGGCAATTCCTGAAATAGGGATCGCAGCTCCCAGCAAATTGACATCAGTATGGCCGTAAACTTCACTTGAAGGTACAACCTTTGGTAAAATATACTCTGGAATATCAAGTATTTCAAGCATCTTTTGATCCCACACACCATCCTTAATATTAAATAGTAAAGTTCGGGAAGCATTGGTGTAATCCGTAACATGAAGGCGGCCACCCGTCATCTTCCAGATCAACCAAGAATCGATCGTCCCGAATAACAGATCTCCATTTTCAGCTTTTGCCCTTGCACCCTCCACATTATCCAATAACCATTTTACCTTTGTTCCTGAAAAATAAGCATCCGCTAATAAGCCCGTATTTTGGCGAATATAAGGTTCGTGGCCTGCTGCTTTAAGCGTGTCACAAATACCGGCAGTTCGACGGTCTTGCCATACAATAGCATTATAAATGGATTTACCGGTTGTTCTGTCCCAGATCAAAGTCGTCTCTCTTTGATTCGTAATGCCGATGGCTGCTACCTGTTCAGCGGTTATATTATTTTGTCGTAACACCTGCCGGGCCACGCTGATTTGAGTATTCCAGATTTCATCAGCATGATGTTCTACCCATCCCGGCTTAGGATAGATCTGGGTAAACTCCTGCTGAGCTACGCCAATTACAGCTCCTTCGTGATCGAAAAGAATAGCACGTGAGCTGGTAGTGCCCTGATCGAAAGCGAGTACGTATTGTTCCATTAGTGATTGAGTTAAAAGTATTAGCGAAGAAATTAAACTCTATGGCCTTTTAAGATATTTACTATGTGAAAGTAAAAACTCATACAACCAAAACATAAATTTAAACAAGAAAATCTTATTGATGGAAATCCTAAAAATTCCTTTTCAAAAGGTCAATGCTTTTTCCGATAAAGATATCGCCTACGCCACCGAAAACGCCGCTCTGAGATCTTTCTACAAATACGATGTAACCTTAGATGCCTTTGCCGAAGTCATAGCGGATAAAAAGAAAGACCAGACAAACCGGACCGTTTTAGTGGAAGTCCTCCGGGAACAATACGAAAAATTTCCTACCACAGAAGCGGTTAAAGCCAATATTGAAGCATTGTTGGAACCCAATACTTTTACCGTAATCACGGCTCATCAGCCAAGTTTATGTACAGGACCGTTATACTACATCTACAAAATCGCTTCGGCAATCAATTTAAGCAAACAACTCAATGCCCAATATGCTGATCATCATATTGTGCCTGTATTTGTAACCGGAGGTGAAGACCACGACTTTGAAGAGGTCAATCATTTCCATTTATTTGGCAAGACTTATACCTGGGAAAATGAAGAAAGCGGGGCAGTAGGTTTAATGAAAACGGAAACCTTACAGCCCGTTCTGGCGGAATTGAAAGACACCCTGGGCGATTTGGAAACCGCTCAATCAATTTTCCTGAAAATCGAAAAAGCTTATACGGAAAACGAATTTTACGGGGATGCCGCCATACAGTTGACGAACGATCTTTTTCAGGACTATGGCCTGGTGGTGTGCGGCATGAATCACCAGAAGCTAAAAGCACAAATGATACCCGTCATAGAAGAAGAGATTTTCGAACAGCCCTCAAAAGGCTTTGTTGAAAAAGCACAAGAAGCATTGGAAGATGCTGGCTTTTCCGGTCAGGCCCACGCCAGAGATATTAATTTCTTTTATCTGACTGCGAATAGACGCTCCCGTATTGTAAAGGAAGGCGAATCATACAAAGTATTGGATACTGATCTTTCTTTCAGTGAAGCAGCACTCCGCAAAGAAATTCAAGAGCACCCCGAACGCTTTAGTCCTAACGTGATCATGCGCCCGATCTATCAGGAACTGATACTTCCGAACCTGGCTTATATCGGCGGCGGCGGTGAAATCGCCTATTGGCTGGAACGCAAAGCGCAATTTGCCCATTTTAAGATCAATTTCCCCATGTTGATCCGCCGCAACTCCGTATTATGGATCGATAAAGGCAGTGCCAAGAAAATGAAAAAGCTCGATTTGAGTTTAGATGAATTATTGACTGAAACGGAAACCCTGATCAAACATTTTGTCAAAGAGAACACAGAAAATGAGATCTCTTTGGCGGAGGAAAAAAACCAATTACTGGCCATCTTCGAACAAGTAAAAGAAAAAGTAGCTGATGTGGACCAAACACTGGTAAAGACCGTTATGGCTGAACACGCCAAACAAGAAAAGAGCCTCGATCAATTGCAAGGCCGCATTATGCGCGCCGAAAAGCAGCGTTTTGATATTTCTCTCAATCAAATTCGATCACTAAAAGATAAGTTGTTCCCCAACAATGGTTTGCAAGAACGTCATGATAATTTCCTGAATTTTTATCTGAAGTACGGGCCAACCTTCTTCGAAACACTTATTGAACATTTAAATCCGCTCGACAAAGCAGAAATGGTGGTGGTTATTGATGGATAAAAAGTATTAAGAGTTGTGTTTCACAAATCAAAAATATGAAAGCTTCCTTTACAGAACTTATCAATGGAGATCTACCGGTTCTTGTGGATTTTTACGCTGAATGGTGTGGGCCCTGCCTCCAAATGATGCCGACGGTAAAAGCAGTGGCTGCAGCACTCAGCGGCAAAGCCAAAGTGATTAAAGTAGATATCGATAAAAACTTGCCAGTCGCTGAAAAATATAAAATCATGGGAGTACCTACTTTTATTTTATTTCATCAGGGAGAGATCAAGTGGAGACAGGCAGGTGTATTGAGTAAAGAGCAGATCCTTTCTTCTGTAGAAACATTTTTGCCAATGAACGATGGGGGCAATGAACAATGAACAGTGTGCAATGAACAATGAGCGGTATACTGTTCATTGCTCATTGCTCATTGAAGTCATTGTTCATTGTTCATTGCTCATTGCTCATTGCCCATTGCCCATTGCTAACGATAATCCGCTCTCACTGGCTGAAAAACATCGATCACATAACAATCCGTTAAGGCTACGGCCGAATGGGGAACATTCGAGCCCAATTGTACGCAATCACCAGGTTTACAAACTTTTGTCTCACCATTAGCAGTCATTTGTAATTCGCCGCTGATAACGTTGGTCACTTGTTCGTGAACATGGTGATGTTCGGGCAGCACAGCACCTTTTTCAATCCTTACGTGGGCAACTGACATGCCTTCCATGTGGATCAATTTGGCAAAAATACCGGGAACCAGCTCTTTCTCTGTCAGGTTATCGAGGTTGACGAATACATCAATGTTTTCCATATTAAAGAAGATTTAAAATTGATTCAAAATCAGTTGACCATAATCCAATAACTCCGGAAACAATACAATGGCCGCTATTACCACTATCTGTATTAGAATAAACGGAATAATGCCGCGGTAAAGATGGCTGGTATTTACGCTCGGTGGTGCTACGCCTTTTAAATAAAAAAGAGAAAAGCCAAAAGGTGGCGTCAAGAAAGAAGTTTGCAGATTAAGCCCGATAAGAATACCAATCCAGATCAGATCGGTTCCCAGTTCTACAAAGATAGGCGCAACAACGGGTACGATAATGAAAACGATCTCGATGAAGTCGATAAAAAACCCGGCAATAAAAACAATGATCATGACCAATAAAAGGAAACTCATGCTGTCCAAATTTGCATCTTTGATCAAGTCTATCAAATAGCCATCGCCGTTCATTTCCCTAAAAACGAAAGAAAAGGTAGTCGCCCCCAGCAAGATGATGAATACCATACTGGTCAGGTGGGTGGTTTCCTGCATGACGGCATTCAGCACGTTCCAGTTGAACCGGCCTTGTAAAATGGTTAAACCGGTAGCGCCCACAGCGCCAATTGCCGCAGCCTCAGTGGGGGTAGCTTTTCCGGTAAAAATAGATCCCAAAACCAGAACGATCAAAAGCATTGGCAAGATAAAAGCTTTCAAAACCCGCCCCCAATAATTTTTTGCCTGCCGGAAGGCCATCACTTCTTCTTTTGGCATTGCCGGCACACTACTCGGCCTGACCTGCGCCAATATCAAAATGTACAATACGTAAGCGATCACCAACACCATGCTCGGGATCAGTGCAGCGGCAAAAAGATTTCCTACTGACACATTTAATACACTTCCAAGTAAAACCAGGACTACCGACGGAGGAATGATCTGCCCCAAAGTACCGGAAGCAGCAATCGTCCCTGTTGCTATTTCCGCTTTATAGCCTCGGCGCAGCATCGTCGGCAAACTGATCAAACCCATTGTGATTACCGTAGCCCCTACAATGCCAGTAGAAGCCGCTAACATAGCCCCTACGATGATCACGGATATGGCGAGTCCTCCCTTTGATTTCCCGAACAAAACGGCCATCGTTTCCAGTAGATTCTCGGCGATCCCTGATCGTTCTAGCATAATTCCCATATAAATGAACAATGGTACCGCAATGAGAATGTAATTGCTCATGATCCCCATGATGCGTGGGGGTAAGGCCGAAAAACTCGCCGGCTCCAAAAAACACAATGCATAGATCACCGAAATCCCACCCAAAGTAAAAGCAACGGGATAACCGTACAAAATGAGGATAAAGATGCTGATAAATAGAATGATCGCTATGATTTCCATTTCGTTACTTATTCGTTTCGTTCGTGAGGTCCACCTCCATCAATACGAAAATAGCATCCAGTAATCTGCTGAAAGCCTGTAACAAAAGCAGTGTAATGCCAACGGGAATAGCCATTTTAATAATATAGAGGGCCGGCAATCCGCCGGGATCAGGTGACTGTTCGCCGATTACCCACGAACGGTAAGCAAAATGATAGGTCGCCCAAATGATCACTACACACCAGGGAATCAAAAAGACTACCGTACCCACCAAATTCACCCAGGCCTGGTCCTTTTTGCTGAATTTATCGTAGAATAGATCCACTCGCACATGACGATCATGTTTCAACGCGTAAGCGGCACCAAACAAAAAAATAAGGGCAAAGAAGTGCCATTCCAATTCCATGATCCAAGCCCCTCCCCCTCCGACAACATCGCGCATCAACACGTCAAAACAAACCAGAACGACTAGCAAAGTGGTCAACCACGAAACTATATAGCCGGTCTTGTCACTCACCCAGTCAATTGCCCTGGCAATTTGAATAAAGAAGTTCAGCATACGCATTGCATTGGTTGAATTGATCAAATATAAGACATTTAATTATCGGCTACCTGGGATCACTGAGGATTTTTGACGGATCAATGTTCTTCCTGTAAAAGTACATCTTGAATCATTTGTATTCCTGAGCGTATTCTACAACTATTAGGCATTCAAAAATCCTCAAGAAAAATTTCCACAAGTTGAAAAAGTGTTTTTGTTAGTGTCTTTTTTACACTACATTTATGATATTGATTACACTCGAAACAACCTATAGCTTATGGAGGCCAACAACACAACAATTAAAAGAATAGCGGTTTTTACATCGGGCGGAGATGCACCGGGTATGAATGCGGCCATCCGATCCGTAGTCAGAACTGCCAGTTATCACGACTTACACGTTTACGGTATTGCACGTGGTTACAAAGGCATGATAGAAGGAAAGTTGAATTTACTGGAACGCCGAGATGTCGGGAACATTATCCACATCGGCGGCACCTTTCTCAGAACAGCAAGAAGCGAAGAGTTCCGGACTTTAGCCGGTCGAAAAGCCGCGTATGAATCCTTAAAAGCTTATGACATCGATGCCTGCGTAGCAATTGGAGGAGACGGTACCTTTACCGGCGCAAAAATATTTGGTGAAGAGTTTGATATGCCTATTGTGGGCGTACCAGGTACCATCGATAATGACCTATTCGGTACAGACTACACTATTGGTTATGATACGGCGGTAAACACGGCCATCTATGCGGTGGATAAAATTCGGGATACTGCCGATAGCCACAACCGTGTCTTCTTCATTGAAGTGATGGGCCGAAACTCCGGTTTCATAGCCTTAAATGCCGGCATTGCCAGTGGTGCCGAAAGTATACTACTACCCGAAGTTTCCACTACCGTCGAAGACCTCATCTACCGGCTAAAACGTGGTTTCAAACGCCGCAAACTCTTTAGCCTGATCATCGTTGCTGAAGGTAATAAGACCGGCCGCGCCCAAGAAGTCGCGCAAGCTATTAAAGAACAATTTGAAGATATCGATGCTAAAGTGACCATTATCGGTCATTTACAAAGAGGGGGTGCTCCTTCCGGTTTCGACCGTTTACTTGCCAGCCGGCTGGGTTCTGCGGCCGTAGAGGCCACCCTGGCCGGTAAACGCGGCGTAATGGTCGGAATGGTTAGGAATGAGCTCGTCCACGTTCCGTTTGAGGAAGCCATTTCTAAAAGTAAACCATTGGATAATAATCTATTGAATTTGGCAGAAATATTGGCGATGTAGTACGAGTTGTGTTTCCCTAAAACCTTACACCGCAACTCGCAACTCATTAATTCAAATAAACCAACTTAATACTTTTACGAACATCTTCCGATTGGACAACAAAATTATAAATTCCACCGGGCAGATCATCGCCGTTATCTGTTTTCGCATTCCACTCCAAGAGCCATTTGTCTGTTCCATTGATCGCCGACGGACTATATGACCTCAAAAGCTGACCACTAAGATCGTAAATCCCAAGCTGTAGGTTTTCTCTATCCAAAAGCTCCGCATTTTCGATTTGGATGGTCACTTTTTCCCGGAATGGATTAGGGAAAGCAGTTAAAACAACAGAAGTATCCGCCAATTCATCATCAGTACTGACAACTGGCGGCTCTCCTTCTTCATTGAACGGATCGAAACACTCCAAACAGGGCTCTCCTCCTAAGCGGGGTTCCAACGCCAGAAAGGCAGTATATAATGACAAAACCCGGGCATCCAAACTTAAGTCGATAATCTCTGCAATAGTCTGGTTACTGTAATCCCTTCGTTTTTCTAATTCGAAGATCCTATTTCCCGTCCAAATTTGCTTATTAATACCACCAGCTTCAGGAATGTCCTCGCCGGGAATTTCAATCTCGTCATCCAGGAAGATATCCCCGATCCTGCCGCTCGCTTCGATACGGAAAGGCAACGCTCCTTCGTAGCGACCGATTTGGTAAATCGGTTGGTTTAAATTGGTTACAGAAGCAGAATGGTTTAGGTCAAACCGCTCGTAGCAAAAACCATTTGCAAGGGTGGTATGCAGATCAAAGCTGCCGCTTAATGACTTTACTGATGCAAATAACTCCTGAGTAAGCTCACTTATAGTAGGACAACAATTCAGTAAGCTGTGATAAGTACCTGTCGTCAAACGGGTTAGGTTGGCATAAAAATATTCATTACCCCGGTAAGATTTACCATTAACGAAAAAAGCATTTGAATTCCAATTTTGGTAATCCAACACGTGTACCGGGATGACGTTATTTTCCATTAATGCCAGCAAATCTTCAAGCAAACTATTAGCCACCGCTGGTTCTCCTTCTCCCTGAGAGTTTGAGAACAATAGGACCTCTCCATTTCCTCCGGTAGTATTGATAAAATCTACCGCTCCTACTAACAGACTGGGAACAGTATTGTATTGTGCTATTTCGGTGTTGCTGAATTCGTTGAATACGAGATTAATGGATTCAGTGGTAGCAGGCAGCCAAGCCGGACTAATAGGCTCAATCGATAAACTGGAAAAGAAGACGTTGAAGGAATCATCATTAAATCATTGTAATAAAAATTCTCACGAAAGGGGAAATCCTGCGCTACAAACCAGCCGGAAACATTAACTTTGTCCCTGACAAATACGCTTTAATCACATGCAAAAAATAATTCTTGCAGCCTTTTTGCTTAGTTTAATAGGAACCGGAGCCGAACTGTTACTATTAGAACATACCCAGGATGGGTGGCAGCTCATTCCAGTCGTATTGATTGGCACCGGATTAGCGGCTTTGGCCTGGTTTGGAGTATTCCCTTCGGCTGCAAGTAAATGGGTTTTTCTGGGATTGATGGTTCTGTTCGTAATAAGCGGCATAGTAGGATTAGGCCTCCATTATAATGGCAACATGGCGT
Organism: uncultured Saprospiraceae bacterium; assembly: GCA_964533785.1. Lineage (GTDB taxonomy): Bacteria > Bacteroidota > Bacteroidia > Chitinophagales > Saprospiraceae > JANQRV01. Next base: position 1,017 of record CAZHNG010000159.1, on the reverse strand, counting down.
TCGAGTTGGAAATGTATCCCTCGATGAAAGGAAAGAAACTGGTCTGGGAAACCCTAAAAGGAGCAACACCGGTATTAGCGCCGGGGACGATGATCGCCACCGGGCTTTTGGGTTGGGCCTATGTTTTGGCAAAAAATTAAATATCAATAATCTTATTTATAATCATTAAAACCCAACTGTTATGCAACGTTTAATTTGGTTGATACTGGTAGCAACCATTGTTTTCAACTGCGGCGGAGAATCGAGCACTTCCAATACCGAAGAAGATGTTACGGTTACGAATGAGGAAGCAGCGCCCCCTTCAGAAGAAGCTTCCGAAGCATCTACCGTTCTCAATCCAAACCTGGCTACTCAAGAAGAGCTTATGGCTATACCTCAAATCAATGAAGAAATAGCGCAAAAGATCATAGATGGCCGTCCGTATTTGAATATGAAAGATTTTCACCAATTACTGACTGGTACACTGGATGAGAGCACAATGGAAACCTTTTTTCAAGCTTGCTTTGTACCCTTGAATCTCAACACTGCTTCGGAAGAAGAATTCCTGATGGTTCCCGGTGTCGGTGAAAAAATGGCCCATGAATTCGAAGAATACCGCCCGTATGAGAAGATCGCTCAGTTTCGTCGTGAAATGGGTAAATACGTCGACGACGACGAAATTGCCCGCTACGAAAAGTACGTATTTGTGCCAGTGGCTTTAAATTCAGCTACCGACGAAGAAATTTTAGCCATTCCCGGCGTCGGAGACCGCATGCTCCACGAATTCAAGGAATACCGCCCCTACAAAAGTATGGAACAATTCCGCCGCGAAATCGGAAAGTACGTAGACAATAATGAATTGGCGCGCCTGGAGCGTTTCGTTTATTTGGATACGGAGAATTAAGTCTGGTTCTTCTTTCTTTCGTTTTAGAAACTTAAGGATGTGACTGCTGTGCGGTTTTTTTCGAAAATTCTGCCTGATTTTTTTTCATCGTAAATCCAATATTTTGATAGACGAAGTCCCAAAAAATCATTCCC
>CAZHNG010000158.1:0-14915 GCA_964533785.1 uncultured Saprospiraceae bacterium | reverse complement strand
ATAAGCGAACAGCAGTCTGCCACTTTGCCTGGTACAATACATATCCTACGATAAGGGGTGCCAGGCCAAGCAGTAACCATAAAAATCCCGGGTTTTTAAAAACATAATCTGGCATCATCTATTCCACTTTTTCACTGGTTTCCAAACTAGTTTTTGTCTGCTCTACAAATTCATACGCCTGCTCCATCGACCTATGATTATCAGATGGCTGGGGTTTTCCCTTGGCAAACTTGACCAGGTCGGCCAGAAAAAGCATCTGGCGCAAACTTTCGTACGGAACTTTATCAACTAATCCCGAGTGCTGGAAAGCACTGAAAATTTCATCATTCGTATGCTCAAGCGCGGGTATCTGAAACCGGCTTTCGATATATTTCCTCATAATTTCGGATAATCTGGCGTGGTGGTCTTTGACTTTTCCCGCCTGCCAAAGTTTATCGTTTTTTAATTGATCTAATTCCCGTAGGGCAATGACGTAGGGAGGTTCCTGAGGTTTAGGTGGCTTTGCTTCGGGTGCAGGCCTTTGCTTCCGTTTTTTGAGATAAAAATATCCACCTGCAGCTAAGGCAACAACCAAAAGAATTCCCAAGATCCAGGGCAAAACCTCTCTAAATGACAAAGGAATATTTTCAGGCCCTTTGATCGGTTTGATCGCTAATGAAGTATCTACGGGTACCAGCCAGGTATCAATGCCTAATGGTTGTGTATAAAAAGTATCGTATTGTTCATTTTGCCCCAGCGCCAGTATTGGTAAGGGAGGAATTTGATGATAGCCGCTATCAAAGGAAGTAATGGTGTAATTGCGCGTCAAGCGAACCTTTCCTTGTTCCGTTTTTACACTATCTACCGGCGTTACGTCGATCACTTCTACATTACGGGCAAGCGTATCCAAAACAGGGGGAAAGACCACCGACAAACCTTCAGGCTTAAACACTTCAAGCCTTAAATTCGTTTGTGCACCAATGAGGATCAAATTAGAATCCAGGCTAGCCCTTACTTCAACTTGCTGGGCAAAGCTCGTTGTTCCTATTCCCCAAAATATACATACCACTATGATGAGTATTTTTCTCATACTACTTTACCGTTTGGATCTTTGACGTAACACCATAAACAATTGATAATCAATAAAACAATTCGAGTCAACCATCTTTCTTAAGGTTATCTGCTGATTATCAGAGAGTCACTATTACCCTATCTAGCGTCTAGCTGTATTGACCCTTTAACTTAGGGGTAGTTGTTTTACTCGATTTAACATTTAATATACCGACGTTGAACCCAAACCATCTTCAAGTAGGTATATACTGACCGAAGTAGGTTTGGGAAGTCCAAAACCACTTCGCGTCAAGTATAGCTTTGGGGCTGCGGTTATGTGGTTATACAAAATATTCCCAATATTTATCCCAAAATAACTTTATCACTTTATAACCTTATAACCACTTTAAGCTTAAATACTAAGAATCGCCCCAAATTAAAAAGCCAATATATTATCCTCTACTTTTGAAAAAATTCATCAAAGGCACCACGTAGTCCCGGTCTGTACTCAATGGAACAAAGTCTATACCTGATCTTTTTAGAAACTGTTCCAATTGACCTTTTGTCTGCAACCAGGATTTCCGGTAGTGTGTCCTTATTTTTTTGCGCGACGTATCCACCCATACTTCTTCTCCGGTTTCAGCATCTTTTACACGTACCATTCCGATCGAAGGTAGTTCTGCTTCCCGCGGATCATAGACCTGCATCGCAATCAGGTCATGCCGGTTGTTTACGGAGCGCATGGCGTCCTGAAAATCTTGTCCGATAAAATCGGAGATTAAAAAAACGGTTGCCCGCTTGCGAATGACATTGAAAAAATAACGAAGCGCTTCCGCAATATCCGTTCCCCGGCTTTCCGGTTCAAAATCCAGGAGTTCACGAATAATTTGAAGCACCTGGAATTTTCCCTTTTGGGGAGGAATAAATTTTTCGATTTTATCGCTAAAAAATATTACGCCGATCTTGTCATTATTTTGAATGGCCGAAAAAGCCAGTACGGCGGCCAGTTCCGTGATCATCTCCCGTTTAAACCACTGGCGGGAACCGAAAGACTCCGACCCGCTGACATCGATCAGTAACATCAGTGTCAACTCTCTTTCTTCCTGAAAAACTTTGACGTATGGATGGTTGAAACGCGCCGTCACTTTCCAGTCGATCGACCGGATCTCATCACCGGGTTGATACTCCCTTACCTCACTGAAAATGACCCCTCTCCCTTTAAAAGCACTGTGGTACTCCCCCGCAAAAATGTTCCGGGAAAGCCCCCTCGTCTTGATCTCTATCTTACGTACTTTTTTCAACAATTCAGCGGTTTCCATGCTATATCAGCTTTTAGTAAGTCGCCAGAACCCCAGTTATTATAAGGACTAGATGGTGTGTGATTGATGGCTTATTCAATTTAAATTGATCATTTATTTACAAAACTCATCACGGAATCGGTACGGCATTTAAAACTTCATCGATAATAAATTCAGGCTTGATATTTTCTGCAGCCGCTTCGTAGGTCAGGCCAATACGGTGGCGCATCACATCGTGGCAGATCAATCGTACATCTTCCGGCACAACGTACCCTCTTCGTTTGATAAAAGCATGTGCTTTTGCAGCCAATGCCATATTGATACCTGCCCGTGGCGAGGCGCCGTATTGAATGTAGGGTTCCAGTTTTTTCAGCCCTGCATCCTCCGGCTTGCGGGTGGCATGAACAATATCAACAATGTATTTACGTACCTTTTCATCCACATATACTTCCGACACCACATCCCGGGCGTGTAAAATTTGATCTACCGAAAGCACTTTATTGGGTTCAGGCTTGATGCGCTGAATATTTTGATCGATGATTTTCATTTCATCCTCGTGGCTAGGATAGTCGACGATCACTTTCAACATGAAACGATCCATCTGCGCTTCGGGAAGCGGGTAAGTACCTTCTTGTTCGATGGGGTTTTGGGTGGCCAGCACCAGGAACGGCTCTTTAAGTTTATAAGTATGATCACCAAGGGTAATTTGCCGTTCCTGCATCACTTCCAGCAAAGCACTTTGCACTTTCGCCGGCGCCCGGTTAATTTCGTCAGCCAACACAAAATTGGCAAAAACGGGTCCTTTCTTTACGGTGAACTCCTCTTTTTTAGGGCTATAGATCATGGTACCCAGCAAATCAGCCGGCAATAGATCCGGGGTAAACTGAATCCTGCTGAAAGAAGCATCGATCGTCTTGGCCAAGGTATTGATGGCCAAAGTCTTGGCTAGCCCAGGAACCCCTTCAAGCAGGATATGGCCATTGACCAGTAAACCGATCAACAAACTTTCACTGAGGTGTTTTTGGCCAACGATCACCTTCCCCATTTCCATTTGTATCAAGTCTACGATACTACTTTCCTGATGGATTCTTTCCGTTAATTCTTGGATGTCAATTGCAACACTCATGATTTGTTTTTATATGATTTCACGATCATGGTAAGGACAACTTGCATGCCAAGAGGTGGCTTTGTCAGAAAATCTTGAAAAAATGTCAGCGGTAAACTGACAGGATTGCGGGTTAAACGAGTTGATACGGGTTCACAACCCCTGGCGACCTATTCCTGTGGATACCGTTTCTACTTCTAACCAAATAACCCATAACCACATAACCAATAAAGATAAGTTAGACGAGTTATTCGTCCGTAATACCCAGCTCCACTAATTTCGTCAATCTCCTATCCTGACATTTATCGTCAGAATTCCCATCATTACCCAAGATTTCCCATTATTTCCCAAAAGGGTATTCTCCTAACCAGTTACTTTGCCAAGTTATCAGTTAAACCAACAACTTTTAATAAACATGATGCAAATTACGACGAAAATTCAATTTTCATTGACCTTGATTTTGGGAGGCTTTGTTGTTACCGGAGCCATCATTTATTGGGCTATCCCTAAGGACTGGAATGATGCTGCCCGACAGAATGAGGATGGTACCTATTCGCTGCAGCAGGAATGGGAACGGACGATTGAGAAGAAAAAAGAAAAGCACCAAATGCAAGATCTTTATGTGTTGATCGCAACTAAAAATGCATATTATTCATGTAACCATTGTCCAACGGGAAATTTCTTTTTGAAAAAAGGCGAAGTTTTTAGATATGGGACTACCGGTAATGGTCAAATAGGAAGAGGATTTAATGAAGGATGGCTGAACACGAATTTATTAGACTACGTACTAGTTGAAACAGGTGATTTAGCTACCATTAAAGCTAAGGAGGCAACTTTGATAGGTAGTTATGCCATTCTTCCGGAAAATCTTCGTCGTCCGCTCCCCGGATCTTCTTCATCCAAACCCTATTGGTACCGATTAGTGCTTCCTCCAGGAAATAACAGTTTAGATTGACAAGAAATAAAATTATTGATAAATTGCTGAAAATATGATTATGGTAAAGGTTAACGGTATATTAGATTTAAAAACAAAGGATATCTTGGATACAGCAAGATTGAATCGACAGTTATATGATCTCTCTGAAGATCATCTTGGGGTCATTTTTGTAGCCCAAAATCGCTCTTTTGACAATCAGGCATGGAGGGATAATAACCACTCTTACCTTCGCGTGGTACTGCCATACCATGAAGTACTCATATCTGATAACATCGACCTTTTAGTCTACCAAACCCTCTACGATCAGCTGGACCAACTCGAATGGATGGATGTGGACAGTATGAAATTTTTTCTGAAAATGAAAATGGAAGACCTCGAAAAAAGCAGTGCTGCCAGCTAAATCACTACGAGCTGCAATCGCCGGTATAGATTCACTTTTAACAAATACAATAATTGCAAACCCGTAAAAATTGAATATGCTGTAACAAACCGGTTTCAACGTTTCATCCTACTAACCAAATCTCGCAACCACTGAACTCGTCCAACCCGATAACTCGTTAACCCGTAACCCGTTTAACTCGTCTATCCCGTTCAAACCTCCCGCCAATACCTCCTAATCGCCCAATACGTAAAACTCACCATCACCAACAAAACACACAAACAGCAAAGTAACCATACCGGTAAACCTAACAAAGAATCACCGGATATCCCCGCCGGTAAATACCAGGGAATAAAAAGTGCATATAAAGTGACATATACTGCCCATACCCAAGCCGGAAATATTTTAGCATTGTTTTCCATGATAATACGTTTGTGTTGAATGAATTTTGTTTTGAAATAGCGTAAGCATTCTTACCGCTTACTGAATACAACACAAAAGTATCGGGAATAAACCCATAGAAAATGCACTATTGTTTCGGATTGGTTGATTATTGTTTCGCAATGAATGGGGAGACATCAGATCATAGCCGTCCACTTAGGGCCCGTCTGGGTCTGGGCAAACGTTTGAGAGCATGGAGTCCAAAAATAAAAAATTGAAATTTTTTATTTTTAAACTCTGTGTTCTCTATATCTCTATGCCTGCCCGCCGAAATCCTTAGGTGTAGGCGGGGTTCGATAAAAATTTTAAGAGACGAAGTCTCGAAAAATCAAAGATTTCAAGAGCTCTTTAACTCGATACTATAAATTAACTCTTAACATGAAGGCTATGGACATCAGATACCAAACGTCAGACATCAGATGAGATCCTTCGAGATTACAGGATATTTACTGATACTTAAGCGTAAGACTACTTTGTCATCTTGAAGAAAAGGAAATTCTTGAATTGATCTCCAAGATAAAATACTGTTGGTTATGAATCAAAAAATTCAATTCTAAGGGTTTTCCTTTAAACTGACAAAGTCATAGTAATGGGGAAAGCGTCCATGATAACATTGTATCCCATTCCCACTTTGCCCGAAAAAATGTCCTGCCCCAAAATCATCAAAAAGGACCTAAAAATGATAATATAACTTTCCAAGCAATTGCCGGCCAATTTTAGGAGCACCGTAAATGGCACGGTACTCTTCCTCAAACAGATTGGTGACGGTTGCATTCAATCGCAGATTATTCCTAAAGGTGTAACCTACTCCCAAGTCAGTCACCATAAAAGCATCTACCGGTCCCGTCCAGGGAATGCCATTATTACTCTGCCATTCGTTTTGGTAGCGCATCATCAGAAAACTGTTAAAGCCATACTCCGGGTTGTATTCCACCCCCATTTTCACTTTCCGGTCGGGAATGTTCAGAGAAAAATCGGTAGTCGGACTATTTTCATCTTCGCCAACCGCTACATCTTCAAAATAAGACTGACTAAGCCAGGAAAGGCTACCATAAACCGAAAAATCTCCAACAAAATAATACTCGAAAGTAAAATCCAATCCCCAATAATCAATTTCACTGATATTGTAATAAGCCAGATCTAAAGTAGGAAGTGGCGTATTTTCAGGCGTTTGATCCGACCGGATCAAACCCAGGACATTAGGCTGGCCGGTTTCAGGATCGAAAGCTACGGCATTCGCCAATCCGGTATATAAATTTGCAATCGCTCCGGGACTTAACCCGATCTCGGCCAGGCTGGTCACATCAATACCTGCCAAAATAGCTGCTGAGAGATCTTCGCCTAAAGTAGGTTGCAGGACAAAAGGACTTGCCTGAAAAGGAGGAGACAATACATTCTTACGCTGATTGTAATAGAGATCCACGACAATACTCAGTTTATCATCGAGCAGTCCCTTGTAGCCAATCTCGTACATATTCGAACTTGATAACTTCAGCTTTTGTCTGGTGAGCGGTGCTTGCGTCATCACGCCCGGTGAAAAACCATTCACGTTGCCTTCCATGGAAAGTAAGTACTCCATGACATCCGTCGGTATGATTCCCTGTTGTGCCAATTGCCGGGTAAACAAAGTATAGACTTTTTGCAAGTCCACTCCTACCCCGTCTGAAATACCTACACCGGGTAAAAAACTGGTAGTTTCAGGTTGGTTGAATGACACTTCGTCCACCCCTCCCAGTAAGTGTACCAAAAAAGCATTTTCATTCCCCAGAGGCAGATCGGCAAAAAGGTTTAAAGAAGTCGGCGCACCGATGGCCCGGTTAAAGGTAAGTCTTACCGTATGTTTAGGAGAAGGTTTATAGACTAAACCCAGCCTGGGAGAAAAAGAAGACTGGTCCAAGGTAACGAACCGGTCAAACCGGCTGGCCGCTACCAGATCGAGCTCCTTACTCAATTTTATTTCCGTTTGGGCGTACCCGCCGAATATCGTGTAATCATCCTGATCTTCCCACCGTCCGTGTACTGTTCCTTTGGTATCAATGGTATTGAGCCGGTAATCCGTACCAAAAACGAAATTAAACTGGTCGTCCGCCACACTAAAATTATACTGAAGTTGACCCTCCAATTGATGAGACTCCGTGATATTGGTCAATCCGGTCGGGTACAAAAAAGATTGACCATCCGAACCGCCATGATAAGACCAAAAGGCCTGCCCGAAAAAACCGCCGGACTGTACGCGAACTTGCCCGAATGGCCGGGGAGCCGAGGTATACCCTTCCCCTTGGGTTGTTCTGAATAAGGATTTACCAACGGACCATCCTCCTACTGCGGTTATGGTGGTATTATCCGTGGGGCGAAAAGCAAGCGTACCGGTATAACCGTAGGATTCGACATCGTAATCCGGAATATTTTCGGTAATCACTTCCCCCGTTAAGCTACTAATGATCCTGGGTTGAAAGCTGGCCAGGTGGGTCGCCTCCACCGATTCAGTAGGATCGATTTCCCAATCCCTCGCTCGCCGGTAATATCCCATGAACTTATACCTGGTAATTAAGTTTCTTACATGTCTCAGGTTTTCCAATGAGTTGGGATCTTCCCCCTGGCAATCTTCCAGACATACAAAAGCCTCTTCGGATATGTAATAGCGATTGTTGTATTTCCTACACAATTCCGGTATTTTTTCTTTCATGTCATTCAGGTTCAGCAAACCGCCTTTCAGAATTAAAAAGTTCACCTCTAAACATCTTTAAACTGTTTTCGGATATTTTTTTCCTGAACAAAAACATTAAATGCCATGGAAGAAATGGAAAACAACAAGCTGTTTCCCTGGATTAAATAATGGTAGGACGGACTGTCGAAGCTCTTAAAAATGAAATCTGCTCATTTTTTATTTGATACGAAATTATTTGTGGGGGGTTACCCTAATTTGACAGATTCCTGGATATAGGTCCTGAGAAAAAACTGCAATAAAAAAAACTGGTTCTGGAAAAATCCAGAACCAGTTTTAAAAACAACTATATGTAAGCAACTTACACGTATTCAAAAGTTGTAACGCTTACAAAAATCAGTTCATTTCCCGCTGAGCCTTTGCTTTCAGGTCAATCTTAAGGCCGATCTCGTCGCGAATAATTTTATCCTGAGCAAGACCCAGCGCTCCCGCACCGTACAGAACATTCCATTGTGTACGATCGATGGTGAAAGCAGGGGTTTTAGCAGAGATCATTTCTCCGTCCATTTCTACCATTGCAGGAATGGTGATACTTTTCGTAGAGTCCTTCATCATCAAATTACCGGTGATGTGATGCGTAGCGGCAGAATCCTGCACGGCTTCAACACTGGCAATGGTAAAAGTAGCCGTAGGATAATTCTCTACCTCAAAGAAGTCACCACTCTTAAGGTGTCCTTCTAATTTTTGTCTTTTTTCTTCATCCTGAAGATCGGTATCGGCAAGAGAATTCATGTCAATGGTAAATTCACCACCGGTGATATTTCCTCCTTCCACGTATAGTTCTCCACCTTGCAACTTAATCGTTCCAACGTGATTACTACCACCGATCAGTTTCGATCCTTCCCAATTGATGACACTTGCGTCAGTGTCAACTGCGTAACTTAAGGCTTCGGCAGAAGCACCTTTTGTTTCTACTGCTTCGCCGGCTTCAATTTTTTCTCCTTCGGGCGATTGACCGCAGGAAACCAATAAAGCAAATAATGCTAGACTTAACAGGGCTTTTAAAGATTGCATGTTTAAAAAATTTAATGTTTTAGAAATGATGTTAGCGTGTTTAATGATAAAAAGGCAACGATTGAAGGATGAAAAAGTTTACACAAAGTACTGGTCATTAACCTATTCAACAAATTTCAATCTGTATCGATAAGAATATCTGACATAAAGGGAAGAAAATATTAAGAGAGAATATCCACCATCTCTAACAACATTGGATTTACCGTATTGTGGTATTTGATGGCTTTTTCGAATGGCGTAAAAGTAATAGCTTTATTCACAATGCCTATCATTACTCCTTTTTGACCGTCCAGGAGAGCCCTCACCGCTGCCATTCCCATTTTGCTGGCCCTGACGCGTTCCATACAGGTGGGGCGGCCCCCACGTTGGACGTGACCAAGGATCACCACCCTCATTTCATAAGTTTCAAAACCCCGTTTTTTTACTTCTTCGGCAATTTCAAAAGCCCCGCCGGCATCATCTCCTTCTGCTACTATGACAATCCCTGAGTTTTTATGTTTTGAACTGTAGCTGCTGTTGAGTATTTTGATTAAGTTATCAATATCCGTCTTGCTTTCGGGGATCAGAATTCCTTCGGCACCGGTTGCAATCCCCGCATTAATGGCGATAAACCCGGCATCCCGTCCCATAACTTCCACAAAGAATAAGCGGTCGTGGGCATTGGCAGTGTCCTTGATATTGTCAATGGCATTCATTGCGGTGTTGATGGCGGTATCATAGCCGATAGTAAAATCGGTACCAAAAAGGTCGTTGTCAATAGTTCCAGGACATCCGACAATAGCAATATCCGGATATTCTTCCATAAACACTTTAGCGCCGGTGAAAGTGCCATCTCCGCCAATAGCGACTATACCTTCGATGCCCTGATCCTTTAAAGTTTGGTAGGCCTTTGCCCGACCCTCAGGCGTTCTGAAGTCTGCACTGCGAGCTGACCGCAAAATCGTTCCACCCTGTTGTAAAATATTACTAACCGAATAAGACTCCATTTTATAGCAATCGCCCTCGATCATGCCCTGATATCCCCGCCTGATCCCAATTGCTTCCAAACCATGGTGCAAAGCAGTACGAACAATTGCCCGGATACAAGCGTTCATCCCAGGTGCATCGCCACCAGAAGTAAAAACCGCAATCTTTTTCATAACAGGAAAAGGTGTTGTAATTAATGAAAGGATACAAATTGTAAAAGCCAGTCTTACCGTTATTGATTATACCGACGGCGAATTAATTTGATAAAATCTCTTGCAATATCCAGCCGGTTTTCTTCTAACCAAACGTAGCGATCAGCTAAATTTGACAACAATCCTTTGGCATCCTCCAAACTATCAAACCTGTTTAATACTTTTAACGTTTCGTTGAAAGCTTCGATATCACGATCAAACAATTCGTTAACGTACAATAGTTTATCATTGATAGACATCGCCCTTGTCAAGTCGCTGATGGGACGTTCACTCAATTTTTCTGATAACTCCGTAGCCTTCTTGTGCTCAAAGAGTTGTTCGAAATCACCACTCACTTTTTGTGCTTGGCGGGTGGTTACCGGAGGAGGCACACTCTTTTTTTCTCTTTCCTCTTTTACAGGGGGGGCCTCTTTAGGGGTTTCCTTTGGTGGTACCTCTTTCTCTTCCTCCGTAATTTCAATAATTTTTGGTGGCGTATAGGAAGGTTTAGGGTTGGGATTTACCACCTCCAATTCCGGTTTTTTGACGGAACGCTCCTCTTCCTTTTTGGAGCTTGAAGTATTTTCGGTGAGCAGCGCGTCATACAGATCCCGAATATGCCCCAATAATAGGTCTTTCTCTATGTTAGCTATGGCTTCATTTCCTCCTGTTATCTTATCAAATAATTGATTAATTCTTTTTAATGCGCTTTGGGCTTTCTTCGTATCCATATTTTGATTGCTACAGTTTTGATTCGATATTTGCAAATATAATGGTATGTTTGGAATTCTGCGCCTTCGTAAATACAGACAAAAGATGTTAGATGCCAGATGCCAGATCTCCACATGCTTAAAAAAGCATGCAATTCACTGATTAGCAATATTTTGCAAATAATATCTAATAAATTTCATTTGCTCAACTACTTAAGTGAGAAGCCAGATAAAACTTTTATTATGTTTATGGAGCCCCATTTTAAAGGACAACGTAACGGCTGGATCGAGGTAATCTGCGGCCCCATGTTTTCCGGGAAAACGGAAGAGCTGATTCGCCGACTCAAAAGAGCCAAGATCGCCAACCAAAAGGTGGAAATCTTTAAACCCAAAATTGATACCCGGTTTGATGAAACCAAAGTAGTATCACACGATGCCAATTACATTCTTTCCACCCCAATTGATCAAGCTAAACAAATTTTAAAGTTGGTAGATAATGTGAATGTTGTCGGAGTTGATGAGGCGCAATTTTTTGACCACCATTTGGTAGAAGTATGTCAAAAACTGGCGTTACAAGGCATAAGAGTCATTGTCGCGGGCCTGGATATGGATTTTAAAGGCCGTCCATTTGGACCTATGCCTGATTTGCTGGCTGTCGCCGAATATGTTACCAAAGTACACGCTATATGTCAGCATTGCGGTAACCTTGCCACCCACTCCTTCCGGCTGGTCACCAAAGACGATACCGTTGTGCTGGGCGAAAAAGAAACTTACGAAGCCCGGTGCCGCAATTGCTATCACATGGGCAATATCCTGGACTTAAAAATTGTACCTTCTTGAGTAAGACGTTAGATGTACTTTTCAAGACACCAACTTCCCTTTAATATCCTTAATAATCACCTCTCCGTGGTGGCGGGTATTTTCGATAAAAAGCTTGCTCGTGCTTAACCCTGCACATACTACACCTGCGATGTATACATTAGGTAAACTAGTTTCCAGTGTATCCGGATCAAAAACTGGCGTCCGGCTCTCATCATCCCGAAATTTTAGCCCTAACTTTTCGAGAAATGAATAATCGGGTTTATAGCCCGTCATGGCCAATACAAAATCATTTTCGATGGTAAACTCTCCGTCAGGGCCGGATAGCACAACTTCTTTTGGCCGGATCTCTTTTACCACCGTATTAAAATAGGCCTTAATGCTACCCTCTTTTATCCGGTTCTCAATATTCGGACGAATCCAGTATTTCACTTTTGGGTAAATTTCGGATTCCCGGATGGCCATTGTAACCTCGGCGCCTTTGTAGAAGGTTTCGAGCGCTACGTCACAAGCAGAGTTGGCGGCCCCTATCACTAATACTTTTTGCTTGATATAAGGATGTACTTCATCGTAGTAATGTTTCACCTTCGGCAGATCTTCTCCCGGAACATTAAGCAACCGGGGCGTATCGTAGTAGCCCGTTGCAATGATAACAGACTTTGTTAGGTATTGGGATTTAGAAGTTTTGACTTCGTACAGTTCCGCTTCCACTTGTTGCATTCCAAGCACTTCTTCGTAAAAATGTACGTTGATCTTCCATTTTTCCTGTAGCCGCCGGTAATATTCCAGTGCTTCTCGCCGGGTAGGTTTATCCCCGTGACTAATGAAAGGGGTCTCTCCGATCTCCAATTTTAGGGAAGTAGAAAAAAATGTCATATCGGAAGGAAAGTGATAGAGCGAATTGACCAGTACGCCTTTTTCGATTACCACATAGTTTAATCCAGCTCTGATTGCTGATATAGCGCAGTTCAGACCGGTCGGTCCACCTCCAATAATGACAAGATCCAGTTTTTCCATCCTTTTTTTCTCTCTAACAACTGACGATTGTTAAGGTTTTATGAGTGGCTCGATGGTGGAAAAAAGGGTTTGTGCAGGAATTGGTTTTTGCAAATAGGCTTCGATCCCTATTTTCTGACAAGCTTGTTTTTCTTGCTCGGAAGATTTGTTCGTAAGCGCAACAATTGGAATGGGGAATTTACTTTTGATAAAAGAAGAAGCTTCAATCCCATTCATAATCGGCATTTGGATGTCCATGAAAATGGCGTCAAAATCATTAGTTTCCACTTTTTTGATGGCTTCTTTTCCATTTTCCGCTTCTTCAATTTTTACTCGCTTACCGTTCCATTTTTCCAATTTTGTTTTGATTTGCAGTCGATTGAAAAACCGGTCATCAACAATGAGGAATTTGTATTCTTGGCCATTCGATTGAGTAGGTACTTCCTGCGTTTCATCTTGCTTAAGAATGGGCAAATAAATACGGGTCCTGGGCCGTCCATTCTTGTCGAACGGTTGCTTTTCAAATGTTCCATTTGCCAATTGAACCAATCGAATCAATGCAAAACAGTACCATACCGTTTCTCCGTCATCAGGATAGCGGGCAATATATTCCAATGGTGTGCTGGACTTGGCACTATTATTTAAAAGTCCGTGTTTATCCAAATCTCCTCTAATATCAAGCAATACTCCTGCCCTGTCTTCTTTGTTTTTGACAAAAGAGAAATTTACGTTGATAAGGTTCTTTCCCGTTTTTCGGTAAGTGGAAATTTTGTGTAGGGTATACAAAGTATAAAAAAGCAGGCCAAAGTTAATGGATACCTGATTAGGAAGACCATGATGTATTTTAACATTCAACGTGGAAAAGAAAGACTGTTTCGAGACATCAAAAAGGGACAACAGCTTTTGTAGTTCATCAGCACTGATGTTTTCCAGCACTACCGGTCGAAGGTCATCACTTTTGATCAATAACCTGTGAATCAATAGCTGATAACGATGGTTGGCATAATTTTGGGCAATTTTCTGACAGACCTTTTTGATCCTTTTATCTGCCATTTCATTGCTGTAGCCGCTCATCTCAAGAAACAATTTGCAGTCCAGGAGGCTAGTGAAATTCGTCTTTAAATTTTGTAATAATTTATTGGATTTTATCTCCTGAAGCATTTTATCCCCGGGTAATATACCGTTTTCGTAGGCCGTAATATCCTGTACTCCTCCCACAATGGACACTTGTTGGGTTGTTTCATTATGTACGATGCCTGCATGGACGAATAGTTCTTTTGTTTTGGTGTTGTTGATAACTATCCTGTGCTTAATTTCATGCTTTTCGGAATCTTTCATAACCATACCGAAAAAAGCTTCCACTTTTTGCCGGTCTTCAACGTGTACAAAACCTAAATAGTCCGAAAGAGTTGGATTAAAAGTTTGATTGGACAGCTCAAAGATCCGGAACATTTCATCATCCCAGTTCATGGAATTGTCAATGATGTTCATCGACCAGCTTCCTATTTTAGCGATATGCAAGACTTTGCGAAGGGTATCTTCATTTTTTTCGAGCTGTTTGTTGCGTTCTCTGATCTTTAACTTCGATTTCCCCCGATGCAAGGAGAAAATAATAGATTTCTCAACGGACCTGCTGTCCATATTTTCTTTATAAAGATAATCTTCCGCTCCCTCTTTTACAGCCCTTTCCCCAAATGCTTTACTAGGCATACCCGTCATTACAATTACGGGAACATCATTTACTTCTTCCAGATACCTGGTTAATGTCTTAAATCCGCTGGTATCGCTAAGCGAAAGATCCAGCAGCACGATATCCATGTCTTGTTCTTTAATCAAATCAATGCCTTCCCGCAAGGTTTCTTTATGAAAAAAGTTGTATTTAAACTCTGCTTCCTCAAGATACTTTTGCAAAAGCACTATATCTGGCTTGAAATCTTCAATCGCCAAAATGTTAATCAAATTCATACAGGTAGTTTTGTATTGTGTTATTTGTTTGGAATTAAAATTTTTGGTCGACTACTTACTTCTACTTTGTCACTTTGAAGGAAAACGCTTAGAAAATAATATTTCAACTCATTTTTGGCTTGGTTACGGATGACCAAAAGTATTTGTCACCACATGACCAATAGTATTTAATCCAGGAGATCCATTTAAGAATTTCCTTTTCTTCAACATAACAAAGTAGTATTACCGTTTATCTAAAAAACCCCTTGAAGTACCCTAAAAGATATTCTTAACCTTTTATTCAACAACTAGACTTTTGACGCTAGACTCTAGAAGTTAGACTAAAAATTCTAACTAATTG
>CAZHNG010000157.1:11503-14939 GCA_964533785.1 uncultured Saprospiraceae bacterium | reverse complement strand
GGGGGCACGAAGCAACAACCTAAAAAATGTAGATCTCACCATCCCCAAAAATCACTTGGTGGTTGTCACGGGCGTTTCCGGCTCCGGCAAATCTTCCCTTACCATGGATACCCTCTACGCAGAAGGGCAGCGCCGGTACGTTGAAAGTCTATCTTCCTACGCCCGGCAATTCCTGATGCGCATGAAAAAGCCGGAGGTGGATTACATCAAAGGAATTTGTCCGGCTATCGCCATAGAACAAAAGGTAAGTACCCGCAATGCCCGCTCTACCGTGGGCACCTTAACCGAAGTGTACGATTTCCTGCGTTTGCTGTACGCTCGCATCGGTAAAACCTACTCCCCCATTTCCGGTAATGAAGTAAAAAGACACCAGGTTTCCGACGTTACGGATTACATCCATCAATTCAAGGAAGGGACCAAGATCCAGTTATTCATCCCCATTCAACAAAAATATACGGAGCGAACACTGGAACAGGAGCTCAGCCTGCTCTTACAAAAAGGTTATACCCGCATACAAGTAGACAAAACACTGCAAGATGTCGAAGACTACCTCAAGAGCGGCAAAAAAATCCTAAAGAAAAAGATCGGTCAGCTCGGAAAAAAGGATATCCGGATCTTGATCGACCGTTTTGTGGTAAAACCGAAAGATGAAGAAAACAAAAACCGCATTGCGGATTCCGTCAATACCTGCTTTTACGAAAGTTGGGGAGAATGTTATGTGGAGATAATGGAAAAGGAGGAAGCTTATTTCAACAATCGTTTTGAGCTGGACGGTATAGCTTTCCTCGAACCGGATCCGCAACTCTTCAACTTCAACAATCCTTACGGAGCATGCCCCACCTGCGAAGGATTCAGCCGGGTAATGGGCATTGATCAAAATAAGGTCATTCCCGACCAATCCAAATCTGTGTACGAGGGTGCCGTTGCCTGCTGGCGCGGTGAAAAATACGGTCGTTGGCTGGATCACTTTCTGGAACAGGCCCATAAATTTGATTTTCCGGTGCATAAGCCCTACCAGGATCTCAATAGTCCCCAACAAAAGATCCTGTGGAAAGGCAATGAATTTGTCGAGGGTATCGATGATTTTTTTGCGGAGATCGAAGCGAAAAACTACAAAATACAGAACCGGGTTATGCTGGCCCGCTACCGGGGAAAAACCGTTTGCCCTACCTGCGAAGGCGGCCGTCTGCGCAAGGAGGCCTCCTACGTAAAGATCAATGGCCGCCATATTTCAGAGTTGATATTCATGCCGGTGGATGAACTACTGGACTTTTTCAACAACCTGAAATTAAGCGATTTTGATGCCAAAATTGCCCGGCGGTTGTTGTTAGAAATCAAAAACCGGTTGCAATTTATGTGTGAAGTAGGATTAAATTACCTGACTCTTTCCCGCCTTTCCAGTTCTCTAAGCGGTGGAGAAACCCAACGGATCAACCTTACCCGTACACTCGGCAGTAACCTCACCAGTTCGATGTATATCCTGGACGAACCCAGCGTGGGGCTACACCCCAGAGATACCAATCGGTTGGTTACCGTACTCAAATCCTTGCGTGACCTGGGAAACACGGTGATCGTAGTGGAACACGAAGAAGACGTGATCAAAAATGCCGATTACCTGGTGGATGTTGGTCCGCAGGCGGGTATCCACGGCGGAGAGATCGTTTTTGCCGGTCCATTCGAATCCATCTATTCAAAAGCTGCCGACAGCTTAACCACCAAATACATGAACGGCACTATGGAAATTCCGGTGCCGATCAACCGCAGAAAAACCAAGCAATTCATCGAGATCATTGGTGCCAAGCAACATAACCTCAAAGACATTGATGTGAAGGTGCCTGTTGCTGCGTTAACGGTGGTCAGCGGTGTCTCCGGCTCAGGAAAGACAACCTTGGTAAAGAAGATCCTCTACCCTGCCCTACTCAAACACCTTGGGGAAAATTACAGCCACCCCCCTGGTTTACACAAAGCACTGCGTGGCGACCTCAATGAAATTACCAAACTTGAGATGATCAACCAAAATCCTATTGGCAAATCTTCCCGCTCTAATCCAGTCACCTACGTTAAAGCCTACGACGCCATCCGCAACCTGATGAGTAATCAGCAATTATCTAAGATAAGAGGCTTCCAGCCCCGGCATTTTTCTTTCAATGTTGATGGCGGCCGTTGCGACACTTGTAAAGGAGAAGGGGAGCAGATCATCGAGATGCAGTTCCTCGCCGATATACGCTTAGAATGCGAAGAATGCAAAGGAAAACGCTTTAAATCGGAAGTACTGGATGTTGAATACAATGGAAAGAACATCGACGACATTCTCAACCTGAGTGTAGAAGAAGCTATTGATTTTTTTGCTGATGCCAAAGATGTCTGTTCCAAACTGCAACCTCTGGCAGATGTAGGGTTGGGCTACATCAAATTGGGTCAATCTTCGAGTACTTTATCCGGCGGTGAAGCGCAGCGGGTGAAACTGGCCTTTTTCCTAAGCAAAGAGCGGTCTACCGAGAAAATTCTTTTCATTTTTGACGAACCTACTACCGGCCTGCATTTCCACGATATCCGCAAGTTGCTCGATGCGCTGAATGCGCTGGTAGATCGCGGGCATACCGTCGTTGTCGTAGAACACAATATGGAAGTCATCAAATCGGCCGATTGGGTCATCGATCTGGGCCCGGAAGGGGGAAAAAACGGCGGCTACCTTATTTTTCAGGGCATCCCGGAAGATATGTTAAAGGAGAAACGATCCTATACCGGGCAGTTTTTGGCGGAAAAACTGAATGCCAAATAGAAACGGAACCATATTATTTGGGGATACCGACTAAACTAGTCAAGCATCTAAATTTACCAAATACTTTTTACCTTAGCGCTTTCAATACCAACCTCACATCAAAAGAAAGCAAGTTCACCCATTTTGCAAAAGCCTTCAAAATCTCGATAAACATGAAATTATTACAAGATAAAGTAGCCATCGTTACCGGCGGTTCCCGCGGGATAGGAGCGGCCATCGCCAAAAAATACGCGGAACACGGTGCTAAGGTGGTCTTCACTTTCCTCTCTTCCGAAGAAAAAGCCAAGGCCATAGAAGCAGAATTGAAAGCAATGGGCACGGATGCACTTGCCGTAAAATCAGATGCCGGCGACTTTGCTCAAGCAGAAACACTGGTCAAAACAACGCTGGAAGCTTTTGGCAAAATCGATGTCCTCATCAATAACGCCGGAATAACCCGCGACACCCTCCTCTTGCGCATGAAAGAAGAACAATGGGACCAGGTCATCCAGACCAACCTCAAGTCGGTTTTCAACCTTACCAAACACGCCCTACGCCCGATGATGAAAAACCGGAGCGGCTCTATCATTCACATGAGTTCGGTGGTGGGGGTTACCGGTAATGCCGGCCAGGCCAACTATGCGGCCTCCAAAGCGGGTATCATCGGCTTTTCCA
>CAZHNG010000157.1:0-11493 GCA_964533785.1 uncultured Saprospiraceae bacterium | reverse complement strand
GTCGCTAAAGAAGTGGGATCCCGCAATATTCGCAGCAATGTGGTTGCTCCCGGTTTCATTGAAACGGATATGACGGATCACCTGGACGAAAAAACGAAGGAGTTTTACTTGAATAGTATTCCCTTGAAAAGATTGGGACAAGCTGAGGAGATCGCAGATGTCTGTACTTTTTTGGGATCGGATCTCGCTAGTTATGTTTCGGGGCAAGTAATCAGTGTTTGCGGGGGATTGAATGTTTGATCTCTTGGTATAGGGTTGTCATTATTTACTTTTTCCATTCTTACACATCATCTATTATGACAAATTAATGACAAAGTTTGTATCCATTTTACAGTTTTAATCACGACTTTAATATTAATTACAACAACTCTTTTTATCATTTACGCTGATATCAGTATACTATTTATAGCCAATCTTTCACTCAAGTATACTTTTCCAAATAGCTACATCACAACTTCTCGATTAGTATGATCTAACCAGATCTAGTCCAATTAATTAAGCCAGATTAAGTGATTATCTCTTAATTACATCTAAATTATTTTAAAATTATGAAGAACTCTGTGCTTACTAGAGTAAGGGACCTTTGTGTGTGTACACTTTTGATTTTGGGTTTCAGCAACGCTGTGGACGCCCAAACCGAAGATATGGACAAATTCAGCTTTGACGTGAGTTTGAATTCCGATCAGTTTTTCGGTTTTTATCCCTTTTTTCAGGGGGGATACAGCGTTAGCGATAATGTCGATTTCACCTTCTACGGTATATTTTGGTCAGGCGGCACTGGTGGTGCCTGGGGTAACTGGACGGAATTTGGCGTAGGCGTTAACCTCGCAGTTGCCGACGGCCTTAGCATTAATCCGTAGCTTGGTATTTTAGGTGGCAACTTACTGTCATCCGGAACGGAAGGCCCTGCCGTCCTTTTTGATGGTATTGTGCCTAACGTGACGATCGGGCTGGATAAAGAAAAAACAGAAGGACAAATTTATGCTGGTTTTTACGCACCGGCCCGTGACGAAGCCTCGACCAGCGGTACGACGCTGTCCTATTTGCATTACTGGATCAATGGAGGCTATAAGGTTTCTCCTTCGTTTTCTTTCGGTGGTCACTACGAGCAACTCACTAATTCCGGTGGATCTGAAGTAGAAGAATCAACTGATGTTTACCAGTGGCTTGGGCCATACCTGCAGTTCACTAAACCCGGAGGTGGCCCGTATGCCCGTTTTTCTTTTGGTACGGATTTAGTCGACGGAAACGACTCCTTCTTCAAGCTAACGGCTGGTTTTGGCCTCTAATTACTTGATGTTAAACACTTAAATTCTTTAAAGAATAGAAACAAACGGGCATTGCGCCCAAGTAATATTTCAGTTAATGGAATCACCACAAAAGAAGACAAAGATGTACCGTTTTACGGCCATCTTTGCCTTCCTGGTGGTGAAAGATTGGGAAGTTCGAATCGATTGTTATTCCATCCTCCGATTACTTTTATCCCTCGTACTCTCAAAAGCACGGGAAGGATCAAAATGGGGATTGGGATTCGGAGTTTCGTGCCCCATATCATCCCGCCAGGCATCGAGTTCTCGTTTTAATGCCCGGGTGATGTGAGGGAGGCTATCGGCCAGATTATGGGTTTCTTCCAGATCGGTTTTGAGGTTATAAAGTTCGATGCGAGATCCTATCCGGTACCGGTTTTGGGCATCTACGTGGTCTCCGTAGAATTCGATGAGTTTATAATCGCCTTTTCGGATGCTTGCGCAGGGTGTTAGTCCCCAAAGCAAGTCATAAAACGGGTAAAATTGAAAAATCGGCCTTTCCGCTAGTTCAGTAGTCCGCCGGCCGGTCAACAAGGGCAAAAGACTACTACCATCAAGCGTCGACGACACCTCCGTATCTGCCATTTCGAAGAAGGTAGGTGCCAGATCTATAACATGTACGGGGGTATTGACCTCCACACCCGCCTTAGCTTTTCCCGGCCACTTAATGATCATCGGCACCCGAACACCGCCCTCGTACACCGAACCTTTTCCTGCCCGCAAAGGAGCATTATCGTATTCCCGAATATCGACGGGTAGTTGCAGGCTATCGGGATGATCATAAGTCACGGACCTGAAAGCCAGCCGTTCATCAATACCGCCATTATCACTGATGAAAACGACCATGGTCTCTCCGGACTCGCCACTGGCTGCCAAATAATCCAACAAAGTACCGACCGACCAATCGATCAATTCCAGGCCCGCCAGGTAAACCGCCCGGTTGAAACCTTCCTCTCCGTACCCCTGCAGGCGATATTTATTGACCAACGAATCGGGAGCTACTACTTTACCGTGGATCATGTGGTGAGACAACAGACAAAACCAGGGCTGATCCTTATTCCGCTCCATAAAAGAGATTGCCTGTTTCGTCAAGGTTGCTACTCCGCGGTCTCGCCCCGCTGCAAATTCTTCCTCGTCCAGCACCGGCGGCGCGTAATCAAATCCGTAATAGTCGGCAGCAGTCGGGTTCAAGCCCCTATAATTGCCATCTTCATTGGTAGTGAGGTGCCATTTACCGACGATGCCGGTTCGGTAGCCGGCAGCGCGTAGCCCTTTGGCGATAGTAAAAGCATCCCGGCTCAGGTTTTCCCGAAAAGGAAGCTCGCGCATATAAGCCCAGGGATAACCGTACCAGCCGATGACGTGCCACATCCCGTTTCTCGCCGTATATTGCCCCGTCAGTAATGAGGCCCGGGTCGGCGTACACTGCGACGTCACGTAAGCATTCGTAAAACGAACCCCTTCAGCGGCCAGTTGGTCCAAATGGGGAGTAGAGACCAGTTCTCCGCCGTAAGCGCCGATGGTAGTCCAGCCCTGATCATCGGTAAGGATGAGTAAAATATTAGGATGACCTCGTTGTTCGCTTAGGGAGCAACTCCAAATGAGCTGCAGGGAAAAAAGGAGCCAGGGTAGGTATTTTTTCATGATAAATGGGGGTGTATGGTAGCTAATATTGAACGTTTTAAAAACCGATAATTCCCTTCCTATTTTCTCCAAAACCAACAATCCCCCCCACCAAACCCCATCCAAAAACTTCAAATCCAACTTCTTGATCAATTCCCCTGATCCGCCTCCCGGGCTTTCCTCCTGGCCTCCCGTTTTTCCATAAAATCCGCCAATTCGGCTTTCGGCATCGGTAGATTGGGGTGCTTATCCAGCCATTGTTGAAAATCCCTTTCGAATACTTCATCGTCTACGACGAAAGCTTCGTTGACGTATTCGTACTTGTTGGTTTCCATGCAGTAGCGATTGAATTCATCGCGCAAAGCCGTAAATTCGCCAGAGATGACCACTTCCTGGACTAGGTGAGGAGGGATAAAAGCCACGCCGGTGGTTTTGGCAAGCACAACATCGCCCGGCAGTACCGTTACCCGACCGATCCGGATGGGAGCATTGATATTGGCGATCATCATTTCTTTGATCGCAGAAGGATCAGAACCTCTGATCCAGGCATTGAAGCCTTCGATCTCTGATAGCCCTTCAACGTCCCGAACCGATCCGTTAAAAACCACCCCTCTTTTGCTGGCTTTATAGATGGCATTTCCGAGATTATCACCGATCAGGGTACCTTCCACGATTTTCCCATAACTATCCGCTACGTAGACATCCCCTTCCATTAGCTTAATGATCGGCGCATAATTGGTGACCGGTGTTTTGGTGCCCTCCTTTTCCGCTTGCTGCTGGATGTATTGGTCAAAATCTTTTCTCAACGGCATAAACTGGGCGGTTAGAACGCGGCCCGTCATGACTTCTTCCGGATGCATGATCTCCCATCCATTTTCATTAATACCGGAAAAGTTTTCAAATTGATTGTGGTATCCATGTCTGCGCAGCGAGCCCCAAATTTCTTCCATAGAAAGCGCTTTTAATCGCTCGAGTAATTCATCGGAAACTTTTGGCCGGCCATCGGGGGTACGTACTCCTTCCCATTCGGAGGTTAATGCCTGAACACTTTCGGCCGGCCAAACGACGTGCTGGGATTGTAAGTCGTAACTCAAGCAGCCAAGGATGCATAATAATACTACTACCTTTTGCATGTGATATCGATTTTATTTAAAACTTTATTCGAATTGAATCCTAATATACGGAATAATGTTTTAATACTCTTAGGATTGAAATACTTAATGCGGCAGGAGTTTTATTGAAGCTCAATTAAGCGAGAAGAATTTCCAGTAAAAAGCTATGCTTAAGGATCTTAGCTTTTTTTCTTGGCGATCCTTAGCGCACCTTGCGGTGGTGAATTTCAGTAATGTTCCCTACAACTCGTTGGTATACAGCTTCCTAGCAACCAGCAACTCACAACGGCAGCAACTCAATCCGTTTATTAGCATCTACCCCGATAAAATAATTAGGTGGAATAGCCTGCCAATCCTCTTCTATCTCCGTCAATTTTTCAGAAACGATAAGCACCGCTTTTTCGTCGGTATTCTTTTCCTGCAGCATACGGCTGACTCCCTCGTAGGCCATAAAACGGGAGCCGGTAGAATAATAAAGCGTAGGCGTAATTTCTTCCGGTTTGGTGCTGTAGCGAGTGCCAAAGACCCTTTCCCCGTCGGTAATCATCATGTTGTAAGCAGAAATTTCATCCCCGATCCCGGCATTCTTTTTGAACTGCTCGATCTGCTCAAAGGTCTTTTTAAAACCAGCGGCAACCTGTTCCGTAGATAAATGAGCATCCCCGTTTTTCATTTCACTTAAATTTTGCATCAACAATGCGAAGATGTGTTCAGTATCCGTTTGTCCCTGGATCCAGTGAAAGTAGTGATCCGACAAAGCATTCAGCAATTCCCTTTTAATGGCCATAAAACTATCGATGCCGCCATTGTGCATCATCAGATATTCCTTATAGTGAAAAGGATGGCAGTTGTATTCGGTGATACCGCCTTCAGAAGCCGCCCGGATGTGGGCAAACAAACAGCCCGTCCGGATCAAAGAAGCATTGTACAATAGGTTTTGATTATTCCAGGCGGGGGTAATAGCACGAAATAACCCTGGGTTGGACCGGACTTCCTTATTGTACCAGCCCAGACCAAAACCGTCGCCATTTAGAGTTTGGGACATTTCTTCGGCATCGTAACTTTGGTTGATCAACGAGTTTACGGGTTTGACCAATAGTTCGTCAATGATGATGGGCGTTCCAATGTAGGCGAGAAAACGGCACATGAATAAATTACTTAAAGTTTAAAATGAATTCCTGCGTTTAATAATAAGCCTTTTTCGGTGATTTTCCCAGCCTGCAGTGCTCCGGTAGAGTTGGAGGCATTGCCTCTCAACAGTTTAAAGTTCGAGGAGCTGAAAAAGTAGCTTCCGTTGACCATTGGGCTTATTTTTTTGTCCGGCAAAATGATTAAAGTCATTCCTAACTCCGCCGCAACACCAAACTTTTCAAAGTCGTATAAGTCGGCCGGGGGCACCTCCTCCCTGAAAGGGCTCTCAGGTTCGCTGACAATTTCCTCGTAATCGTGACCGCCTAAAAACCGGAGCACGATCCCCGCTTCCGGCCTCAATACTACGTTTGTTCCCAATGGCAAATTATACCCCAGTTTTAACGGGATATTGATACTGGTGTATTCAAATTGAAAGCGGGACCAGATATCTTCACTGGTCACCGGAGGTATATTGATACTGTCCGTTTCTGTTTGGTGCGTTAAGTATCTGATGCCGGTTTGTAATACTAAGTTTGAATTGAACGTCAGGATCACCCCCACTCCAAATGTGATATTACCCTCATGACTTGCTTCATAATTATTGAAATAACGGGTGCTTTCGAGGGTGCTTTCGATGCTGTTCCACCCTACTTGCGGCTCAAGAGATAGTAATAAAGACGTTGACTGATCCCCACCGGTCTCCTGTCCAGCGGAGATGGTGACCCTTAATAATAATATGGATAACACGAGGAGTTTTCTCATAATACTTTTATTGTTTCATGTTAGTCAAAAGGGAAAACCTGAGAGCAAAGATCCCAATTTATTCTTTACGTAAATCAAGAAAAAGGTTACGGTATACGCTGGAAAAAACCCAAGCCGGCCTGTTGTCTACAATCCAAGAAGAAAGGGCTACCGGATTGATTACGGCCCTGAAAAGGTTGTTGTTTTTCGGAATAATAGCCCAACTTACGGATATGAAAGAGTAAGGTGAAAGGCACAAAAAAGTTGGGGTTCTTGTGGTACTGCCCAGAATTGGCATTACTTTAAGAACCCCAGAAGATACGAAAATGCTCACAGGATATTTTCTTGTTTTACCTTATTTTTTCGGTAAAGCGCCGGAATCTTTTTCAGGATTTTCAGAATACTCCTTTGGATTTGGAAAACAGTTTTGATTTTTGGAAGGAAAGGCAGGCATACGAAAATTATTCATTGCCTGCCTTTTAGAAAAACATTTGGTCCCTTGGGGTAAAATCAAAACAGTTTAAATAGGGTATTTTAATGTTGCTTTTAAAGTAGATAGAAAGGTGCTTTATCACTAATAGAAGTTCAGTTTAAAGGTAGGCCTAATTGAGGGACGAGAAAACTCCCAATAGTGGTAGGTTTATTCCGCAGCTTTTATAAACCGGGCATGGTAGGCATAAATAAAGCCTAAACTGATAAAAACTTGCCCAATGATTTCAAAAACATTTTTTACGGAAAACAACTGGCAATAAAGGATGTAGTTTTTGGCATGAATATAATCACCAGAAAAGAAGAGAAACAGACCTAATGAATTGGGCACCAGCAAGCCCAGGCTAATCCAGAAATAAGGGTTTTTCTTTAAAGGGATTCGCAAAGAAGATTTTCTCGAAACCCACAGGTAGATCAATGGTAAAAGAATAATGAAAACAGTATCTATGGCGGGATTGACGACTCCCATGTTTTGGTAGCCCTCAATAAAATAGGATATGATCGCTGCGGTTGCTAGGATATATGAAGCGTAAAGAATAATGCTGTTGAATGGCTTTACGGGAAAAACAAGACTGTAAAACCATCCAAGCAGCAGTAAGTTCTTTAGATAATATAAGATGTTTAAAAAGAATGTGTTACTGATTTCCCAGTATTCTAAATAGGGAAGGAAGAAGTCGGTATAGGTATTGATGGACCAGATGAGTGCTTGTTCGAATAGGTTCACTCCCAAGGTAGCCAAACAAAACAGAAAAGCTGCGTATAGGGCTTTATTCCAGTACTTTTTGTAAAGTATGGCGACTATGACTGGCAGCGCCATAGTGATGATAGTTAACCTTCCGAAATTCATCATTACGTCATGCCAATATGTTTCTTCCGCCACTATTTGTCTTTTTATAAATTTAAAAATCAGATCACTTCGATGATTTGTAAGATTATTCCGGTCTTGGAATTTTCGCCCCAGAAGTAGCACCCGGGCCACCGCCTCCATTGTCTAGAATTAGATTGATTTGCCCCAGGATGAAATAAATCACTTCATTACCCTGTGGTGTTTTACCAATCTTAGCTACTATTGAAAAGAGAGGGCCGACAAACAGGGGTCTGAACTGATCAAATACAGATTGATCCAACACAAAATAAGCGTCATCCTCTGCATTCAAATATTGTGGCACTTGGTGCAATACTTTGATGATCACTTGTTTTAACTTTTCATCAGCATCCGAAGTAGTAAAAACCGGATTGACATCCGCGTTAAAGCTGATCCACTCTGCATCTACGTTAGCCGGATCTTCAATATTTGAGACTTTGAGCGCAAATTGATTCAGGTTGGATTCCGCAAGCAGTCGCTCAGCCTTCCAGGCTGGTAAAACAAATATCTTTTCAGTTTGCCCGATTCCCCAATATCGGTTAACATCCTCTATCATTTCAAGTGGCGTAAAAACTTCAGCACCATGATCAGGAGGAGCTCCAGGGTCTAGGGTAGCGGTAGAAACTTCTATTCTAGGATTTGGCATCATTAAATATTTAGATAGTTAAAGAATAAACATTAATCTTCAGGAAGCATCCAGGGATTATCTTGGGTATATTTACTCAATCTTTCCAGAACGATCTTTTCCGGGACAGCGCCTGTTGGTTCATTTTCCTGACCACCATACAAAAATGCCCTGGCACTGGCATTCATTGGATAAAAGTAAGAGACCCTCTTGTATTCAAACCGATAGAAAACAAATGTATAAGGTGGATAATATACTTTTTCATAATTCAAAGTCGAAGGATCGCCGTTCTGTGAATCAGGTTTACTATTATCTAGAGTTATGGCTTCACCATTGACGTTGACCTTTACAATTGGCGCTGCTTTCACCATTTTCATCATTTCAACCATACAGGCATCTCCCTTTTCATTACATCTGAAGGTCGCTTCCAAATTGTCTTGACAACCAGTGTATATCACTTCGTGCATATTTGTATTTATGGATAAGTTTTTAAAAGACAATTCTTTGCTATCCCGGATAGACTCGTAACTTAAATATTTTACAGGAGTGATATAATTTTCCTGCGGATTAAAACCATAGATTTTGTCCAGGGAAACAGTACTCTTTTCTTGTGTCAAAGCGGTGCCAACAAATTCATTTTCACATTCTTTAAGATTGCTGATGAGTTGGTTTTTATAAACCAGTTTTTCGTCCCTGAAAGAGCTTTTGCACTGATCGCAGTCGTATTGTTTAGGGCTGATATGGTGTACCATGGAAAGTACACTATTGACGGTCTGGGTACTTGTACTGGGCACCAGCGGATCATCTTGCGGTATGGATGCAGTACTGCCCAGGACCTGGCTATTCAACAAATAAGTATCGCCGAGACATACCTCCCATGGGTCATTAATAATGAAAAAATTACCTTGACTAATCATATGATATCCCTTACCTACAACCGCATGGTTTATTGACGAATTACCTCCTACGTAACCAGTAGCGTTGTACAAAAGAATAACGGGCCGACAGTGATCTATTTCAGCTTTGTACTGTTCCCAGGTCAATAAATTGCGGTCTTCGATAGAGTTGTAATCGAAATCTGAGAGAATAATGTCAAAATAGGAAGGATATAAACTTGTTGAGTACATCCCGTGAAAATTGAAATGAATGGTCTGATTCGGACTGTTGTATGCACCGCTAGGTAGCTCCACAGTGCCGCATAGATCATTGCAATTGGCGGGAATGTTACTCAATATAGCTTGAAGTTGCCAGTTACTGGCTGGCGGTAAGTAGGCATTATATAATCGATTATGGAAATAATTCCTTACAATATCACATTGCAGATCAGGATTTCCAGTGGGTTCATTATAATATTGAAAAACCATTTCAATGCTGGCGGCCCAACACCAACGGTCAGCATTTTGTCCAGCCAATGGCACTGCCAGCTCTTTCGTTTGAGCCGCTGAATAATTGGAGTAACAAAAGAGTATCCCCACTACCAAGAATACTTTTTTCAGCATTTTCATAATTTTTATATTAGGTTATTTTTAATGGCCTTAATTACCGCTTCCGTCATGGAATTCACATGAAGCTTCTTGTAGATATTTTTAATGTGAAAATGAACCGCAGCGTAGGATTTGTTCAGTTCAGCTTCTATCATTTTGTAGCTCATACCCTCCGCCATACATTTGAGCACGTTCATTTCTGTCTTTGTCAATTCAATATACTCCACCTGCTCGCTGATCAATTCATTTTTAAAGAAACTGATCACCTTTCCGGCAATAGAAGGTGTAAAATACCCTCCGCCCATATATACATCAATGATTGCTTTTTCAAGCTCATCGTAGTTCGCTGATTTTAGGGCATATCCAGATGCACCAAAACAAATGGCGGAAAAGATCTTATGATTATCGTCAAATGCTGTAAGCATTAGGATTTTAGTTTCAGGTTCGTCTACTTTAACTTTTTGCAAGGCCTCAATACCCGTGATACCGGGCATTTGGATGTCCATTAGGACAACATCCGGCTCGTGTTTCCTTATGAGCTTCGAGGCCTCGGTAGCATCAGGATAAGCCCCTGCAAAATATATCGAGTCGGAATGATCATAGGCAAGGGCAAGAGACTCCCGGTATTTTTTGTTGTCCTCAAACATGAGCACACGAATTTTCTCATTCATCTTGATACAATTTGGTATACCTGGCAAAGCTAATGGTTGTCCTTCCATTGAAAAACTCCCAATTCTAGTAGTTTTTCGTTGCGTACTCAATTGAGCGAAGCTACTTCCAATTGCACTTTTGTCCCTTTTCCCTCTGCTGTTTCCAGGTCAAATTCAATGAAATTATCCTTAGCTCGCTGCTGTAGATTCTTTAAGCCGTTTCCAGCGTAGGACTTTTCGGGATCGAATCCAATTCCATTGTCTTGTGTTTCAATAAATAGCGATTTTTTATTGTTCCAGATATTAACCGTTACCCTTTTAGCCTTTGAATGCCGGGCGGTATTATTGATCACTTCCTTAAAAATTAAAAATAGACTGTGCCTTTGCTGCATATCCAGTTCAAGAGCATCATCGGGATTATAGTTGTTATTGAATTCGACATCGATTTTTTTGGCAGAAATCATGTCGAAGGTTAAGTCTTTCAATTTGGAAAATAATGTATCAATGGAATCATTTTGGGGGTTGATGGCCCATACCGTACACTTGAGTTTGTCCAACGTTTCTTCTGTATAACTCTTCATTTTGTCAACTATCTCTAATAAATTATCAGGAAGGCTTGTTCCTCTCCTCTTAAGCACATCGATTAATATATTGACCGCACTGAGGTTTCCCCCGACATCGTCATGCAGGTCACTGGCAATTTGATTCCGAATTACTTCTACCTGGAGACTCCTCCTAGACCGATCTAAAGATAAAAAGTAGAAAACCAGAAAAGGAATGAGTAGCATACTGACCGTCAATAATGGTTGGAACCACCATATCGAAAGCATATTATGCTCGACTTTTAACGGAAGTTCCACAGCACTTGCCTCTTGATTATTTTTTATCCTTAATTCATATCGTCCGCCATCGAGATTGGTATAGCGAATAACCGGATATTTCGTAGTATTCCAAGCAGTATCCAACGGAATGAGTCGATAAAGGTAGGCCTGGTCTTCACCGGATAAATAAAATTCTATCTCACGTAATTCCGGTAAGTTGATGAAACCATGATTCGCAATTTCTTTTTCGATGCAATTGGTGGTGAAAAATTCAGAATCATTAACAATGATACTGTCTATAAGATTGATCGCAAATAAGCCAACGGGAAGAAGAACTGTAAAAAAGATTACGGAAAAAACCGCAATCCCTTTAAATTCATTGGAAGAATGAATCATTTGTGTTTTGGGTTTTCAAAAGATTTGCACCGAATTGGTCTTAGAGACGGATAACACAACAAATAACGAAATTAAAGTTCAGCAAAGTTCCCGTTCACTTACATATATTTTTTTCTAAATCATTTTCAGATTATAATTTACCGGGTTCTAAGAAAATGTTTTGATTTCCTACCGAAAGCAGGCAGGCTTGAGCTATGTTGAACAAAGCTCCTTCGGAGCAACTTATCCCCCCATCTTTGCTCAACCGCA
>CAZHNG010000156.1:0-14988 GCA_964533785.1 uncultured Saprospiraceae bacterium | reverse complement strand
CAGGAGTGCAAAACATTTTGCCATAATCTACGGTAATTTTTATTCAATAACTTTCTTTTCTATGTAATCGGAACTCAATAAACGCAGTACGCCCATGTAGTTGAGGTCGAACATAATACTGTCTCCTACCTTGTATTCTTTCCATTTATTTTTCAGGTCGATGATCAGCATATCGGAACTTGCATTAACGACTTTTAAGTCGGGATCTTCAGGAAACAGCGTATCAGGCAAGATATCCAATAAGCCTATATCAATAATGGCACGGTAAGACTTCCGTCCGTAATCATTTTCATCTACTTCAAAAACATCTCCGGAAACATTACTTCCCAATTGTCCAAAAGGAACAACCGGTTTTTCGGTGATTTCAAGGATTTCAGCCTCCAATTTGAACACGCCCGTTTCCATGTGTTCGATGAGCGTTTCATCCACCAAATTATTGCCAAAAAACAAGGTCTCGCCTACCCGAAAGTGATTGATGGCCGAGGGTACCTGCTTTCGAAACAATAATGGCAAGGCCACCGAAGTACCTGCCGTTACCCAGGGAATGGTCTTATCAAATTTGGCTTCAATGAGTTGTTTATATAAGCTCAACTGAACTAATTTATCATGCGAAGGCATAACCCCGTGCAGGCAAGTCAGGTTAGTTCCGATCGCCGTAATTTCAATATTGGGCAATTCAAAGATCTTGCGGTAAAATTCGATAAGATGATCCCCCATGATCCCCTCTCTGAGGTCGCCCAATTCGATCATGATCGTTATCTTATGCATCTTACCTTGACGCTGAGCTTCTTCTGACAGCATGCGGATCGTCTCACTCTCGGAATTGAAAGTTACATCTGCATACCTGACAATTTCTTCTACAATGCCCGCAGGAGGAGGCTTTATATATACCGTTTGGACGTTGGGATCAATTTCTTTGACAGCCTGCAAATTGCTGATCCTGCTGTCGCAAACTTCTTTAATACCAAGATCAAGCACTTCTCGCAGAAATACTTTATTCCCACATAACAACTTGGTTACGATAGCCCATTCTATCCCTTCATCCTTAAACAAACCGTCAAGGTATTGAAAATTATGTCTGAGTTTGCTCCTATTTAAATATATGGATGCCATGACAAATTAATTTTTAGTCGAGTTCATGTTATATTCTGGTACGTCACCAGGATTTTCCAAATAACTGAGTGCCACAAAAACCAGTGCAGAGGTTGTGATCCCTGCAACATTGGCATCCAAGTCATACGGTAAAGCCCATCCCGAAATTGTAAAGGCGATGGTGGTACTACCTCCCAACAACATCGCCCAGAATGCGGCTGTCGGTGTTCCTCTTTTCCAAAACAAAGCACCAATGACCGGTACAAACAACCCGGAAACCATAAAAGCGTAGGACAACAACATCAACTGAAGAACATTCTGCATTAAAGTAGCAATGAGTAAGGCTACAGCTCCCACAATAAAAGTAACGATCTGTGATATCCTTAATTCCTTGGTCGAATCATCTGCAAAATTGAAAAACCTGCCTAAAATATCCGTTACGATATTACCGGATGCGGCCATCAGACAACTGTCAGCGGTAGACATGATCGCAGAAAAGTAAGCCGACAGCATTAATCCCATTAAACCAGTAGGTAGAACGGTACGCAGAAGCATGGGCAAACCCATTTCCGGATCCATGTTCATCGGGCTTAAAACGCCCGCATATTCAAACAAACCTTGTTCGGCACCTACTCTGGCGAACAAACCCAGCAAAACGCCCATAAAAGCCATCACCGGGTATTCAAACAAACCGGCAATAAACCAGGCGCGTTGAGCCGTTTTTTCGTCCCGGCTGGCATAGATCCGCTGATAAAGGGTCATTCCTACAAACCAGATCGGGACTATCGTAACGAACCAATTGATGAAAGTAGACCAGCCTATATTTTTGAAAATGGATAGAAAATCATTACTGAGCACTTCCGTTATGCCCTGCCAGCCTCCCACCGAAATATATCCTAATGGGATACCAATAAAGATAAGCCCGGCCATTAAAATGATCCACTGTACCGTATCCGTATAGATAACTGCTTTCAGACCACCGAAAACGGTGTACACTACGGCAATCACCCCCATGATCAGTAAGGCAACGTTCAGGTCCAGATCCAAAAAGGTAGCAGAAGCTAATTTCGCCCCCGCTAAAATTTGGGAACTGGTAAATCCCAAATAGCCGATGGCCGATATAATACCGGCCAGAAATGCTACTTTCCCATTATAGTAATGCTGAAATAATTGGGGGAAAGTAAATAAGTTCAGACGCTTTGAAAGCTGACTTACTTTTGGGATCAGGACTACGGCGCTGAGCCAGGCTCCGACCAACCCCGTAAATAACATCCAGGAGCCGGAAATACCCATCATAAATCCTAAGCCCCCCAAACCAATTGAAAATCCTCCGCCAACATCCGTCGCTACTACGGATAACCCTATGTGCCAACTGCCCATCTGCCTTCCGCCTACATAATAATCATCAGAACTTTTATTTTCTCTAAAAAAGTAGAACCCTACTCCCAACATAGCCAGGAAGTAAAGCACAAATACTAAAATGTCTATGAAATGCATGTAGCTCTTTTCTTTCTATTTTTCTTCTTCCCTGGCCATTTTCTCCGTGTAAGTTGCTTGCAGGATCTCTTTCCTTCTTTTTTCGGATGGCTTAGTAAAGTTCTTTCTTCTTCTTATTTCTTTGAGCTGTCTTGTTCTGCGTACTTTCCTTTTGTATCGTTTTAGTGCGCGATCAATATTCTCTCCGTCTCTAACTTCAATAATTAACATATATTCTATTTTAGATTTAATTTTCTTTCTTCTCGATAGTAAGTGAAACAGATTATGCTACACCCTGTTTGTATCTCATTTCCAGGTACTTATTGGTGAATCCTATTTTCTCGTACAAAAACTTTGCGGGATTATCGGGTTCAACGTGCAAAGCAATGTCTCCCTCGCACGTATCAACAGTTTTTTTCATCAGCTTTTTACCATATCCCTTGCCCCGGCGACTCCCGTCAACCGCAATGTACACCAGGATATTTTCGGGAATATACCCTTCCATTCCTGTACGATTGATTACCACACAGCCTACTATTTCACCGGCATCATCCGATAGGGTAAGTACGAATCCTCCCGGTGAATCATTTTCCTGAAGTGCGTAAGCTACCGCATTATCAATATGCGGTTTTGCATCGCCGTATTGTTCCAAATGCCTGAAAAGAAATTCAATGATCGATCTTCTGGTATCCAAACTTGGTGGATGATCGGTATGGTATATATTGAAATGATTTTCTTCAATCATAACTGAACTATCTTACCTTTAATTTTGAATATTTATTTATACTGAAACAAAATAGACTTAACATGAAATGTATTGAAAACTTTATTTGGGAAAGCTTCCTTAATAAAGGAAAATCTATAACTCTTTCAGAATCAATGTTACAACGTAAATATAACAAAATTAGTTCGTAGTGAAACTATTTAGCGGCACAAGGCTCTTAACATTTACAAAATTAAATTTCACTCTTCGGGAGTTATTAAAATATTATTTCATATTTAGCAACTAATGGCACTTGAACCACTTTGTCAACTCACACTTGTCTAATATTAAATATTAATTTACATTTTCACGTCTGGAGTCTGTGTATTCTTCTTCCAGGAATTTCAAAAAAGATTGCATTTTTTCTGCGGACATAACTTTGGGAACTTTTACTTGCCCTCCTTTTTTCTTTTTCTTATCCAACCATTCGTAAAAAGCTTTTTTGGGGGCATATTTGACCGTAACGGACTTGAGGGCTTTTGAGCGAGCCACTTTATAGTTCTTATTCAATTCTTTCAGAAATTCATCCAAAAGCTTGCAGGCTTTTTCTTCATCAAAAGACCCTGTACTCCCTAAGACCCATTGATGATAATACTCATCGTTTTCATTTTTCAAAGCTGCCACCGCAAATTCATTAATTTCAATATCAAGTGCATGAGCTAGCTGTTCAATTCCCTTATTCAATTTTTCTTCACTCAATTGAGACCCGACGACATTCATATAGTACTTGGTCCGCCCGCTGATCAGGATCTCGGATCGTTTCAGGTCGGTGAATTTAACCGTATCACCAATCATGTAACGCCAGGCTCCTGCAGGCGTCGAGACAATAAGCGCATAGTCTTTATCCTCCTCAACCTGGTCTATCGTAAGGACTTTAGGCTCAGCCAATAGATTCCCTCCGCTATCAAAACCTTCTTCGTCAAAGGGTATGAATTCAAAGAAAAGACCATAGTCCAAAGCCAGCTGCATGGCCATTGTTCCCGGACGGGCAGTAAAGGCAAAATAACCCTCAGATGCCAGGTAAGTATCCATATACGTTACCGGCTTCGCAAATAACTGTTCAAAACTTTCCCGATAGGGTTCAAAGGCGACTCCACCGCTCGTAAAAATGGAAAGACCGGGCCAGATGTCATGAATACTATCCAACCTGTAGGCGTTCACTATTGCTTTTAGCATAAGCAGAATCCACGATGGAATACCCGCCAGCGCACCAATGTCCCAGTCAGGAGCTTCTTGCACAATAGCCTCCAGTCGCTCATCCCAATCATCGATTTTAGCAATATTTTTTCCTGGTTTATAAAAGTAATCGAACCAGTCAGGTGCGTTTTTCGCGTTAATACCACTTATTTCACCTTCAAAATGCCCATTATTCTTTTCCAGATCTGCTGAACTGCCTAAGCCCAAAAGCTGTTTTTCAAACAACTCTGCGGGAAAGTCGAAATTATTCAGGCTGATAATTTGTGCCATGCTTACCCCTTGGAAGGACTTCAACATTTCATCCGTGACTGGAATTCGCTTGCTTTCTTTGCCGGTTGTCCCGGAGCTCAGGGCAAAATAATCAGGTTTTCCGGGCCAGGTAATATTGGGATATTTCTGCTGTTGCTGCCACCAATGCCTTATGGAATCATAATTGTGGATGGGTACTTCTGCTTGAAATGCTTTTACAAAGTCTGAAGCACTAAGCATCGACCCGAATCCGTAATACTGACCGAAGGCGGTATCTTTTGCCGAAGAAAGCAGTGATTTAAGCTGTGCCCGCTGTTGTTCTATTGGAATTGAACCTTGGGTAAAGGTCTGCCCTATTTCTATGGCCTTTTTTATTAATGCGCCAATTATAGCCATTCTTATTTGATAATGAAGTTAATGAATAATTCCCCTGTCTAAGCGATAGCCTGGTCTTTTTGCTGCTGTACCTTTACTTTGACCTCATTCAGGAATTCAATCAATTCCATGTCTGCATAAACCCCGTAAGACGAAATAATGATCCCCTGTTCATCTCTATTGGTCTCCACCGCAAATACAATAGACATATCACTAGGGTTACTAGCTCCCTCCAACCGGAAAACCTTGATTATTTTCATCTCCTCAGGTCGATAAGCGACGTTACTATCACAGGATACCATTTTCCCTTCTTCGAATTTAAAATCACAAGTAAATCCTTCTCTTCTCAATATTCTAACCGCGTCTACCAGCGTCAAATCTTCATCAAATGCCATGCTCACTCCTTTTTGAAATTCAAAAAAATATATATACTATCTCCTACTTTTATAATACTGTAGAATGATAAAATTCAGGATCATTCCGATCACGAACATCTCAAATAACAGTACGCCCTGTAGCGATAACATATTACCGATTGAATATTCGTATTCTCCAAAACTGTTTACCGGTAATGTATGAAAAACGCCCCAGTAAATAAAATTAGCTATTATCAAAGTAAATGCAGCCGCTAAAGTAGTATAAATACCCAAAACAATACCTTTTCTAAAGAACCGCTTTCCTTCGTATTTTTTGAATAGTCTGTAATTTGAAAATATCAAAAACCCAAATAACAATAAATATTTAAAAAACTTACCGAATAAACCAGGTTCTCTGTAGCTTAACTCCATTAAAGCCAAAAACAAAAACATTAATATCCCAGCAGCTAAGCCAATGGGAAGACCGATGTTTTTAATAACAACCGGTTTATTTTTCATCACATTCTCCATTTTAATCAATTTAACAATATTTTAATAAATCTTATTTGCATATTTATCAATACATCCCACAGGCCTGTGGGATGTATTGAACTTCATATAACTGATCGTATTGATATTTATGCCGGTACGGTTGCATACTTTCCTGCTAACCAAGCATCTAACATCCACGACTTCTTTTCCAAAGTCTCCATAAATCCACCAATCATATCTATTGTTCCTTCATCATTAGCTTCATCTGCTAGTTCAATAACTTTGCGCATAACCTTGATCAGGTGTTTGTGATTATACAAAATGTTAGTTACCATCAGCACGTCATCTTCGACTTCACCTGCTTCCGGGATAACTGATCTATCCAAATACTTGGAAAAGTCGCTCAATGGCCGGAAACGCAATGTTAGGATACGTTCAGCAATTTCATCTATTTTTATCTTTGCATCATTATATAAGTCTTCGAATTTTTCGTGCAACTCAAAAAAGTTTTTTCCCGTCAAATTCCAGTGGTAGTTTCGCAAGTTCTGGTAGTAAACATTGTATGATGCCAATAATATGTTTAACTCTTCCACGGTTAATTTGACTTTAGCCTTGTCTATGCCTAAGTAATTCATATTCAATTTAATATTTTATTTTTTTGATTAATTCAGCGATAAAACGGCTGAACGATCCGGATGTTCGGAATGGATATTTTTTCTGCAAATCGTTTACTCCCCGCTTTTCGACTTATATTAGACGCGTCTAATACTTTGAATATATGGTAGCCTATTGCTTTGCTTTCCATCTGAATTGCGCATGGTATAATCCTGATGAAATTATAATTCCACATTAGTATGATTATTCCCGCTCCGCCATCTGAAATTTCAGGATGGATACAAAAAACGCTCCACCGATAATATTGCCCAAGGTCGACCAAACCTGAGTAGAGACGTATTTAGCCACTGTCATTTCATCCGAAACCAGCAAACCGGCAAATAATTCAATAGAGCCTACAATACAGTGGTGCAGCGATCCGATACCAATTACGGTGGTGATCAATACGACAATAAAGATCCGGCTTATGGTTTCTTGCGAAGAAGTGACCAACCAGGAAAGCAAACCCATTAACCATCCTGCCAACAAACCACTCCCCAGCAGGTAGAAGCCTTTGACCTCCGTTAAATGCAACGCCAAATACTCCAGTGCATCTTTGCTTATAATACCAAGATTAGGCCCCAACCAGGCCATCATCCCACCGATCATAAATCCCCCCAAAATATTCCCCAAATAGATCAACAACCATATCCACAATAATTGAAAAAGCGTTTTCTTACCATCAAGTACCGGCAAAACCGCTAATGTGGTATGCTCGGTAAATAGTACTGAGCCCCCCAGGACAACAAAAATAAATCCAATTGGATAAGCAGCGGCCATCATCATCTCTAAAGCCGCCTCTCCTATTAATCCGTGAAACTTTGTATACAAGGCCCCCATTAAAAAAAGACTAAACCCAAGGTCAAGCCCGGCAACTACCGCAGAAAGAAATAAACTTTTATTCCGCCTGTTGTATTGTTCCAAGCCTTCTTCGATCTGTTCATCTACTACCTGCTCCAATGGTTTGGGCTGATTACTAATGTCTTCTACCTTGGGAATTATCTTTTCCTGATTATCGGCCATACGATCTGTTTAATTGGTTATTGAAATGATGATAGAACAGACTTAGCTCGCAAAAGATCGGTTGTATAGGGTAATTCAATGTTGCAATGAACGATGAGCAATGAACGATGAGCAATGGTGACTCCATCTGCTCGTCAGATCAAAGCTCCAGAGGAGCGAAATTTTGGTAAAAGTACGGGCTAAACCTGGAGTTAGCGCCGCAGGTGCGACATCTCTTCGAGCCTGTCATTTTGCAAAGCCCTGATGAGTAATGGCAATGAGCAATGAAGGATACTGACGCTTTTATTAGGATCAATGAGCCTGGGTGTGGCGAACTCGTTTATATATATAGGTTATGTGATTATAGGGTTATAGAGTTAGGCTGCTAAATTGAGTTAGGCCCAACTATAGTTTGGAACAAAAAACCAATAAACTATTGCCCCTATCTGAACTCGTCCAAACCCGTTTAACCTAAACTAACACTTCCTTAACCACCTCCCCATGTACATCCGTAAGCCGAAACCTCCTACCCTGATATTTAAAAGTCAACCGCTCGTGGTCGACGCCTAATAAATGCAACAAAGTGGCTTGAAAATCATGCACATGAACGGGGTTTTCAACGACATTGTAACCGAAGTCATCCGTAGCCCCGTAGACCATTCCCGGCCGGACACCCGCCCCCGCCATCCACATCGTGAAACACCCAGGATGATGGTCACGACCGTAATTATCCTTGGTCAACTGCCCTTGTGAGAAACTGGTACGTCCGAATTCTCCTCCCCAAATGACCAGCGTATCTTCGAGCAAACCACGTTGTTTCAAATCCTGGATTAAAGCCGCCGTTGGCTGATCCGTATCTTTGGCCTGGCGTTTGATCCCCCTTGGTAAACCGCCGTGCTGGTCCCAGCCGGTATGATAAAGTTGGATAAACTTCACATCTCGCTCAGCGAGGCGACGGGCAAGCAGACAATTGGCCGCATAAGATCCCGGACGGTGTACATCCGGACCGTACATTTCGTAAATATACTCAGGTTCACCGGATATATCTACTGCTTCCGGCACGGAGGTTTGCATGCGGAAAGCCATTTCGTATTGATTGATCTTGGATTCGATTTCCGGATCGCCCCACTTATCCAGTTGATGTTCATTCATTTTTTTGATGTGGTCCAGGGCCCGGCGCCGGTCTGAGATATCAATTCCGTGCGGATTATTTAAATACAGAACCGGATCTTTTCCGGAACGGAATTGTACGCCTTGGTGGTGAGAAGGCAGGAACCCATTGCTCCAGTACTGAGAATTGAGGGGCTGAGCACCTCCACCTTGAGAAATCATTACCACAAAACTCGGAAGGTTCTCATTATCAGACCCCAGTCCATAGCTTAACCAGGAACCGATGGACGGTCGACCACTGATCTGCGAGCCCGTCTGCACGAACATCACTGCGGGCTCGTGATTGATGGCCTCCGTGTACATAGAACGAATGATGCAAAGCTCATCGACCACTTTAGCGGTATAGGGAAATAATTCGCTGACCCAGGCACCGGACTGCCCGTACTGTTTAAAATCATAGATGGACTTCACCAACGGAAAAGTGGACTGGTTAGCTACCATACCAGAGTTGCGCTGAGTGCCGCGCACGGAATCCGGAATTTCCTGACCGTGCCACTTCTCCAATGCCGGCTTGTAATCAAAGGTTTCAAATTGAGAAGGGCCGCCGCTCTGAAAAAGATAGATCACCCGTTTTGCTTTGGCGGGAAAGTGTTTGCCGGGATCAACAGCCAGTTCGTGCAATTGCGCCGGTCTTCCAGCTTGCAGGCCATTGGGCAACATGATATTCGCCAAGGCCATAGCGCCCAGTCCCATCGCTGTGTTTTTCAAAAAATCCCGGCGGGAGGATTGGGTAAGGATTCGTTCAAAATATTGATCGTGATATCTCATCCTATTTTTTTAGCGTTTTTTGAAAACTATTGATTGCTTTTTATACACCGCTTTAAAAGTAATTAACTGTATACCTACGGTAATTAAAGGGTTTATGGGTTTATGTATATGTAGTTGATGAGTTTATGGTGTTTATTGGTTTAGGTAAACCTCATAAAAACCAACCACAATACTACCAGTATGTGTAGTGCTTTTTTCATTTCCTCGTATAGCCTTCATCCGTATTCATAATTCCATTGACCACCACGCCCAAAGCAGCTATCTCAGCGGGATCCAGGTTCTTATTCCATTCTTTTTCGCCGGTGCGGAGAAAGCTTAGAGCAGCTTGCTGATCTTCTTTAAACTGTTCGTGTTCTTCCTGGTAAAATGACCGCAGCATTCCTTGTTCTTCGTCGTCCGGCTTCCTGCCGGTCACGAGGCGGAAGGCTTTCGTCAACCGATCGGACAGATTGGATTCTTTTTCCACCAGCTTTTCCGCTAAAACCCTCGCGGCTTCGACAAATTGAGGGTCGTTGAGTAATACCAGGGCTTGCAGTGGAGTGCTCGTTGTTTTTCGCCGCACCGTACAAACACCACGATCGGCAATATCGAATATCAACATGGAGGGAGGTGGAGCCGTACGTTTCCAGATCGTGTATAAGCTACGGCGGTATAAACCCTCTCCGGGCTCCTGTAAGTATTTGTAGGCCCAGGATTTATTGGTCAAGCCATCCCACAGGCCTGCCGGCTGATAAGGATAAACACTTTGGCCACCAACCTTATTGACTAACAACCCACTTATCGCCAAAGCCTTGTCTCGGATCATTTCCGCAGATAACCGGAATCTGGGCCCCCGGGCGAGCCACAGGTTCTCGGGATCTTTCTCCAACAACTCCTCCGTAATCGAAGAGCGTTGCTGGTAGGTTTTAGAGGTGAGGATCAGTTTGTGCATCGCTTTTATATCCCATTCGCTTTTAATAAACTCAACCGCTAGCCAGTCCAATAATTCAGGATGGGAAGGCAACTCCCCTTGATTACCGAAATCTTCCGCTGTTTTTACTAAGCCCTTGCCAAAATGCATTTGCCAGATCCGGTTAACAAAAACGCGGGCCGTAAGGGGATTTTTCTCGTCAAATAACCACCGTGCCAACCCCAGGCGGTTTTTCGGGTACGCTTGCCGATAAGGCAGGATCGCTTGGGGTACGCCGGGCTCCACCGCTTCTCCGTAAGCATCGTAAACACCACGCTCCAAAACATAAGTCGGACGGGGTTGCGGCAGGTCTCCCATCACCATAATTTCTTTGGTCGAGCTTAACAAATCATTCTCTTTTTTTCTCAACTGCCTTAAATCTGACTGGTCTTTTTGAATAGCTCCATCAACATGCGTGTAATAATAAGGGAGTAGCACATCTTTTTTCCCTTCCCGGATTTCTGCTATTGCCTGTTCTTCATCGTAAGAAAACAATACTTCAATGGGTAGCAATTTTCGGTTAAACACTTTCAACTCATCAATACCCCCATTTTTAAAGGGAATATATTTATTACGTGACCCGAATATCAGACCACTGAATCCATAGGTATGAATATCGGGTTCAAACAAAATGCTGCGGTATAAATGATCGTATGCTATTTCGACATTTTGCTTTTCCCCATTGACGTACAATTGAATACCGGCAGCGGTGCTGGAGCCGTCATAAGTAATGGTGATCCGCGACCACTTTTTCGCTGCTAAAGCTTTTTCTGATCTAACCTGGATAGCATTCTGCGGCCAGGAATGGGATATGGCAAAAACCAATCGATTGTTGCGCAATCCCAGCGTATAGCCTTTTTGCCCCAGTCGCAGTTCTTCACAATGCCAAAGCATATTAGTTTCGGCATAGACCGTGTCGGGATACAACCAAAGTTGGATGGAAAAAGGATCGGTACGTTCAAACCAGCCTACTTTCTCACCAAGTTTTCCGCTATTGTAATCGCTTACAAAGAAGGCTTTACCGAACTTTCCTTCCTTAATAATGGCTTGTCTCAATTCGGCGGGTTGAGCTCTCCCACTTTGTTCCGGCGATTGTTGCTTCTGTCCTTTCTGGTTAGTGAATTTATCGAGGGGATATTGCGCTACCAATGATCGCTCTAGATTTGCGGCAATCGTTTTAGTATCTAAAGGTTGCGTCTTTTTCCAGTTGACATACCGCTCTGTAGGAACCATTTTTTCAGCAACTTCAGTCTCTAACTGCTGAATGTACCGCTTCAAGGAATCCAATTGCGCTTGTTCTTTCGGTGTAGAAAGCAATAGTGCGGGACCAGGCGTCTGACCAGGACCGTAGACGGCATGGCCGATTTCAAAAGTGCTGTTGAAAAATGCAAACAGTTCATAATATTCTTTTTGAGTAATGGGATCGTATTTGTGGTCATGACAGCGGGCACATTCTACCGAAAGTCCCAGGAATGCTTTTCCCAGGGTGTTGGTCCGGTCTGCGTTGTATTCCACCCGAAACTCTTCGAAGACGATACCCGCTTCTGAATTGCGTTTATTCAACCGGTTGAAAGCAGTAGCCAGGATGCTCTCCTGGGTAGAATTGGGGATCAGATCGCCGGCCAATTGCCAGGTTACGAACTGATCATAGGGCATGTTTTGGTTAAAGGACTGGATCACCCAATCCCGCCATGGACTAAAATCGCGGTGTTTATCGTCCAAGTAGCCGTCACTATCGGCAAAGCGGGCCACATCCATCCAATCGGCAGCCATGCGTTCACCGTAAGCTGGGGATGACAATAGGCGATCCAATAGATTTTCGTAGGCTTTTGCCGAGGTATCCTTCGTAAAGGCATCAATCTCCTCCAACGTTGGCGGCAACCCCGTCAGGTCAAAACTCGCTCTGCAGATCAAGGTTTCTTTCGTCGCTTTTTCCGAGAAGGACAACCCTTCTTTTTCCAAACGGTGGAGGATGAACCGGTCGATAGGGTGGTTTGCAAGATCACTATTTTTTACTGTCGGCAGGTTGGACGCTTCCGGCGGAATAAATGCCCAATGTGGTTTATATTCGGCCCCCTGTTCGATCCATTTGGTGATCACTGCTTTTTCCCTCGCCGTTAAAGCAAGATGAGATTCCGGCGGCGGCATTTGAAAGTCCGGGTCATCACTAAGAATTCGTTGGTATACTTGACTTTTTGTTAAGCGCCCAGGTGCTATGGCCACCCGGTCCTTGTTTTCACCCAATGATGCAAAGGCGCCTTCTGGAATGTCCAATCTTAAATCCCCTTTCTGGTTGGCAAGATCCGGGCCATGACAGGCAAAGCATTTATCGGAGAGAATGGGTTTGACGTGGAAATTAAAGTCTATTTGCGCAGGCAGGTTATCGTAGGCCGATTTGATCCCGGAAGGCATATCCGGTTTACAAGCCAATAGCAATAGCAGGAAAGCGGTTACGAATATTAAGGTGAGATACTTCATTTTCAACAACAATCTTTTTGCTCAGAATAAATAAAACCATAACCCAACTGCCGTTAAAAAGAAGTAAGGTACTAAACTTGCTGCGCCGCCGTAATCTTTAGCGATACGCTGCCCGAAAAACAGTTGAATGATGGACAAGGTCGCCATCAACATCCCTAGTAAGGCAATATCCGTTTTACCATTGATAAAAAACACCATTATACCCACTGCAGATAAAAAACCTGCTGCTAATTCAAAAACAGTGATGATGGGCATTAAAAGCGGGGCCGTCCCTTTTAAGATCGTTTTCTTAAAATGGTCGGCGTAAAAAGATTGTTCGCCCTTCCAATTAAAGACCTTATCTAAGCCGGATTGGATAAACAGAATACTGACCATTAAAGAGAAAAGGATTTGCATCACATGAACAGGGGCGATTCCCATTTCTGATAACCAGCTCACAATATTACTATCCATTGTTGGTGCCATTTTGTTTTGGTATGCTCAATATAAGGATCAATTCACTATTTTTAAGGTAAAAAACGATTCCTCAATATGCAAATTAGATATGTTTTGCCGTTTCTCCTGGTTATTTTTATTATTGCTGGTTGTAGCTCACCAAAAGAATCTTCAACTTCTGAAACCATTGAAGATTGAACTTTCATCGATAAATTCTTATTTTTAAAATAAAACAGGTATGGGGATTCCTGAGGTTGACAACAACAAATATTATACTTTCGAAGAATATGTATCCATTGAAGCCCTAATGGAGGAAAAACACGAATACCATAATGGTAAAATTGTGGCAATGGCTGGTGGCAC
Source organism: uncultured Saprospiraceae bacterium (assembly GCA_964533785.1). Lineage (GTDB taxonomy): Bacteria > Bacteroidota > Bacteroidia > Chitinophagales > Saprospiraceae > JANQRV01. Next base: position 1,169 of record CAZHNG010000156.1, on the reverse strand, counting down.
TGGTAATCACAGCCTTATCGCTAATCGTATTGGCACTGCCCTTGATAATGCCATTGACGCTCATGATAAAAATTGTGTAGTTTTCAACGCTGATCTAAAAATCAAGATTGACAAATACAATAAATGCATATACCCTGATGCTTCCGTTGTCTGTGGAAATATTCGATATGAAGATGACAATCAAACCATCCTGTCTAATCCCATCTTATTGATCGAAGTACTTTCCAAAACCTCCAAAAAATACGACACTGGTGAAAAGTTTGAAATGTATCGCAGTATTCCCTCCTTTCAGGAATATATGATCATTTATCAAACCGTACCCAAAGTGCAAACCTGGTATAAAGAAGCCGCGGATCTATGGAGGATTGGGAATGCCGAAGGATTGGATCATTCGATAAGGCTTCATTCTATCGGTTGTGAAATTGAGTTGAAGCATATTTATCGTCGCATTAAAGATCTTGGGCCGGTTCCGCAGAATTTGAGTGAGGTTTATTGAATTCCTTGCTATTGGTTATGGGGTTATGGGTTATGGGGTTAGTTTTGATAACAATACTGGAAAACCAGTTCAAACTCGTATTAAATCGTCTAACGCGCAACCCGCCACCCCGCATAGATCAACGCGAACTGCAAGGTCAACCTGATCCCCGCTCCTAGCCTACTCCCCACTGCGGGTTCTTCCCGTAAAACATCCCAGATATGAATCGGTAAAAAAGCGATCATTAAGACGACGAAACCCCATCCCGCCAGTTTCCTGGTCGCAGGGATTAAAAGCCCAATACCAATGGCAGCTTCTGCGATCGTAGCGGCAATATTGGCCAACCTTTCGGATATGAACTCCGGGATCATCGGACTGTAAAATTCCGGATTGAAAATATGGCCTAATGCGCCTAGTGGCATTAGAACGGCTAATAAATAGGGTAGGATTTTTTTTATCATCGTGTAGTTCTACTTTTTCTCTTTAAAGAAAAATTTATATCAACTGATTTTCAACTTATGATGGACTTGGTTATAGATGACGAAAAGTCTTTGTCACCACAAAAGAGGTTATGGATGAAGAAGCCCTCTTGTCAATGTTCAGTAAAATTCAGGCGGCTTTTTGATAACCAAATAACTTCATAACCTAGGCTGTTTAGTCTGATGATATACCGGCACAAGCGTTTTTAGCATAG
>CAZHNG010000155.1:0-15050 GCA_964533785.1 uncultured Saprospiraceae bacterium | reverse complement strand
TTTCGTCATCCATAATCCCTTTTGTGGTGACAAATATATTTCGTCATCCATAACCTCTTTTGTGGTGACAAATATATTTCGTCATCCATAATCCCTTTTGTGGTGACAAATATATTTCGTCATCCATAACCAAGTCCGTCACAAGTTGAAAATCAGTTAATATAGATTTTTCTTTAAAGTAACAAAGTAGTATTAAGTAGTAGAGCAGATTTAGATCATTGATAGTCCAAACACTCCTGACGGTACCGTCAGGGCTAATCCTCAACCTCATACAGTCTGGTATCTGCAGTCTTACCTAACCTAGTGGTTTAGAGTCGGTCAGAGAAAATTAATATTATATTGAAATAGTTAATTGACTATGAATTACTTCTAGCGTCTAGCGTCTAGCGTCTAAAAATCTAACGCCTGGACCTGTCCCACTAGTATGGGATTTTACTATCATGGGGATCGTATTCGGGATACCCCATTAACTTTTCCAGTTCAGCTTCCAATTCCGGGGTAATGATGTGTTCGATCGTTTCTGCGTCCTCGTGTACGTGGTCAGGTGCGATCTTTAGGTAAGTAGAAAGATACAACTCCCAAAGACGGTGTAATTTGACCATCCGTTGCCCTTTTTTTCTCCCTGTCTCGGTGAAACTCCATTTTCCCGAACGGTATTTCAGCAGACCTTTACGCTTCAACCTTTTCAAGGCATTTTTAAGCGCCTTTTTGGGAAAGTGGCGATTGACCACTAGTTCTTCAACTGTTCTTTCCTGGAAAGCATTGCCGGCATTTTCCCCCAAATGATATAATTCTTTAAGCAAGTTTTCCTCAAGAAGGATGCGTTTCAATTGACGGATTTCAAAACTCCGGTAAACGATCCCGCGTTTGGGAGCGAAAAAAAAGGAAACCAGAGCGATCAAAGAAATGATCATGACGATCCACGGGCCGGTGGGCATTGTAGGTGCGGTATAACTTACATAAGCACCTGCCAGGCCCGAAAAAGCCCCCATTAAAGCCGCCAAAAGCGTCATAATTAAAGTATTATCTGTCCAAAACCTGGCGGCGGCGGGCGGTGTGATTAACATGGCGGCCATCAATACAACGCCGACTGCCTGGATTCCCGTGACTACCGCTAAAACAGTCAGGGTAGTCAAGAGTAAGTTTAAGCTGCGCACCGGCAAACCCAGCGACTTGGCAAATGATTCATCGAACGCAATAAGCTTTAATTCTTTGAAAAACAAGGTAACCGTAATGATCAAAACCACCGCTACAATTCCGAAAATGATCAGATCCCTACCTACTAAAGCGGCTGCTTTACCAAATAGAAAGGAACTCAGCCCGGTTTGTGCCGCATTGCCGCTATGCTGGATGTAGGTTAACAACAAAATACCGATGCCAAAAAAAACCGAAAGCATGAGGGCAATAGCTGTATCTTCCTTTATTTTTGATTTGGCCGTGACATAATCTATCAGTACCAATGAGCTCCACCCCGTAATAAAAGCACCCACGATCAGTACCAGAGGGTCTTTATTACCTGCCAGGATAAAAGCCAGGCAAATGCCTGGTAGTACTGCGTGCGCCACTGCATCTCCGACCAATGCCCTCTTTTTTAAAAAGGTAAAAGTCCCCACCACCGCTGAAGAAGCCGTTAATAGAATGGAGCCCACCACAACGGATACAATGTTGGGGTCACTAAAGGAAAAAAATGTCTTGAATGTCTCCATTATGCGTGTTTTTAGCCTCTACCTCAATACTTCTCCCGACTAGGCATACTCCGCTTTTTGATCAATTCGCTAACTTCCGATAAAACCGTAAGTTTTCCACCGTAGGTTTCCTGCAACAGATCCGTCGTAAACACTTTTTCAATAGGGCCTACGGCTACCAACCTCATATTGAGTAGCACGATCCAGTCAAAAAACTCGGCGGCGGATTGTAGATCATGGTGCACTACAATAACCGTTTTTCCCTGGGCGGTCAATTCCTGCAATACCTCGAGAATGGCTGTTTCCGTAGCCGCATCAACGCCGGAAAAGGGTTCGTCCATAAAATAAAGATCGGCCTCCTGGGCCAAAGCTCTGGCTAGAAACACCCGTTGTTGTTGCCCGCCGGATAACTGGGAAATTTGTCGCTTCAGGTACATTTCCATCCCTACTTTACGCAGGCAGTTAATGGCTATTTCCTTATCTGCCTTTGCGGGGCGTTTCAGTAACCCCAATTTAGCATACCTGCCCATCAATACTACATCCATCACGGAAGTCGGAAAGTCCCAGTCTACCGTTTCGCGTTGGGGCACGTAGCTCACCCGGTCTCTGACCTTTTCCAGGGGTTGATCAAACAACCGGACATAACCAGAACCCAACGGCAGTAAATCCATGGCTGCTTTGATCAAAGTAGATTTTCCGGCACCATTTGGGCCAATAATACCGATCAAAGCTCCTTGGGGAAGCGTCATATCGATATCCCACAAAACGGGTTTCCTATCGTAAGAAACCGTGAGGTCGTGAAATTCAACGGCGGGGTTTTCTGCTTCTACTTTCATTAATTGTTTGCTTGTTTTTTAATTCCATTTAATCCCTCGACAATAGCATTCACATTCGCTCTCACCATTCCGATATAGGTACCTTCTGCTGTTCCCGCAGCCCCCATGGCGTCAGAATACAAGTTGCCGCCTATAATGACCTCATGCCCTTTTTGCCGGCAACCTTCAATGATGGAGTTGATGTTTTTCTCCGAAACGGATGTTTCTACGAAAACTGCGCTGATTCCCTTCTCTACAATATAATTGACCAGGTCCACCCGGTCGCGGAGGCCAAATTCGGAAAGCGTCGAAATGCCTTGCAAACCGCGCACCTCAATGCCATAGGCCTCCCCAAAATAATTGAAGGCATCATGAGCCGTAATCAAAATGCGCTTATTTTCGGGAATGGTTTGAATTTCCTGCCTTACCCATTCGTGCAACTCCAGTAATGCGACCCGGTATTCCGCTGCATTCTTTTCGAAAAACTCAGCATTCTTTGGATCAGTTTCACCCATAACCTTAGCAACTTCGCCGATCGCCTCAGCCCAAAGACTAACATCGAACCAGATATGCGGATCCGGAGCACCCTCATAAACCGGGTCTTTCAGCAACAGACCGTCTGGAATTGACCTGGCAACCGGTACGACCGTCTTGATTTTTTCCAGCTTCTCGAATACTTCGCTCATTTTACCTTCCAGGTGCAATCCGTTGTAAAAAATGATGTCGGCCGATTGCAATTTGGCCAGATCCCCCTGGGTGGCTTTGTATAAATGCGGATCAACTCCCGGCCCCATAAGGGCTTCCACTACGACGGAGTCTTTACCTATATTCTTTACCAAATCGGCAACCATACCGGTAGTAGCCACGATCCTCAATGATTGTTGATCCGATCCTTCTTTTACCTCGCTATTACAGGACCATACCCATAAGAGCAATACCGCAATTGAAAATTTTATATTCATTTTAATATTTAATCAGTTAATGGTTTTGTCCAAGTAATGATAAAACAATAAATCCATCATTTTTGAGCTGACTTACTATTTCTTCATTACTTAGCCGTTTCTCTTTTTATCACAGAATTCGACAATGCAAATATAAAAAGTTAGATTAGTCTAACAAATAATTTAAAGGTTTTTTATATCTTTGAAAAAGTGATTAATTCTGGGACATGCCATCACAAACAAAAGAAAATTATTTAAAAGCCATTTTCTACCTCGCAGAAGGGGGAAAAAAGATTGCCCTATCAGATTTGAGCCGTGATATGGGGGTGAGTAACCCAACGGCCAACAGCATGGTGAAAAAACTGAAAAAAGCGGGTTGGATCGTGTATGAAAAATACAAGCCGATTGAATTGACCAAACTCGGAAGAAAGATAGCTGCCCTTATTATCCGCAAGCACCGTTTAACGGAAATGTTTTTGGTAGAAAAAATGGGGTTCGGATGGGAGGAGGTACACGATATAGCGGAGGAAATGGAACATATTGATTCGGAGAAGTTGTTTGACCGTATGGATGAGTTGCTGGGGTTTCCCGCCATTGATCCGCACGGTTCTCCTATTCCGGATAAGAACGGCCGGATAGTCGCCAATGATTATCTCAAGTTATCCGATGCTTCGGAAGGGGATAGGGTGCAATTGCGCGCACTCAATAACAGTTCCAATGACCTGCTGCGGTATTTGAATAAAAAACAATTAGAATTAGGTACGGAAATTAAAGTACTCCACATTGAGCCGTACGATAAAAGTATGACCATCACCTATGGTGAACAGACTGATTCCGTATTAACACGGGAGGTTTGCGACCATTTGTTGGTGGAAGTGGTGAACTGAGGTTTAAATTTTTTATACTATAATATTATTGGGCTATTGACTTAATATTTTAAGTGATTGATAATCAATTAAATAAGATATTTAACGACCATTATCTTCCTGAAGGTTATCTACTGATTATCAAAGAAAGAGTTGCTGTTGCCCCGTCTAACATCTAACGTATAGCTGTACTGTGATGTAAACTTGAGATCAAAGGTTTTTACTCACCGCAAAGACCACGAAGAAACGCTAAGAAAAAAGAACTTCGCGCTCCTAGCGGTGATTAAAATTGCCCCAAGTTTAGAGGTCAATACATCTAACATCAAAAGTCTAAATAATATTACCTTGTGCAGAAATTTCTAATTTCAAATTAATCCAACATCAGTATGCTTCGTTTTTATTCCAGCTTTTGGTTTTTCCTGGCTTTTCCCTTTATTGGTTTTTCCCAATCTGACCAAGATCATTTACAAAGTTTAAGAGTAGACATTATTTACCTGGCTTCTGACTACCTCGAAGGGAGAGAAACGGGGAAGACGGGAGAACGCCTGGCAGCTCAATACATTGTTAGTCGTTTTCAGAAAATCGGACTCGAACCAGCCGGTGAGCAGGGTTCATTTGTCCAAACGTTTACTTTCGAGCATTTTTTGAATGCTAATGACAGTGAGACCCGTACCGGAAAGAATATTATCGGTTATATTGACAATAAAGCAGAATCCACCGTCATTATCGGTGCGCATTACGATCATATCGGATACGGTGAATTTGGTTCTAAAGCAGATGGTGAACCAGCTATTCACAACGGAGCGGATGATAATGCGAGCGGCGTTGGTGCTTTGCTATATCTTGCCAACCAATTGAAATGGACGGAGCTTAAGAATAACAACTATCTTTTTATCGCATTTTCGGGTGAAGAGATGGGCTTATACGGATCTCAATACTTCACCGAACATCCAACGATCGACTTGAGCACGGTCAATTTTATGATCAACCTCAACCGGGTCGGTCGTTTAGGAGAAGACAAGAGGTTAGTGATCAATGGAGTAGGCACTTCCCCCGCCTGGAAGGAAACCATCCCTAGGGTCGATGCGGGCTATTTACAGATCGAAACAACGCATAGCGGCATTGGGTCTTCAGACCACAATTCTTTTTACATGATCAATATTCCCGCCATTCACCTTACTACCGGTGACCATGAAGACTATCACCGTCCTAGTGACGATAGTGCATTGATCAATTACATGGGTATTCTAAATATCGGAGATTACCTCATAAGAATGCTTGCAGAGATGAACCAGGTCGGCAAACTACCTTTTACTCCAACTATTGTAGAAAACGAAGAACAAGGTCCCAAGTACAAAGTTACTTTAGGTATCCGTCCTGATTATATGTCAGCGGGAGAAGGCGTTCGGGTAGAAGGGGTCATGGATGGCCGCCCCGCTCAAAAGGCCGGTATTCAGAAAGGAGATTTGATCATTCAAATGGGTAAAGTTGAAGTAACGAATATTTACCAGTACATGGAAGGGCTGGGGCAATTTAATCCGGGAGAGAAAGCCACAATAAAGGTAAAACGCGGGGAGAAAATAATGGCCGTAGAGGTGGAGTTTTAAACTGCAAAATTAACTGTAAGGGTAATTTTTTAAAGGTTTCCTCTGGTTCTTTTCATTAAGTCATAAAACAAACGCTAAACCATGGATTTAAAATTAACGAATAAAATAATTATTGTAACCGGAGGTTCTAAAGGAATTGGCGAAGGGATTACCCGGGCCTTAGTCGAAGAGGGAGCTATTCCGGTCATAGCGACACGATCGAAAGAAGCGACGGAAGCTTTGCTGAAAGAATTTGAAACAAGAGACATAGCTGCGTACGGCATTATAGGGGATCTCTCCACCCCAGCGGCCTGCAAAAAAGTGATAGAAGAGACCGTGAAGCAATACGGCCGCATCGATGGTCTCGTAAATAATGCCGGAGTAAACGACGGGGTTAATCTGGCCGATGGCGGCCCCGAAGCATTCCGGGCTTCTTTGAATAAAAACCTTTATCACTACTATGATCTGTTGCATTATGCCTTACCCTATTTGAAAGAAACCAAAGGAGCCATCGTCAATATCAGCTCAAAAGTTGCCGTTACCGGGCAGGGCAGTACCTCTGGCTATGCGGCTGCTAAGGGAGCGCAATTAGCGCTGACCCGGGAATGGGCGGCAGAATTACTGCCTTTTGGCATCCGGGTCAATGCAGTGCTACCCGCTGAAGTGATGACCCCACTCTACCGCAAATGGCTGGATCAATCATTTACTGATCCTATAGAAAAAGAAACAGAGATCACCAGCAAGATCCCGCTTGAAAAACGAATGACCACCAAAGAAGAAATCGCCGCAATGACCGTTTTTCTTTTATCTGAAAGATCTGCTCATACTACCGGCCAATGGATTTTTGTGGATGGCGGGTATACGCATTTAGACCGGGCATTGACCTAAGAAATGAAAACGTTGAAGGTTGAATTGCTATGAAAATTCCCTAATTTTTGCTTTCGTTTCGAGGAAGCTTATTAATTTGTTACCATAATCAAAACAAAATGCGAAAAACACCAATTGTTCCTTTTATCCTGGTAACAAGCCTGTTCCTGATGTGGGGGCTCGCAAACAATATGACGGATACATTGCTCGCCGCATTTAAGCGGATTCTGAGCATGTCCGACCTTCAAACCTCTCTCGTACAGTTTGCCTTTTATGGCGCCTACTTTTGTTTGGCATTACCTGGCGCCATTCTCATCAAAAGATATTCCTACAAAACCGGCATTTTAGTAGGTTTGGGATTGTTCATTTGCGGTTCCTTACTTTTCTATCCGGCCAGCAAGACCATGGTCTACGGTCATTTCCTGCTGGCATTGTATATTTTAGCAGGTGGTCTTTCCATCCTGGAAACAACGGCTAATCCTTATATCATAGCCATGGGCCCGGAAGAGAGCAGTACCCAAAGGCTGAATTTAGCACAGTCTTTCAATCCGGTCGGATCAATTATCGGCGTATTATTAAGTCAACAATTCATCCTTACAAACCTAAATTTAGCTGATGCTTCGCAGCGTGCTTCAATGGAAATAGAAGAACTACGCGCTTTACAATCATACGAATTGACAGCTGTAATGGGCCCCTACGTCGGCGTTGCCGGTGTTTTATTGCTTTTGTGGTTGACTATCGCCGTTATGAAGATGCCCAAGGCTTCGGACGAAGAAAAGCGATTGGATTTTTTACCAACGCTCAGCCGGTTATTTCAAAAAAAGCATTACACCTGGGGAGTGATCAGCCAGTTTTTTTACGTAGGCGCACAAATATGCACCTGGTCTTTTACCATTCGTTACGTAATGGCCGAACTCAACGTTACCGAAGCTGAAGCAGCTAATTATTACCTGATCGCATTGGTCGTATTTCTAGCCTCACGCTTCATTACGACCTGGCTGATGCAGTTTATCCAGCCGGCACTTTTACTAGGTTATTTAGCAATCCTCGCGATGATATTCACGTTTGTGGTCATCGTAGGAAGCGGCTATGCTGGCGTCATTGCTCTAATCGGCGTATCCGCTTGTATGTCTTTAATGTTTCCCACAATCTTTGGTTTAGCTTCCAAAGGATTGGGAAAAGATACCAAGATCGGAGGTTCGGGACTCATTATGGCCATATTAGGTGGTGCCTTATTGCCCATTCTGCAAGGAGCGATTTCCGATGCTACTGGTAGTATACACATTTCGTACGTGGTACCCATGTTATGTTTTTTGGTAGTCGTCTATTACAGCTTTTTCAGTTCGCAATACAATAACCCGGAATTAGTTTCGTAGATAAAAATTTTAGAGAAATGAATAAACCAACAACAGAACACCCATTTTCCCTCGAAGGGAAAAAAGCAATAGTCACCGGCGGAGGCAGTGGTATTGGCAAAGCCATTGCCCAAAGGTTTGCCGCTTCCGGAGCAGACGTTCACATCCTTGATATTGGAATAGATAAAGCGCAACAAACCGCGGCTGAAATCCAACAATCAGGAAGCAATGCCTGGGGACACAAATGCGATGTGACCGACCAGCCGGGCATTATTAAGCTAATTGAAAAAATCGAGGCGCAACATCCGGTCGACATCCTGGTCAACAATGCAGGTATCGGTTTCGTAGGTAAGCTGGAAGATACCAGCGAAGCAGATTTTGATCGCCTGTTTTCCGTCAATGTCAAAGGTGTCTACAATTGCATGTACGCCTGTATAAAATATATGAAAGAGCGTAAAAGCGGGGTTATCTTAAACATGGCTTCTACCGTCGCATCCGTAGGCATCCCTGACCGTTTTGGCTATACAATGACCAAAGGAGCAGTACTTACAATGACCTATTCCGTAGCTATGGATTATATCAAGTATGGTATTCGTTGCAATAGTATTTCGCCGGCCAGGATCCACACGCCCTTTGTCGATGCGTATTTGGCCCGGAATTATCCCGGCAAGGAAAAGGAAATGTTTGACTATCTTTCTAAAACACAGCCTATTGGTCGTATGGGAGCACCCGAAGAAGTGGCTAACCTGGCCTTATTCCTGTGCTCTGATGCCGCAGGGTTTATAACGGGGACGGATTACCCGATCGACGGAGGCTTCCTTAAGTTGATTTCTTAGGGGATAGATGCCAGGTGTCAGACAAAAGATGCCAGATCGCAAGCGAACGGGAGACGAGAGAGCGGGTGACCAGCATTAACTTAAACCTCATTACTAATTTTTTAATTTTTAAATATGAAACTATTCAGATTCGGCGCTACCGGTAAAGAAAAACCCGGAGTAATTTTACCTGATAATAAACGGATTGACGTCAGTTCTTTTACCAATGATTTTAACGAAAGCTTTTTTGCGGACAACGGCATCGAAAAGTTGCGCAACTGGTTGGAAAAAAATGCCGGTCAATGTCCGGAAGTTGATGCAAATGAGCGATTGGGTCCCTGCATTGCCCGGCCATCCAAGATCGTTTGTATTGGTTTGAACTACGCTAAACACGCAGAAGAAAGCGGAGCATCCGTTCCAGAACAACCCATTATTTTCTTCAAAGCTACCAGCGCACTTTGCGGCCCTTTTGACGATGTGGTCATTCCAAAAGGATCAGAAAAAACGGACTGGGAAGTGGAATTGGCGGTGATCATAGGAAAGCGCACCAGTTACGTCAGCGAGGCGGAAGCCATGAACTACATCGCCGGCTACGCCGTACACAATGATTATAGCGAAAGGGCTTATCAATTGGAGCAAGGTGGTCAGTGGGTCAAAGGAAAAAGCTGCGACACCTTCGCCCCCATAGGTCCGTATTTGGCAACTAAGGATGAGGTCAGTGACCCGCATAGCCTGCACCTTTGGCTTGATTTGAACGGTGAACGATTACAGGATTCTTATACCAGTGATTTGATCTTCGACATTCCTTATTTGGTGAGCTACCTGAGCAATTATATGACGCTGTTACCGGGAGATGTGATCTCTACGGGAACACCATCGGGTGTTGGGCTTGGGTTTGATCCGCCGCGCTATTTAAAACCGGGAGATATAGTAGAATTAGGGATTGAAGGGTTGGGAGTAGCCCGGCAGAAGGCGGTGGCCTATGGTCAATAAATAGCGGATGCGACGACTGTCGGTGTCCAAAATGAAAAAGATTATCGTTAACCTGCCCCTACCGAAAGAAATTTTAAGATGGTATAGTAATTCCTTATTCAACATTGTATCGTTAAGAACTTGTTTTGATTTTATGCAATAGACTTTGCCCTTGATAATGGTAAATCACTTAGTTTTTAATATTTTGAGCCTAATGCACTATTGCTCAAAAACCAAAACACAGGTTATGCATGATGCGAGTTTTGATTTCCTGCCAGCCTGGCTCCAAACCATTGGGGGCAGACCGGCACGAAATCAAAACATTTTCTAAAAAATTTCAATAATGAAAGCTGCCTACCTCATTCGCAACGGAACTCCGGAACAAGCCTTTGAAATCAGGGAAACCGAAACACCGCGACCGGGCCCGGGCCAGGTGTTGATAAAAGTCGAAGGCTTTGGTCTGAATTTTGCGGATGTGATGGCGCGGCTGGGTTTATACGATCAAGCCCCTCCCCTACCCGCTGTTTTGGGCTACGATGTAGTGGGCCGGGTTGAAGCCGTCGGAGAAGGAGTGGAAGGAATTGCTATAGGCACGCGTGTGACGGCCCTCACTCGTTTTGGTGGTTACGCAGAATACGCCTTAACGGATGTACGAGGCTTGGCGGCTATTCCTGAGGATATGGATGCAGGTGTCGGAGTTGCCCTTTCCACCCAATATTGCACCGCTTACTATCTGGCGGAGGAAATGGTACGTTTACACGAAGGCGATCACGTTTTAATCCACGCTGCTGCGGGTGGCGTGGGAACCGCCCTGGTGCAATTGGCGAAAAACCGCGGCTGTGTGATATATGGGACCGCCGGTTCTCCCAAAAAGATCGAAGCTTTGCGGGAAGCAGGCGTTGACCATCCTATCAATTACCGGGAGCAGGATTTTTCGGCCGTCATCCGAGGGATAGCAGGAGACGGTGGTCTGGATGTGGTTTTTGATCCGGTTGGCGGGCAATCGGTTAAGAAAGGCTTTCGGTTGCTCGGTGCCGGTGGTCGTTTACTGACTTACGGAGGATCTTCGATGACACAAGCGAAAGGCTTCTTCGGCAAACTCCGGATAGCCTTGGGTTTTGGCATCTATCATCCGGTCACCTTTTTAAGGAATTCCAAAGGCATGATCGGTGTAAATATGCTGCGGATTGCCGATGATCGTCCCGCCAAGATTGGTACCATGCTGAAAGAAGTGGTAAGGATGACTGCTGAGGGTATTTTACAACCGAAAGTAGGCGGCTCGTTTACGGCCGATCAATTGGCGGAGGCGCACCGGTTTTTGGAGTCCAGACAGTCGATGGGGAAGATTGTGGTGCGGTGGTAGTATCCTTTGATTGGAATTACTGCCAAACTGTGGTTATCAGAAGATATATTTATATAGCCCTGTAGCTAAGCTTATGCTCGATCAGTAATTTCCAACCGGAAGATTTTATGTAATTTGTTTCGACAAGCAAGAAGGTTTTTTCAGACGACTTGGCTGCTGAACTTTAGAATTAATTGATCGCCTTGAGTTTCCAAGCTTTAAAAGATAGTAATTCGTTTGATTAACCATGAAAAAATACCATCTAGCCCTCGATTTGAAAGAGGACCCTCAACTCATCCAGGCCTACATAGAGCACCATGAAAAAGTATGGCCGGAAATTATTGAAAGCATCAAAGCTGCCGGTATTCTCAATATGGAGATTTACCGGACCGGCAACCGTCTTTTTATGGTGATGGAGACGGAAGATGATTTTGATTTTGCCGAAAAAGCGAAAATGGATGCCAAAAATCCCAAGGTACAGGAATGGGAGGAACTGATGTGGCAATTTCAGCAGGCTTTGCCCTGGGCAAAAGAAGATGAAAAGTGGGTGTTAATGGAGCGGATTTTTGCGTTGGAAGAATGAGCAACCATTGATTTGAGTGAAGCGGTATCTATTACAAATATAAAATGTTCAAAAAAGATGAAGCTAAAGCTTTCGCCACTTGTGAAACCATACTGATGGATATTCGCACAGGAGTCATTCCACATTCCAATATCATAACGCAAGAAAATTTTGTGCGGAAAGAAGATATCGATTTGACAGTCGATGAAACCAGGAAAAGAGCAGAAACGGGGGCCGTAATTTCGACCCTAGCCCTTGCGGGAAAAGATCTGGTTGAATTCTTAAATCAATCAAACTGAACACCCTACCTTAAAAGAAATTTTCCCCGATGACCAGATCCTGGTTTTCGCCAAAACCCCATATAAAAGGGCCCATTTATTTATCGACGATTGGAATCCGATTAAAATTAGAACCGTAATTTAGAGGACAATTAAGCATCGTTAAAAATAAAGAGATGGGAAACCCACAATTACATAACCTACAACATCCAACAAATGACGGTTTTATTCCATTAGAGGATTTTAAAAAGCATGCCGAACAAGATACTCCTTCGAGATACCAATCGAGATTTAGTCTTTCCAAGCTAAAAGAGGAATGGCAAGCAAAAAGCCAAGGTCTGCAAGACAAGGCCTTATCAAATACCATTGCTCGCCTGGAAGAAATAGAAGAAAAACTCCGGCAGGTTCATCAAGACCAGAAATTACTTCACCGACATGAGGATCTCGCCCCTCTGATGATCCAGGTTTTCCCTGCTTTTTTCTTGAAAGATCAGATGGGGTTCATCAAAGGACCATTTGAAAGTTTTCACCAGTTTAGATTTCTGACTCCGGCCTTCTTAGAGTTAGTGAATGATGATCGCTGGGAAATTAAGGTGTCTTCACTAAAGTACCAAAGCACCTATGCGCAGAATATTCTTATCGCAGGTATGTCGGTGCTCAATACCTTCTATAACCAAAATGCAAAAATATACACTACCCAGGGAATGACGCTCAGGGACCGGAACACAAAAATGGAGCGGCATTATTCTTTCGACATCAAATTGGATTATTTAAAGATAAAAACAATAAAGCCGCTAAAAGAATTAAGTCAAAAACAGATCCATGAACTGCTTAATAATTTGCATGACGAAGAACTATGGCTTCGGTATATTCCACCAGAAAATTTTGTTTTTGAAGGATTTGTGATCGGGCTTTTATCTGATGTGACCAAATCAGAAATTCTTTCAATTGTGCAGGAAATGGCCGCCAATGAGGGTGGAAAAAGTGGTCACGAAAACGACCTTAACTACCTGGAAATACTGGTACGTTCATACCTGGATATGCCCGATCTCCACCTTGGTGCCTTACAAACTGTACACGGTCCGTGGATTGAAAGTCTCACCTGGTGCCTATTACGTGAATATGATACGGAAATGATGCACCAATCCCTCGGAGACCAGCAAAGTGCTTATGGTAAAGTATTATTCTACGGGCAATCCCATGTCATTGAAGACCTGCGGGAACAAACTCATCTATCTACCCTTGAAAAAAAATTATTGGAAAAAGGATTCAGAAGTTTATTGCTTGCTCCTATGACCGATGATGAAGGAAAAATAATATCCATTTTTGAATTGGCCTCCCCCCAGCCCTACCGTTTCAGTCAACTTACAATTTTGCAATTAGAGGAGTTCATTACTTTATTTGAAATGGGAAGCAACAAGTTTATCCAGGAAATGGAAAACTCCGTTCGTTTGACCATACAGCAAGAATTTACCTCCATTCATCCGAGCGTGGAGTGGAAATTTAGAAAAGTAGCTAGTAATTATTTCTGGGAAAGTGCTATTAAACAAAGAAAAAGCACCCCTGAACAAATCGTTTTCAAAGACGTCTATCCGCTATACGGTCAAGCTGACATCGTTAGTTCTTCCAAACAACGCAACAGTGCTATTCAGGCTGACCTGCTCGACAATCTTAGACGATTATACCAATTATTGATTGACTGTCGAAAAGCGTTGCGTTTTCATCTGCTCGAGGTTTATACAGCAAAAGTAGAAACGCACCTCGAAAAGCTGCAAAAAGGAGTATTTGCTTCTAGCGATGAATCAGTGATCGTAGAATTGCTTACGGAAGAGATCCATCCGTTGATCAAAAAGTTGAGTTCACGCTTCCCACAACTGCCCCAAAAGGAAATGGATGAATATTTTGACTTTATGGATCCTGAACTAGATATCGTTTATCGTTCCCGAAAAGCATACGAAGACAGCGTAGGCCTTATTAACCAGGCCATTAGTCACTACCTACTCCAGGAAGAGGAAAAAATGCAACAGATTCTTCCGCATTATTTTGAAAAGTTCCAGACGGATGGAGTGGAATACAATCTATACCTCGGCCAGTCCATCCTTGAAGAAGGAGAATTTCATCCTTTCTATCTGCAGGATTTTCGCTTGTGGCAATTAATTACAATGTGTGAGATCACGAGACTGGTGGAAGAACAAGCTAAAAATTTCCCCGTCCCCTTAACCACGGCGCAGTTGATCTTCGTTTATAATAGCACCTTGAGTATTCGCTTTCAAATGGATGAAAAACAGTTCGATATAGATGGCGCTTACAATGTCCGGTACGAAATCTTGAAAAAACGTATCGACAAAGCCTACATTAAAGGCACTACTGAGCGCTTAACGCAGGCGGGGAAGATCGCTATCGTTTGGTTACAGGATAAAGACCGACAAGAATACCAGGTTTACCTGGATCACCTCGTCCGCAATGGGTACATCAACCCCAAAATTGAAGATCTGGAACTGGAGAAAATGCAGGGAGTCGAGGGGTTGAAAGCCATTCGGATTACGGTTATTGTTTAAAAAATTAATAAAATCCCCTTACTAAAACCTACGCTCATGAGTGAATGGATGAATACATGGGAATTTTTCCGAAAAAGTGCGGAACCATGTTATAGGTACCTCCAAGCAGAAGATTTGATACATGCAACTCATATTTCCCTGAAGCATAATTACCTGTATACAGAAACGCCCAAAGTAGGATGCTCAACAGTAAAGCGATTATTGATTCAAGCTGAATACGATGGTAGAGTTGACATGTTGGAGGAAGCAAACGTTCACTTCAGAGCGTTTTCTCCTTTATTGCTATTAAGCTTTTATTTATCCCGTATAATCACCTGTCCATCTACATTTCTAACATTCATTCGATCAAAACTTTCCGGCACGTTTGGGAACACGGAAATACAATCTGCAATAACAACCGTAGAGCCG
>CAZHNG010000154.1:9844-15124 GCA_964533785.1 uncultured Saprospiraceae bacterium | reverse complement strand
GTTGGACGAAAAGACGGCTTCAAAATGCAAAGAAATTTGTGTTACAGTGTATTAATCGCCAATTCAGGAAAGTAAGATTTATTTTTCAAGCATGGGAAAAATTAGCTTAAACTCCTGCTCCGTTGCCTTAAGGTTAAAATCAACCGTTTCTCCTAATTGTTGTTGAATTTTCTGAACGGCATCCGCATAATTAAATTCTCCGATGTTTTCTACAGTAAACCCGATAGCAACGGCGGAGTCCAATTCCTTTTTTACCTTAATATTTATTCCTGTATTAATAGCATAAAACATCATTTCAGAGATCAATGCGGAGATACAAGCTGACATAGCAGTAGTTGCCGAAGTCTTTGAGATCGCAATTTGAAGACCTGAATCTATCGGAGTTAAAAAATATCCCCCAACGGATTGAAGCGGACCGCTAGACAAGGCTATACCTGCATGGACTATCTCAGATACGGAGGTAGATACAGGCATCACGATATTTTCAAGTATGGAAAGGGAGGTATTCGCGTCATCCGTACTTATCTGGATATCATACAATCGATCTTTGAAATTTGTGAAGGCAACCTTAGCAGAGCGTAGCGTTCGGTGAATGATTTCCGGCGGTACCGTATCGGATTGCAGAGAATGTTCAACGATTCTCATCAGTGAGCCGATGGCAAGCGTTTCACTTCTTCCCGGCAACACCTCACCTTCAATGTTTTCTAATGTCCTTTTGAGTTGTTCCAGTGCAACGGCAAGGTTTTTGGTCTTGGTAATGGGGAAAGTACGTTTTCTTTTTTCAGCTAATAAGGCCAGGCGATCATTGACCAGGTTAGTTAGCTGCTGTAGTTTTTCGCGTTCTTCATTGGAAAAGGCGCGTGGTTTGGTATCGATAACGCAGAGTGAACCTACAATAACGTCATTAGCGACAATCGGCATACCTAAGTATGACCTGATCCCATAATGGTTTACCAGATGCTTTGGTACCCGTTCATCTTTTTGAGCATCGGCTACTTCAAATGGTTTACCATTACGGACTACAAACTGACAAAATGAAACATCGCGATCTGTCCCCCGCGCTGCCACCAGATCTTCCGGTAACCCATGCTGGGCTTTAAAAAACTGGATCTGTTCCAGTACAAAGTTGACAAGTGCAATAGGAGTCGATAAATCCCTGGCAGCCTGTCTGGCGATAGCCTTCAACTCTTCATCTTCCGTTTCAGATAAGAGATCTCCGGTAAATGCGGCAATGCGTTCCGGCCTGGCGCCTAATGCATCGATACTTTCCATTGTGTTGACGTTTGCAGTTTATAGTGTGATCAATTTCTATAAATATAAAAAAGAAAAAAGAATTATTAACCAATGAACCTGTCCGAACGGCATTAGGAAGGCAACATTATAGACTTTATTTACCTGGATAAATCAGTAATCAGGGCAATTACTGAACATCTTAAGGTTCACTTAACTCTTCTAACCATTCCTCTAAAATCTTTCTTTCTTTCCCCTTTTTATACAGCCAGTTCAAGGCCTGGTAATGATTTCCGTTTTTTATCGGATGAAAAGTAAAGGCAGGATGGTAACTACTGAGTTCTTTAACAAAAGGTTGGATAGAATAAAAAGGGACAATAGCATCTTTTTCACCGTGAAAGCAAAGAATAGGGATCCTTATTCCAGGTTTGAGATGATTGAGCGGATTAGCGATCTGAAAAAGTTCTCCGGACCGGGGGCCTGCCATGTCTCTGATGGTAGCTACGTCCGGCATTAAATTAAAATTCAATGGTGCACCACAGACCAATAACCCCCCAAACTTGTCAATAGAAAAATGATTGTGTTGTAAAATAAAAGGATCGTAAACCGAAAGAGTCGCTAAATGTCCACCGGAAGACATTCCCGTAAGAATCATCTTACAATCATACCACTCATTATCGAGCGACATTTGGTTTACCTTATAAAATAGTTTTGCCAGATCTTCCCGCAGATCCTGATATTTAAACCTTGGCGGATGACGGTGTGATGGTAAAACAACGTGATAACCACGACTGGCAAAAAAATAGGCGTTGAGCCTAAAAAAACGGGGACGGCCATAACGCCAGCCTCCTCCGTGAAAGTAAAGGACGATCCGCTTTTTCGCCGGTTCTACCATAGGTTTAAAATAGAGGAAGTATTGATGTTTATGGTCGCCATACGCTATTTTCTCTTCATTCATGGATTTTCGCGCTGTAGCAATATGGCGAATCCAGAAAAAAGGAAAATACAGTAATTCATGCAGTACCCAACCCTTTGGTACCAACCAAAAAAGAACCAGGTACAAAGCCAATATTACTGCTGTAAATCCTAAAATAAACATCAAAAATTATTTACGCTTAAAGAAGACAAATCCATTTTTATTGCCGATTTCCTCCAAGGTTTCAATAGTGCGCATTTCATCTGCTTTATGGATCTTGGTAATTACGTATACGGGCTTGTCTACATTACCATAAAGCAGCCAATCCTTTTCATAACTTTTTTCATTCTCTACCACTGGCTTACGCGCATAAAATAAATGTGCGTATGTTTTATAGCCATGAGAAATGATATAGCAGTCCTCGTCCATTTTACTTTCAAAAAAACTAACGGCTGCTCGTTGTGAATAACCTTCAATTCTACCTATAAAAAAAATCAGCGTTAGCATCACAAATATAGCAACACCACCAAAGAGCCCTGAAAAACTGCGAATGAATTTTCCTTTCTTCGACCAACGTAGAAAGAGCCACAACACCACCAATAAAAAAATACCCGCACTACTCTCCCAACCCGTCCACCTCACCGCTGCATCCAAATTAGCTACCGCAAAAGGATCGTCAAATAAGGGTTTGATCCGGTCCGTATCCATACCGATAAAAGGAAGAATAATGGTAGCCGCCACGTAGAGTCCTCCGACAGCAAGTAGTCCGCCTTTCATCCACTGATTCAATTGAATTTCCTTATTGATCATTTTAAAAATGACAACAGCCGCTAAAAAAGTTAAAGGAAAATAGCACATCGAAGAATAATGAACGATCTTGGACCTGACAATGCTGAATAAGATCAACACCACCCAAAAAAGTATTTTCATCCATTGTCTAAAGTCTTTTTCGTGGGTATTAGTGTCCTGGCCAATATTCCAAAACGAACGAATGGCAAAAATGGACGCGGGAAAACAGCCAACGAGCAACACCACAAAATGATACCCCAAAAAACCACGGTGCCCAGCATCCGGTGTACTGAACAGGCGATACTGGTATTTATTAAATTCAACAATGAACCAGGTGCCGTTCTTCCAGGTTTCCAATCCATACCAGGTTAAAGTAACGATCGTCGCGGCAAAAGTAAAGATCAATATTTCCGGGAAGGTGATAAAAAAAGAATACCGCCCATAATATAAAACAACGAGCAATATCACCCCGGCAAGAACACCGCAAAGAAGGTATAACCAAAGATTATTTCCAGTATTCTGATAGATTTTTAACAATGGATAGCTGCACAACAAGAGCAAACAAAGCGAAATAAAATCTCGCTTATTGTAATGATAGAGCTGGATCATCCAGTACACCATGATGGTCAAGGCCGCGATCAAAAAAGCAACTTGTCCTTTTGTCAAAATACCCATTCCAACAAAAAAACCACCCCAAAACAAATAGAAAATCGGCTTATGCTTCAAGGGCAATTGACCGATCTCATTTTTTTTCCAATGAAATAAAATAAAAAAATACAACCCAATGAAAATAAACAGATTAAACCAAGGGTCAATAATGCCGGACTTAAAATAGAGAAATGGTAAAATAGTTCCGAAATAGACCCCGCTCCAGATGATGCCAAAGCGATGATTGTATAGTTGCCGGCCAAAATTGTACAACAAAACCAAAGTGAGCGCGCCACAAAGCGCATTGGGCAAACGCGCCGCAAATTCCCCGACCCCAAACATTTTCATCGCCAATGCCTGCAACCAGAAAAAGAAGGGAGGCTTTTCCCAAAAGGGTAAAAAATTTACGTGAACCCGCAGATAATCATCTAACAGGATCATTTCCCGGCTGATTTCCGCAAAATTGATCTCATCCCAGTCGAAAAGATGGACACCGCCCAAAAAAGGAACGTAAAAAAGCAGCCCTAATACCGCAATTAATAATGAAAATATCAGCCGTTCATTTTTCATGAAACTAGGATTTAAACTCAATACATAAAATCCTGCAATCCAAAGAAACAATTATTCAACCAGGTTTACCCCAGCGATTTCTAATTTGGGATTTAAGATATGCCACTAAGCCGATAGCTATCGGCTCTAAAACACGAAAATCCACTAAAGATTTTGTGGGATTTTGTGATTTAGTGTTCCTGCCTGACGGTATCGGCAGGCAGGTTTGTGTCGATTAAATGGCGGTCATATTGGAAATTGCTGGGTTTACCCATCCAAACGGTGTCTTTAAAAACGGATACAATTCAAAACCCCAACCCACCTACCTTATCCACCCGCAACCCGTTCAACCCGTAAACCTTATTGTTGCCGGCGCAAGCCCCACTTCCTCATCCAATTCAACATCGGGAAATGCCTCTCGGATACCGATCGAAATAATGGCAAGGTGATGCACCGTATGGTCGTGTAAAAACATCAATTCCCTGCCCACATTAGAAGAAATAACGGACCGCTTCTCTTCTTGTGCCGAAAAATCGGCAATTACTTTGATCAAATGATCTTCCGGTGCTTTAAACAAATTTTTCAGCTCCTGAAATGCCGCAATTGCAGTAACCGGGTCAGTTTCAATCGCTGTATTGCGTTCGCGCAGCGTATAATCTACGAGCTCTTTTTCTACCCCTTTGAAAAAACAACTGTAAAAATCGTAAATATGCCGAAAATGCTTTCCCAAAGAATTATTCTTTAATAAAGGTAGCGGAGCCCGGTATTGATCAATGGTCAGTTGTCCGATCAAAGTCACGATCTGATCCACGATTTTCTGATTACCTTCTGTACAGGTCATACTATATTTTGATTTCAAAAAAAGACACTATGTCACGAACCACTTTTTACCGCACCTTTTCCGCATAAATCTCCCCCCGACGTGCTTTTAAAGTATTCATCAAAAGAGCCGTTACTGTCATTTGACCTACACCTCCCGGAACCGGGGTAATATAGCTAGCTTTCTTGGAAACTCCCTCAAAATCGATATCACCGACTAAGCGGTATCCCTTTTTGGTCGTTTCATCATCTACTCTGTTAATACCAACATCGATTGCTACGACCCCATCTTTTACCATTTCAGCAGTAATAAAATCTGGCCGCCCAAT
>CAZHNG010000154.1:0-9834 GCA_964533785.1 uncultured Saprospiraceae bacterium | reverse complement strand
CAGCTCTGCGGGTATGTTCAGCCAGATCTTTCGTTCTGCTGTGGCAGACGGTTACCGTGGCATTGCCCGGATTAGCCTTCCGCGAAAGCAAAATGCTTATCGGTGTACCAACGATATTACTCCGGCCCACTACGACCACTTCTTTGCCTTCAGTTGAAATCTCATAACGCTTTAACATCTCCAAAATACCGAAAGGGGTGGCAGGTAAATACGCCGGCAATCCTTGTGCCATGCGCCCAAAATTTTCGGGATGAAAACCATCTACATCTTTCCTCGGATCAATGGCCAGGGTGACCATTTCCTCCCTAATATGTCCTGGCAACGGCAATTGCACAATGAAACCGTCAATCGATTCATCAGCATTCAGTTCTGCAATTACATTCAGCAATTCTCCTTCGGTGATATCGCTTTCCTTTCTGATAAGCGTAGATTCAAAGCCGATTTTCTCACAAGACCTTACTTTATTACGCACATAAGCCTGACTAGCCGGATGATCGCCCACCAATACAGCGGCCAGGTGAGGAACTTTACGACCTTCTCCTTTTATCTTCAGCACTTCTTCCGCCATTTCTGCCTTTATGGTTTTCGCTAAAGCTCTGCCATCAATTATTGCCATTATGATCTAGTTTTATTCGAAAAATAATGGCCGAAAATACAGTTTAATTCTTTTCTTCTATGGAATTGCCAGGTATTCTCAGCCGATTTAAGTTAAATTTCTTTTGGTATATCTAAAATTACAATACAATTTTATACCTTAGTCCTAATTAAGACAGACGACCTTTCTACATTAAAAAGCAACTATAAAACCTTTCTGCTATCCCTTCCCTAATAACTCAACTCTCATTGAGCGAGGCGCCCTTGTTATTTCTGGAATCAAACGCTATTTACATGTCGAAACATTTACGCTTGTGTTTATTGGTGATCTTGGGATTTGTTACTCATCTTTCTTTTGGACAAAATTATCGTATAGAGAACGGAAGGATCAATGTCTGTCCTGGACAATTTACGGACAGCCGGGGTACCGGACTATTTGGAAACTACAGAAACAATGAAAACTTCACTTACACCATTTGTCCGGATGAACCAGGGCGAAGAATCAGACTCTTTTTTGAAAGATTCAGAATAGCCGAAGGTGATATTCTTTGTTTTTATGACGGGCCCAATACAAATGCTAACCTACTATCTTGCTGGGATGATAAGGAATCCCAAAGCGTTGCGGATAACATCTTTGATAATTTTGATCGCCCCATACAAGCCACTCTAGAAAATTCCTCCGGTTGTTTAACGGTAACTTTCAGGTCAGATGACAGTCAAAATGCAGCAGGTTGGCGAGCAGAGATCAGTTGCGAGTTTGCCTGCCAGGATATCTTAGCCGAAATAGCCTCAAGTTCTCCCGAAGTAATTCCGGCCGATACCGGGTGGATAAGTGTCTGCCTGGGTGAGCCGATTACCCTAAGGGGCCGTGGAGAATATCCGCAGGCTTCCCAGCCGGATACCTACGCTCAATCGGACCAATTATCCACCTTCAACTGGGATATGGGAGATGGCATCATCCGGGAAGGACAGTCGATTACGCACACCTACAATCAACCCGGCGGTTATATTGTTGAGTTGAATATACAAGATCCACTGGGCTGTAGTAACAACAATGCAATTACGCAACGTGTACGGGTGGCTACCCCGCCAAAATTTGTCATGGAACCTATTGATACGCTCTGTATCGGCGACACCATTGCCCTGACTTCTGCCGTTAACCAAGGGGTAATAAGCGGTAAAACGATTAGTGCCGTTCCGGATTCAGGCAGTTTCGAAGCGATCAATATCCGTGCGGATTCAATCGCTTTACCCGATGGTGAAGGTGTGTTTTACGAATCGCCGATCCGGTTTACGACCTTTAGTCCGGGACAGACGATTACCAGCGAAACCGATATTCGGAATATATTCGTCAACATGGAGCATACCTGGATGCGGGATCTGGAGATTGAGCTGGAATGCCCCAATGGTCAGATCATGACCCTACATGATTTCGATGGTCAGCGCGGCAGAGAAGTATACCTGGGCATCCCGAATGACAATGATAACACACAAATCAATATCGGTGAAGGATATACCTATAGTTGGAATTTGAACGGACAGCAAACCTGGATCGAATATGCCAATGCCAATTTTGCCAATACCAACAGAGCTACTTTACCCGTACAAGACTACCGGCCTTTTGATGACTTCAGCGAGCTGATCGGTTGTCCGTTGAATGGTAACTGGACCATGCGTATTAAGGATCTCTGGCTCTTCGATAATGGATTTATTTTTTTCTGGGGGATGGAGTTAGACGAAGATTTGGTACCCACAGAACAGGAGACTTTTGTTCCTGAGATCCAGCAATACAGTTGGAGTGGTCCCGACATTTTAGATGATAATCGCGACTCCACCCTTGCTGTAGCACTGACTGAGGGGAATCTGCCTTTTACCTTTTCCACGACGGATGAATTTGGTTGTCAGAAAGATACCACTATCAATTTAACGGTCCGCCCGGAAGATCATCCGGAGTGTGTAAAATGTGAAACCAGGTTTACTGATCGACAAGGACCAACCGCAGTTTGCAGTGGTATTGGTGTTGACCTTGAAATTCGGACTAATCCGGAATTAGATTTCTATGATCAATTCACCTATTCCTGGAGCCCTGCGGATGGGCTTTCTTGCACGGATTGCCCTAATCCGGTAGCAACCCCTGCTTCAACTACTGTTTATGAGGTATTTGCGAGCAGTAGTACGTTAAATTGTGAATTCAGAGATACTATTGAGGTTAGAGTAAGCGATACTCCACCTCCTTCCATTCAAGGGATCACCGCCAATTCTCCCGTATGTGAAGGAGAAGGCCCTGGCTCGGCAATCGTAGAAGTAACCGGAGGAACCGGCACGCTTTCTTTTGCCTGGAATAACGGCGCACCTCAAACCACGAACACCTTGACCGGACTGGCACCCGGTGATTATGACCTGACGGTTACGGATATTAATGGGTGTAGCGACAATGCATTATTTACGATCGATCCGCCAGCCCCCAGACCGGTGGTGGATTTCAGTATTTCCGATGTAACCTGCACGGGAGATTCAACAGGATCTATCCTGGTGGAACCGGTTATTGGCAGCGCCCCTTTTACATATATCTGGAGTACAGGTGAAAGTACCCCGCAAATTGACGAACTCCCGGCGGGCGATTACTTTATCACCATCACCGATGCCAATGGTTGCACTGCCTTGGATACTGCAACGGTAATAGAACCCAACACACCACCAATCCAGGTTGCTGTACAAATTGACAATGAGATCATTTGTAGAGGAGATGCATCCGGCGCCATTACGGTCAATACTACTGGCGGGCAAGGCAACTATACTTATAACTGGAACAATGGGGCTACCACTCCAAGTTTGACTACTTTGCCGGAAGGTACCTACGTGGTGACCGTAACGGACGAAGTGGGTTGCTCTAAAGTGGAAGAGATCACGCTTACAGGTCCGACTGAAGATCTGGTCGAAATTGAGATCACCAATCCTATTCTTTGTCCCGGCACAACTACGGGTGGACTCAACGCCCCTCCAATGGGTGGCCAGGCTCCTTATACTTTTACCTGGAGCAATGGCCAAAACACCCAGGCCTTGTCTAATCTTTCCAGTGGTACTTACACTGTCACTATCACAGATGCAAATGGTTGCACAGAAGAAAGTTCAATGACTTTAGATGAACCACAAGGAATCAGCATCAATACCAGTATTCCTACATCTATCCAATGCGCCGGAGATTCCAATGGCAGCCTGCAACTTACCGTAACCGGTGGTCAGCCACCCTATCAATACCAATGGAGTACTGGTGCGACAACCCCTCTACTCCAAAACCTAAGTGCTGGTGCTTACGGTTATACGGTTACCGATGCGAATGGCTGCAGCCGGGATAGTACATTGGTACTCAATGAACCAAGTCCCTTGAGTATTGCAACTTCGGTTTTACCCCCGTCGTGTTTTGATACCAACGACGGAGCCATCACTCTTACCCCGGCAGGAGGTACACCACCGTTCCAATACCAATTGAACGGCGGAGCATTTTCAAGTAATAGTAGTTTGGGAGGCGTTGGTACGGGCAGCCAAACGATCGTTATACAAGATGCGAACGGTTGCCAAATTACCGAACAAATTGCCATTAACGAACCGGAAGAACTAATCGTCTTCGCGAGTGCTGATCCTGAGATCATCCAGTTAGGGGATCTGACGACCCTCGAAGCAGAAGCTCAAAATGGAACGGGACAGATCAATTTTCAATGGACAACTTTCAGAGATACCAAAATTGAGTGCAGTGATTGTAGGGAAGCCTTGATCAGCCCCATGCGCAGCAATACTTTTCAGGTGACAGCTACTGACCAAAATGGTTGTCAGGCCACTGATATGGTGCAGGTGACAGTAGAGATCGACCGGGTCATAATGGTACCTACCGGCTTTACGCCTAATGGTGATGCGACAAATGATCTGTTATTGGTTCACGGCAATTCCGGCAGCATCGTCAATAGTTTTAAAATCTATGACCGGTGGGGTGAGCTGTTATTTGAAGCGCAAGGTTTTGAGGTAAATGACCCGACTATCGGCTGGGACGGAAATTACCGCGGCAAATACGCACCTGCCGGTGTTTATATCTGGCAGGCTGAGGTGACCTTTATCGATGGTTACCAAAAGGTTTATAAAGGTCATACCAACTTGATCCGCTAAAGTTTTTACGAACCAGAAAATCGGATCAATGAATAATAAAATTCAATTTTTTCATATATTTGAACCCAGAATGGTAAATGTGCAGTGTTCTCCTTTTTTCTTCTTTACCCCCGTTATCAATTATACTCTTTTTTCCTCAGTGGATCTTAAAAAACACCCTTTACTTAACCGGGTTCAAATATCCTGTTCTTACCCCGTTGGACAACCTAAATTTATTTAGCAACTATCAATTAACTTGTGGAAATAGCAGGTTAGAAAAAATTGAAACTACATGAAAAAGGCACTTTCTGTCTTATGGCTTACACTGTGTTTTGGCTTAGGATTAACAGCATCTTTATCTAGTCAGACAGTCTTTAGAATTGATGAAAATATTGACCCAATGACCGGGACTGGTACTTTCGACAATTGCGGTGGAATTTTTTTAGATAGCGGCGGAGATCAAGCCTACACTGCTAATGAGTCCTATATTTTAACTATCTGCCCGGAAGATACTGCAAGCGGAAACTTGATCTCATTAACTTTTGAGGAGTTGGAATTATCGGAAAACTTTACCGAAGAGGGCGATTCTTTGTTTTTTTACAATGGTTTGAATACGGATGCAGAATTGATCGCCCGGTTCGGCCCCAAACAGAATCTGGCTCCGGAGTTAACCGTAAGGGCCAGTGAAACCAATGTTACCGGCTGTATTACGGTGAGATTCATTTCCGATGGTGACCGGCAAGGAGAAGGCTGGCGTGCCAGAGTAGAATGCGTGGTGCCTTGCCAACGCATTAATGCCCGTTTAACCAATTCCAACCCAATGGTAACCGGTGGTTATATCGATGCCTGTCCGGGACAAGCGATTACCTTCAGCGGTGCCGGTGAATATCCTGAAAATAACGATGCCTATAACCAGTCGGACGCCACTTCCGTTTTTGAATGGAATTTCGGAGACGGTACAACTGGTATGGGTACAACGGTAGAACACCGTTACGAACGCCCCGGAGGCTACGTGGTACAGTTAAAAATTACCGATACGAACGGCTGTACGAATTCCAATTTTATTACTCAGCGAGTGAGAATTTCACCACAACCGGATTATCAGTTTGCGAACGGATTGGATAGTGCTGTTTGTATCGGAGACACCATAGCGCTGGCCTTAGATACCATAAATGAGCGGGAAGCAGCCTTCCAAAGTGGAGCGATCACCCCATCCGATACTGTATTTATACCTGACGGCGATGGAACAGCCGTTTTCGATACTATTGCCATTGCGCAGTTTTCGCCTGGCCAGCGCCTCGAAAGCATCGATGATCTGCTGAGCATCTGTGCTAATATGGAGCATTCCTACCTCCGGGACCTGGAAATGAAGATTACTTGCCCCAGCGGAGAAAGTGCCATCCTGAATGAATTTGTACCCAATGAGATCAAAGTGAATTTTGTCGGCGAACCCGTACAATTTGACGAATTGTCTCCGGCTCCCGGCCGTGGGTTCGATTATTGCTGGACGCCAAATGCTACGGGGACCTGGGTAGGATTTACCGAAACCGCACAGAGCCTTGATACCCTGCCGCCGGGAGATTATGAAAGTTTTGAGCCATTGACCAATCTTGTCGGTTGCGAGTTAAATGGGATCTGGCGGCTCGAGATCGTCGACAACCAGATTAATGACAATGGTTTTCTATTTTCCTGGGGCATCAACTTCAATCCAGATATATTCCCGGTCATTGAAACCTTCACCTTCACCCCGCAGATCGTGGATTACGGCTGGCAAACCAACGCACAGACCTTGAGCAGAACCCAGGATGAAATTGTGGCGGTAGCCAATACTGCTGGAAATACCTCCTATACCTTCAGCGTACAAGATGACTTCGGCTGTACTTTTGACACGACTTTCACCAGTGTCGTCCTTCCTCCTACGCATCCCGATTGCATCGATTGCCTTGAAGACTTGATCAGCTCGGTGGATACAACGGTTTGTGAAGGAGCATCGGTGAATATTGACGCAACACCAGAAAATTTACCCGAAGATATTTTATTTACCTTCCAGGAATCACCAGCCCGCAGTTTTAATCGCTCTCCGGTGCCTGCCGGTAATACCTATCGCAGTACTGTAGCAGTGAACAATGTCCTGCCGGGAGTAATGAACGACCCTGATCAGACCATCGTGTCTGTTTGTTTGAATGCTACTATTAATGCATCCGCGCCCTACTCTATCGTACTGGAATCCCCACTCGGCCAACGGGTAACTTTAGTAGCAGAAGGCACGACCGGACAATTTCAAAACGCCTGTTTCACCCCTGCCGCTACTGCTACCATTAATACCGCTACCCCACCCTTTACAGACGATTATTTACCCGTTGATCCATGGACGAATCTATCCGGAACGAATACCAATGGTGAATGGCGGCTTTTGATCAGTAGCTCCACCGGAGTTGTTGATGCCGGCGCACTGGGTGGGTGGACCATGACCTTGCAAGGTGAAAATAACATCACCTTTTTATGGAGTCCTGCCGAAGGGCTTTCCTGTGTAGATTGTGCCGTTCCGACGGCTACCCCCAATCAAACCACAACTTATTCCGTTGAGGTCAGCAATAGTTATGGCTGCGTCTACCAGGACAGCTTAACGATCATAGTGGATCCCAACGCAACCAGTCTTAATATTGACGATATCCTTGTTGATGATGTAAATTGTTTTGGTGAAAACACCGGAGAAATGGAAGCCGTCGTTTCGGGAGGTACAGGACCGGGAACTTACGAATTCATTTGGAGTGATACCCTGGCCCAGATTTCGTCCCGGGCGGTATTTTTACCGGTAGGTACCTATTCCGTTGTCGTTACCGACGCAGATGGTTGTATTGTAAGGGATAGCGCTACTGTTAACCAACCGGATTCCTTAACCCTACAGATTGATCCCGTGGATGTAGCCTGCAAGGGTGATGCCACTGGTCGTGCCATCGCCACCCCATTAGGCGGCACTATGCCTTACCGCTATCAATGGGATAATGGGGCGTCTACGCCGGAAGCTTCCGATCTTGCCGCTGGTGATTATACGCTGATCGTTATAGATGCCAATGATTGTCAAACCAGCGGAGCGGTTACCATAAGCGAACCCGTTGACGAATTGTTAGTAGCAATCGACCAAACCGCCCAGGGATGTGCCGGCGAACAAGGTAATGAATTGACGGTTTCCGTAGCCGGAGGAACGGGTAGTAATTATTCTTTTCTCTGGTCCAATAATACTACAACGATCAGTATTGACAACCTGGATTCTATTGTTTATAGCGTTACCGTTACCGATGAAGCAGGCTGTGAAAAAACAGCAAGCCTTAAGGCAGATGATCTTGATCCGATAGATTTCAACTTTATTCATACCAAGCCGACTTGTCAGGGACTGAGTGACGGTCAGATCGGCATTGACAATATTATCGGAGGTACTGGCACGGATCCGCAAGATTATTCCATTTCGTGGAGTACCGGTGCCACTACGGAGATCATCACGAATCTTGCAGGAAATCAAACCTACGCTGCAACGGTTACAGATGCCATTGGTTGCTTTACAGAAAAAAGCTTTGAATTAAAACAACCCACGCCCATTAGTTTCGAATTCAATGTCGACAGTACTTCCTGTAATGGAACTGCCGACGGAGCTGCTGAAGTGATTAATATTCAAGGTGAAGGCGGTAGTATTACGGCCACTTTCCAGTGGGATGCCAATGCTGGTAGTCTAACAACTGCCAGAGCAGCTAACCTAACGGCGGGTGATTATCAGGTAACCGTCACCGACGAAAAAGGTTGCGAAGCAGTACAGACGGTAACGGTAGATCAACCTAATCCAATAAGCACCAATGTAACTTCAGAAAACAACCGTTGTTTCCAGGAATCCAGTGGTGCCATCGCCGTGCAACCAACCGGTGGTAACGGTGGGTATACCTTTAACTGGTCAACTAATGAACAAACGCCAAACCTGGATAACCTGGCTGCCGGCTCCTATGTCGTTACCATCACCGACAGAAAAGGTTGCCAGTTTACTGAAACCATCATTATTTCCGAACCTGAACCGGTGATCATCGATCTGGAAACACAGGATCCGACTTGTTTTCGGGGGCGCGATGGAGCGATTACTTTAATCGCAGCTGAAGGAGGAACGGCTCCTTATCAATACAGTATTGATAATGATGCTTTTACTTCCACCAATAATTTCTTTGGTCTGCGGGATGGGCAGTACACCGTTTACATTCGCGATGCCAACGACTGCCTGTATACCAGTCAGACTGAACTCAACGAACCATTACCGCTCGGCATCATTCCCGACAAATCAAGGTATACGATTCAATTAGGAGATAGCTTAGTTTTAGGAGTTACCGCTCAAAACGCCCAGGGAGGTGTTACCTTTAATTGGTCCGCACCTTATGAAGGTACGCTAAGCTGCACGGATTGCGTGGATCCAACAGCCAATCCGGAGAATACGATCACTTACCAGGTCAGCGGTGTTGATTCGGCAGGCTGCCGTTCTACTGAACTGGTGCAGGTGATTGTGGAGAAAATAAGAGTCGTGAGAGTGCCTACTGGATTTACACCAGACGGTCAAGGACCGAACATCAACAATACACTGTTAGTACATGGACGTCCCGGTACCTTCGTGAAATTATTCCAGGTATATGATCGCTGGGGAGAGCTTGTATACGAAAATAGCGACTTTGAAGTTAATGATGCTACAGTGGGCTGGGACGGTAATTTCCGGGGACAACCCATGAATGCCGGAACTTACATCTGGTACGTTGAGGTAGAAT
This sequence comes from uncultured Saprospiraceae bacterium, assembly GCA_964533785.1. GTDB lineage: Bacteria > Bacteroidota > Bacteroidia > Chitinophagales > Saprospiraceae > JANQRV01. The sequence goes on along the minus strand of CAZHNG010000154.1, from coordinate 310 downwards.
ACATCGACGGGGTACGCCAGGCGTTCAAGGGGGAGACGAATTTGATCAGGTAGAGACGCGTTCAAACAAGATAAACGGATTAGCGGGTTTTAGTTCGACCGTAAATGGTCATAATCCAATATAACCATATAATGTTAACGAGTTAGAAAGAGTTAAATTCCGCTTTAAAGTCAAATTAAAGTCCATAGCCCACACTCCATTGCTCACTGGCACCCCCCCCCCATTGCCCATTGCCCATTGCCCATTGCCCATTGCCCACTGCCCACTGCCCATTGTTCATTGTTCATTGTTCATTGTTCATTGTTCATTG
>CAZHNG010000153.1:7484-15148 GCA_964533785.1 uncultured Saprospiraceae bacterium | reverse complement strand
GGGATTATGGATGACGAAATATATTTGTCACCATAAAAGGGGATTATGGATGACGAAATATATTTGTCACCATAAAAGGAATTATGGATGACGGAATATATTTGTCACCATAAAAGGAATTATGGATGACAAAAGTCTTTGTCACTACCTATTTACTGGCTTCCAAAACCACTACCGAAAAAGGAGGTAACCTGAAATTTAATTGACCGTTATTCAACTGGACATCTTTAAACTCCCTTGCTTGTACCTTATTTGGATCATCAAAAGTATTATGATCCTGGAGCTTGTACGAAGTTAAGATCTCTCCGGTTACTTTTGTTAATTCCATTTCTGATACGTCTAAGGTTACTTCCTGAGTTTTTTGAGCATCGATATTGACTACTGAAAAATGGACTTTTCCGTCATCGTCCATTGACGCAGAAGCGGAAACTGCAGGTAGTGATTCTCCTTGGTAAGTATAATTTGGTGACTCAAAAGACAGGGGGATCAATTTTGCGTCATGATGAACGCTGTACATTTTCAGCTTTGGGGCCAATACCATCCTCCCAGTGATAAGTATCTGCAAAACATCCTCCCGGCCAGCGAAGATTTGGTATTTTCAATGCCCGCAATGCTTCTACTACATCGTTCCTAACCCCCCTATTATTGGGCACTTCACTATCTTCACCTACGTAGAAACCGCCGTATATACACCGGCCTAGATGCTCGGCAAAATGCCCGTAAATATGTCGACTGATCACCGGTGCTTTTTCGTCTTGTTCCACACTGATCATCACTTTTTGCTGGGCAAAACCAATATTGATTGAAATTATACAGAAAGAAAATAGAACTTGAATGTTGCTTAACTTCATCACAATTAAAATTTTAAATCAATTTAAGTAAGGTTCCAGTTCCGCCGTTATTCCTGCTTTCGTAACACTACTACCGTGCCACCACCAGCGGGACCAGGGTTTGTTTTCCGGGGTCAGCGCTGGCCATTCCGCTTCGGTAATGGGAGCAGATCGGCAAGCGAGGATACTCCCGGCAAGACCAACTATAATAGCGTATTTATTCAAAATAGTCATACGTTTGGAGTTGAGTGATCTATTTAAACTAATCAGATGCCAGATTTGAGACTCAAGAATATATAGTTGTTGTTCAATTATTTAAAAGGGATTTCCGAGGATTTCAATCCATGTGAAAAACCTCCTTCAATGGTATCGACACCGGAGAATTATCCGCATTTGTTTCCATAATATCCGCCATGTAGGCCCACCATTTTTGTACGATTGGATTTTGGGGAATGGCATCTGCTTCAAAATCCTCCGTTAGTTCCTGGAAGGCGAAGAGTATCAATGTTTCTTCATCCAGGAAAATGGAATAGTTACGGATCCCAGATTCGGAGAGCATAGTCTTCAACTCCGGCCATATTTCATCGTGCCGTTTTTTGTATTCGGCTGCAAAACCTGGCTTGAGTTTCATTTTAAAAGCATTTCGGTACATCGTTTTATGTTTTGCTACTGAGACAAATGGTACAAGATTCCACACAACTCCATTTATGAGCCTTTTACTTCTGGCTTCAGTTGACTCGAGTCTGATTTATGCTGTTTTTTGATAGTATTTACTAATCAGCAAGTACAAAAATCCACACGCCAACCAGGCCGGTAAGGTTAAAAAAGATAAAAATATCCCCTGCGATATTGACAGCAAATAGAAAACACCGAAGCTGATACCCCAGGCCAACAATACCGCAAAGTTGAAAGAGATACCTTGCTGTTCTGCATAATTGCTGATTATGCCCGCCCTTTTGGCAAAAAAATGTTCAAAAACAATAATAGCCCCAACGGGTGCCAGGATAAAACCGTACAAGGCGACAAAATCCAGTAGCTTCATGGCAAAAGCAGGAAAAATACCGGCAATAGTGGCAATAGCACCGGCAAAGATCGTCATCCAAAAAGTAGAGTTCTTGAAATTGGGAACGATCGCCTGAAAAGCAAGACCAGCACGATAAATAGTAGGATTGGCCGTTGTCCAGCCGGCGATGATCACCGCTATAATGCCGAAGAAACCGATGGCGTTATACGCTAAAGGACCCGGTGCAACCGGCGGAGCAATATCCTGAGAGAGCATTGCCTGAGCTTCCGGTGATCGCAGATAAACGGCATAAAGCAGCGCCGCCGCTATCCAGGCAATATAATGGCCGACGTACATCCCCGCTGCTGTCGTCCAGCCCAGGCCCGGATGTTTGGCATACCTGAAAACCGATAGGTCCGACATACCAATGTGCATTGCTGCATTACAAAACCAAGACCACAAGACTACGTGCCAAAAAGTATACTTGATCTGCCCGGGAAACGGATCAGAGCCAGCTCCCCAGATATTCCAAAAATCAGTAAAACTCTTTACTTCTAATTGGCCAAGAGATACAAAACCACAAGCCAAAAACGCCACCACGATAAAGGGGGCCATCCAGTTCGCAGCTTTAGAAACCGAATCGTACCCTTTTGCTGCCACAAAAGATATGATTGAACCAATAACCAGGACAATAATTACCCAGGTCACGCTATTAGGCATCGTATCGCTTAATTTCGGCATTTCCATATCAAAAGGAATACCCACGGCTGTTGCCGAAACGGTGATCATCGCTCCGGCCAAAAAACAAAACAGTACACCATTGGCTACATTATAAAAGGTAACCAGGTTCTTTCCGCAAATTTTTTCAAGCTGGTAATAGAGGGTCAGGCGGTATTTTACGGCAATTTCCGCCGTCAAAAACCGCCAGCTTAATACGGCCATTAAATTGCCGAGGAGCAACCCTATTATTAAATCAAAAGCACTGACACCGGCCGTCAGGAACAACGGGCCAATGACAAATTCCGTACCCGCTGCGTGCTCGCCGGCGTACATTCCAAGAAAGCTTTTCCAGGATTTTAAATGGGACAAAGGAACGGGCTCCCTCTCAAATTCCTCTGTTTGTATGATTTGTTTTTCGTCTTGCATGGCTGTCCTATTATTTCAAAGCCTTTAAAGCATAATGTTTTTCCAAAAACTGTTTGGCAACGGGCGTTTCCCTCATTACTAATGCGGCCCCAAGGGCAGAACCCAAAGGTGCATTGGCTGTGATAAGCTGCTTATTCTTAAAGTGCAGTAAAAGCAATTGAATATAAACATCATTCTTTGTAAAACCGCCATCAATATAAATCTTTTCTATTGGAGTATTGCCAATCGCTCTTTTTGCCGAAGCAATTTGCAATTCAACCAATTCCAGCATCAATTGGTGATAAGCGGCTTTGAAGGTAGAAAAATTAGCAAGGTCAGTACTTATCGGACCTTCACGCGGCAATTGGATGCTCTCAAATTTGAAGTGTCGCTTATTATTGCTGCTCAGGTTTTGGTAGAGTTTTTTATCAAATTGCATTTGGTGGTGCCGGACTTTTTCGATGCGGTAATGTTTTTTCAGCTTTTTAACCTGTAACTTATACTCATTGCCCAAAAATAACCTGGCTGCCCGGACCACCTGGCCATCAATACGCATGAAATTCAGACAATCGTGTTTGAGGTCTTCGGCAGATAACGCTTCTTTGCTGAACGGGTTTAAGGCAATACTCCAGGTACCGGTCGAGACCAATAAGAACGGCGTTTCATCCGAAAGGAAATAAGGTAGTAGTGCCGCAGAACTATCGTGGATACCCGCGCCTACTTTTATTATTTTTTCCCCAAATAGAACCGTTTGGGAGGTATTAGTAGGTACGATCGGAGCCAAATTGCGGTCGATCCCTTCCGCATAAACCCAGGAGTGATAATCGTTTTTCGTGAAGTCCCACAATCCCGTATGGCAACCGATACTGGTATAGTCACTGACCGGTTGACGGGTAAATAAATAACTTAAATACTGCGGAAAATGGAGAGACCACCGAACTTGCTCAAATATTTCGGGCTTGCAATGTTTCAACCAATATAACTGCAAACCCGAATTGAGCATTCCGAGCTGGGGGGAAGCGGTTGTGCGGGCGAAGGAAAGTTCATCGCCGTATTGACGGTAGAAGGCAGCTTGTATATCTTCCGGGAGAGGTTTTAGATAATTATACAACGGAGCAACTAACTCCCCATTTTGATCAATATGAACAAAGCTGGCACCGTGACCAGAGCAATTAATGGCTTGTATATCATATTTATTGTCATTCAATAGCTTATTAAAAACAGCTTTCATCCACTGTTGAGTTCGGGGCAGGTCATCGCAGGGAAAACCGTCTTCATCTTTTATTTCTTCAACTACCTGATACTCCTTGAATACTTGCTGGTAGTGCTCGTCAAAGAGAAAGCATTTTTTGTTGGTTTTGCCGATGTCGAAAATGAGTGTGACTTTCATTGTTTTGATGTTGTGGATTCGGATTCAGACTTACGCTGACACCTGTGGATGAAATGACAGAGATGGATACCTGGAGTGAACTGATCTGCTGAATACCTTACAAACCGGTTGCTTTGGCATGCAACCCTCTTTCTCGGATCAAGTGATTCCGTACCTGCAGTTCCCGGTAGGCATTGATCGGATTTAAGGCTCCGCCCGTTCGTAATCTGGCCTCTTGCAGTAATGCCCTCAGGTCTGTTCGGTAAGTATCCTGTAGTATTTCTTGTGCTTTTGTAACGTCGTTATTAGCTCTTGCTGCTTCTAGCTGATCCTGGTCGACAATTAAAGCTTGTGCATAAGCTAGCCTGATGGCCTCCAAACTCTGCATTAGATCTTCCAGTGGATCTTTGACATTGTGACTTGCATCGATCATCCAGGCCAGTGGCGGGTTATTCGATTGATTGTTATTCATGCCATCAACCAGTTCGTTAAAGATCAGGAAAAGCTGATAGGGTTTGATGGCGCCGACCGTTAGATCGTCGTCGCCGTACTTGCTGTCATTAAAATGAAAGCCGCCCAGCTTTCCGCGCCATAACAAAGTGGCTACAATTTGTTCAATATTGGTATTGGGCAGATGATGACCAAGGTCAACGAGGCAATAGGCATTTTCTCCGCATTCATTAGCTAATAGATGAGAGGTACCCCAATCCTGGATGACGGTGCTGTAAAAATTGGGTTCATATGGTTTATACTCGATAAACATCTTCCAGTCTGCCGGCATGTGGGTGTATATCTCCTGTAGGCTTTCCAATGTCCTTTGCAAGGCTCCCCGGAAATTTAATTGTCCGGGAAATGAAGATCCATCCGCCAACCATACCGTAATGCTTTTCGAACCTAAGGCAATGCCGGTGTCGATTACCGCTTTGTTGTGTTGAACGGCCTGGGCGCGCACTTTGGCGTCGGTATGACAAAGTGAACCGAATTTATAACTATGCACTTGATCAGGTTGATCCTGAAAAGTATTCGAATTCACCGCATCGAAAACGATCCCATGGGAAGCTGCTAGTTTTTTCGTCGCTTTCGGATCTTCGGGAATATCCCAGGGGATATGCAGTGAAATAGCCCCTGCCGATTGTGTCAAAGCGTGAATGAGACCAACATCGCTGATCTTTTCATGCAGTGTGGCCGGCTCGCCTCCTATGGAAAAGCGTCCGAAACGCGTACCTCCCGCTCCCAGGGCCCAGCTAGGAATAGCGACTTGAAAGTCCTGTATTTTTTGGAGGCATTCTTCTACGTCGATGCCTTTTTGGTGCAATGTTTCCTGTAAGAATTCAAACGAGCGCTGATGGGCTGCTAATGATTTTAGGTTGGTATTTTCGATTTGTTCTGTTGTAATCTGCATAATTGATGATTGAAAGCCATTGTTGAGTCTAATCTGAGCAGCGACGTTGCTCTGAGACAGGTTCTTGCTTTAATTTCAATATCGTTACCGTACAAATGAAGGGGCAATCCCTCCATCAACATTAATAATATTCCCCGTGCTTTTATCCAGGATAGCGACCAATGCAAAGACGGCATTAGCAATATCTTCCGGTAAAATGATAGCATTCAACAGGTTGCGCTTTGCATAATGCGCCGGCAGTTCATCTACGGATATGCCGTAGGCTTTAGCCCGGCCTGCTGCCCATTCTCCTTCCCAGATCTTGCTGCCGACGATGACCGCATCGGGGTTTACCGTATTAACCCGGATATTGCTTTTTCCTAGTTCTGCAGCTAAAAGCCTGGTCATGTGTTGTTGAGCAGCTTTGGCGGTGCCGTATCCTACATTATTGGGGCCGGCGACCAGTCCGTTTTTCGAAGCAATATTGATAATGTCTCCTGGTAACCCCTGACTGTTCATGACCTCTACGCCCTTTCGCGCCATTAGGAATTGCCCTTTTACCATTACATCTTGCAATAGTTCCCAATCTTTTACCGTATGACCTAACAATGATTTGGATATAGCCAGACCGGCGGAATGAACCACAATGTCAACACCACCAAATTCAAGGCAGGCTTTTTCGTAGGCTTTTGTAATATCTTCTTCATTTGTCACATCACAAACCGCATAGGTAGCGGTATCCCTTTTGTAGGTATTATTAGCCTCAATCAACCGTTCTTCCGAAATATCTGTCAGTACGACGTTGGCTCCCTCAACAACTAGTTTATCTGCGATGGCTTTCCCAATTCCTCCACCCCCTCCGGTGATGATAGCGACTCGGCGGGATAGGGGTTTTTCCGGCGGCTGCCGTTTTAATTTAGCCTCTTCCAATAGCCAGTATTCAATATTAAAAGCCTCTTGACGGGATAGCGCGGTATAGTTGGAGATCGCTTCCGCCCCCCGCATTACGTTGATGGCGTTGATGTAAAATTCACTGGCTACCCTGGCGGTTTGTTTGTTTTTGGCAAAGGTGAACATTCCGACACCTGGATAAAGTATTACTACCGGGTTGGGATCCCGCATTGCCGGACTATCCGGGTGTTTACAAGCCTCGTAATATTCAGCATATTCCTTGCGGTACTGTTCGAACCCCGGAGTGAGCTGGCCTCTTACCGTTTCTGCATCACTCAGGTCAGCATCAGGTGCTAAATCAAGCACTAAAGGCTGGATTTTAGTGCGCAAAAAATGATCGGGGCAAGAAGTACCTAGCGGTGCTAATTTAGCCAGGTCATGGCTGTTGATAAATTCTAAAACACGATCATTGTCGGTAAAATGGCCGATCATACGGTTTTCACTCGAGCAAAGTCCCCTAAGGATAGGTGCAATTTGTGCTGCTTGTTCCTTTCTGGCCGCATCGTCAAGGGAGGCTATTTTTTGCCCTCCGAATATAGTACCTTTTTTACCTAACCTTTCTTCAATGTATATAGAAGCTTGCTCGATGACTTCCAAACTATTGAGATAGCATTCATACGAAGTATCTCCCCAGGTAAACAAGCCATGACCGCCGAGTACGATCCCTCTGATACCGGGATTTTCATTTAAGCATTTTTCCAATTGTAAAGCCAGGTCAAATCCAGGTCGTTGCCAGGGCACCCAGCCCATGGTATCTCCCCATATTTCACGGGTGATGGCTTGACTGTCTTCTGCGGCAGCAACCGCGATCAGTGCATCCGGGTGTAAATGGTCGATATGTTTGAAGGGCAATAATCCGTGAAGGGGCGTATCAATCGAAGGGGCGCGGCTGTCCAGGTCATAAATACAATGGTAAAACAAGCCTACCATCTCATCCTCATACTCCAGTCCCCGGTAAACATTTTTTAAAGACCGCAACCGGTCAGTGTACAAACCAGCGATACC
>CAZHNG010000153.1:0-7474 GCA_964533785.1 uncultured Saprospiraceae bacterium | reverse complement strand
CGATATCTCCACCCGATCCTTTGATCCACATCACTTCCGTTTCCGCTCCCGTCAATGGGTCTTTTTCAATAGTTTTACAACTGGTATTACCACCCCCGAAATTGGTAATGCGCAGGTCTTGTCCCAGAATATTAGAACGGTATATAAAAAGAGCTACTTCGTCGCCGGCAAGTGCAGCAGCTTTCGCATCATCCCAGAGATAATCAACGTGTTGAAAGGTCCTTAAGGCCATGAAAGAAAAATATTTTATGGATTATTTAAAGAAAAATATTTTATGGATTATTTAAAGAAATCGAAAATTCATAAGTCCCTGGTTGTAATTCGAACATCAACCGGTCTCCTTCTTTTGCTATGTATTTCACTCCCGGTAAATTCGTGCCTTTCTCAATATTATCCAAAGAATTTGCCGGAAGAAAAGACTTTTATATTCAATTTAAAGGCTTCGTTCCTGCCTTGGCGTACTTTTGCGTCCGTTCATCCCCAATGACGCCGCTCCAATTCAACCCAAATCCAAAATCATAGGCGTTTCCTTCACTATCCACGTGTACCTCCATATCGAAGGGAACATCTTCAAATTGTTTTTCTACCGTTGCCATATCAGCCGGCATCTGAAGCGGTAAAAGGCCCGAAGGTTCCTCTGCTCCTGAAATGATATCGAGAACGGCCTGATCCTGCACCTCAAAGTTGATGATTAAACTCTCTATTTTATCTTCAAACTCAGCTACTACTGTGGGATTGGACATTTTCAATACTACGATTACTGGTTTGTCTTTCATGGCTTTTTTCGTATTCAAAACCAGATCCAGATCGGTATTATTTTTGGCTCTAACCGTTTGGTTTTTGTAAGTTCGATTTAATACATCTGTTTCACGATTATCTCCTGCAATGCTAGGGTCACGCGCTTCGGTGGCGGTGTAGGAGCTATATTTTAAACTAATAGGAAGAAAGCCATTGTAGGCTGTTTTTTCAGCCAGCTCCGTGCTGTAGCCTGCCGTACGACCATTATCGGGGTCGTTAATGACGACTATGGCAAAATCTGCTTCATCAGGCTCATCGGTAAGGTTGAAGTATTTGGCCGCTAATGCTGGGTTAATGGGGTCTTCCCAGCCTCCGGGTGTTTCAACTCCAAAGAAGTTTTGGGAGGCTGGAACGTATCTTTGCGGAATGTAAACCGTCTGTTCCTTTTTGGCAGGTAGTACGCCATTCTTGTTTTTCAGCAGCACAATGGATTTCAACTGAGCTTGATAGCCGGCTTCCATGTACTCCGAATTTCCCACCAGCTCTTTTGTCTCTTCCACATCGAGATAAGGGTTTTCAAATAACCCGACCCGGAAAATATTTTTTAGTAAACGGATAGCTGATTGTTCAAAACGCTGACGCATGATTTCTTCTCCAAATTCTTTGACGCCCATTTCGTAGGCTTCAATAACGGGTCCTGCATCGTTATTTCCTCCGAATTGATCACATCCGGCCATTAATATTTTATAATGCCGCTCGGCAACCGTCAACTCTTCAACCCCCCAGGGCGTTCTACCAAAAACCGCCATCCCTTCATCGTCCCTGGTTACTCCCCAATCGGTGCAAACTACCCCATCAAATCCGTACTTGTTGCGTAAAAGATCGGTAATGAAATATTTGCTAAAAGCATTGCCGACGTTTTCACCTTCCGGGTTTTGATTATAAGAAATGGTGTAATAAGGCATAACGGCTGATGCCATTTGGGTACCTCCATCCAAATTAAAAGCGCCTTCCAAAAAGGGCTTCATGTGGGTTTCCAGGTTGTTGCCCGGGAAAACGGCAAACTTGCCAAATCCATAGTGAGCATCGCGCGCCCCTTCTCCACTGCCACCACCGGGCCAGTGTTTTACCATAGCATTGACACTTTCAAAGCCCCAGCCATTGGCCATTTCTTTTTCTTTGGCAGAGGTTTGAAAGCCGTCTACGTAGGCTTTTGCCATATCGGTCGCCATTTCACGGCTAGGTCCAAAAGTTCCGCTAAAGCGGTACCAGCGTGGATCGGTCGCCAGGTCGACTTGTGGAGAAAGTGCGGTGGCAATGCCTAAAGCCCTATACTCTTTGGAGGCGATCTCTCCAAATTCCTGCACTATTGAAGGATCAAAGCTGGTAGTAGAAAAATTAATACTTAACTGAATCCGTTTCCACACAACCTCTAAAGTACTATTTGTTTGGGACAAAGGCCGTAACTACGGTTGATTGGCCTGTACAAATTCCATCAATTCCTGATCGTGATGATGTCTGATATGGCATTCATTATCGAAGAATAGAGTTGTTCCATTTTCGGCGGTGTAGGTATCCCATTTGGGCAGACCGTCATGATTTGGATTGCCGGCATGGGCAAAATTGATCCAGGCCTGGCTCACTTTTTCAGCCAGAACATGAGCTTCTTTAGTACCGCCTGTCATATTTTCACAACGTTCAATGTTATCAAAAACGAAAGGTAATTCCATGCAATGCAGGGCTTTATACTTACCGTCCATTACCGGCGACTGCCAGGAGAACATATACATGTAGACCGGAGCACCACCAGAGATCGCCGACTTAATGTTAGCCTGGTAAATTGTTCCGGGACGAAAGACGAAGTCAATATCCATCAAGTCCGAAGGACGAGTATCATCCGGGTAAGCTTTTTTGACAGCTTCCAGGTAAGCCGGTGCCTTTTCGCCGTACTGCTTTTCAAGAAACCCTTCTACTTCTTCCATTGAGGCATCACTCATACCACTTCGCAAGGATGCCATAAATTCATTTTTTACCGTTCCTATCATCAAGGGAACGTCTTTGGACAATTCGAGTGCTTCTTCAGACAGAACCTGGTAGGGAAGAAGATCTCCATCAACACTAGGCCCCCAGCTTAGACCAAACCGCGGTAACGTTTTTCCTTCCGCTTTCAGTTTTTCGGCTACTATACCCAATGCTTTCTGACCAGCCTCTGCCAAGACAGGAAATGGGATGTTTTGTATGCTATCAACTTGTTCTGCTGATAGATCCAGCTGACGCAATACTTCCGCTCCAATCTCCTGGGTAACTTCCTTTTCCTGCATTTCACTGCGGAAAGCACCACTTTGGTTAATGGCCTTGTGAAATAACCCCTTTGCTGAAGGCATGGCCATTAAGGTATTCACTTTGGCTCCTCCTCCCGATTGACCAAAGATGGTAACATTATTGGGGTCGCCACCAAAATTCTCAATATTCTTCCTCACCCAATCCAAAGCCATTTGCATATCTCTGATACTATTATTGGCGGAGTATTTATACTTTTCGCCGTAAGCCGATAAGTCCAGAAAACCCAAAATATTAAGCCGGTGATTAATGGATACCACTACTACATCACCTCTTTTAGCAAGGTTTTCTCCGTGGTAAGAAGGCAACTCCTGTGAGGACCCTGCGGTAAAACCACCACCGTGAATCCAAAACATGACGGGGCGCTTTTTTCCGTCTTTTATGCCTGGAGACCACACATTGAGCACCAGGCAATCTTCACTGGTGTAACCCCAATCATGATCGAAGACGAATTCCGTTTCGTCCATTACGCTGGTCGTTGGCCGCAGCAGAGGAGCTACCGGGCCCCAGGTCATCGAGCTGCGCACACCTTCCCATTTTTCCGGTTTTTGCGCACTTTCAAAGCGGTTAGCCCGCGCATAGGGAATACCTTTGTAAGTGTAAATATCATTGCGGATAAAACCCCGGACCTTGCCGGATTCCGTGTCGGTGACCGCAACATCTTTTCCGGTCTGTATCTGGCCAAGACCCGTGCACCAAATACTAACCAACAGCACTAAAGAAAGAGTAACTTTTTTCATAGAATTGGATTGTTTTTTATTATTGTCTCAATTTGAGACAATAATAAAAATAAATTACCATTTTTGGAAGGAATAGTGTAATATGATTTGTCTAAAGTTGAATTACCAATGAAGGGTTACCTACCTCACATAGCGTACGATTCGGTGATTTTCGGTTTTTCCGGAGAGCAGCTGAAAATATTGCTCATGGAATATCACAACACCGGCTGGCTGGCCTTGCCGGGTGGGTTTGTAAAAAAGGACGAAAATTTGAACGACGCGGTAAAAAGAGGACTAAAGGAGCGAACGGGTCTCGATAATATTTACCTCGAACAATTTTATACTTTCGGCGACGTGGTACGCCACCAACCGGAAGTCATGAAAACCATTTTGGAAGCCAGCAATTTTTCATTGGAGGAATACGGCTGGCTGTTAGATCGATTTATATCCGTAGCCTATTATGCTTTAATCAATTATGAGAAAGTAAATCCACGTCCCGACGTACTAGCTGATTCCATAGATTGGTATGATATTGACGAGTTACCATCACTCATCCTTCACCACGAAGAGATTGTAAAGAAGGCCCTGGAAACCTTGCGGCTCAATTTGGATCGCAAATTAATAGGCGGAAATTTACTGCCACCTAAGTTTACTATGAAAGAATTACAAAAAGTCTACGAAGCGATACTCGGAGAGCCATTGCGCCGTACTTCTTTCCAGCGTAAGATGCTCAGCTTAGGTACTTTGGAACGCCACGAAAAAAGATATAACGGGAAAGCCCATAAGGCTCCTTACTTGTACAGCTTTATTGAACAACCTTAAGTAAGTGAGACTGTAGATTCTAGACGCTAGAAGCTAGACTGCAAGAGATTGAGGACTAGTCCTGACGGTACCGTCAGGAGTGTGTGTGCTTTCAGTAATCTAACTCTGCTCTATTACTCAAGTGGATGGACGCAAATAAGTTGCTTTCAATTCACACCCAAATCTTTCATTATCAAACTCATGTAGTCTGGCGTCTGGAATCTGACATCTATAATCAAAATTAAGTAGTCGAGCAATATTAATTTGCGTTTTTTGATCGAGGGAATTTTTTCGCTGAGCTAGGCGCAAAAAGCAATCATAGCTGGGGTTCTGTGAGTTTTTTGCAACGACGATCAGCGGAAAAAGGGTCCATCAAAAAGTGTAAATTAGTGTTGCTCGAGTACTTACATAGCCAGACTGCCCAATTTACCCGACTGATAATCCATCATGGCTTGCCTGATCTCTTCTTGAGTATTCATAACGAACGGGCCGTGGGCAACTATTGGTTCATTAAATGGAATACCATGGCAATAGATTATCTGGCAATCTGAGAGTGCCTTTACGGAGATTTGCTCTCCTTCGGTACTGAGTTCCACCAGTTGGTGTTCTTTTGCGGTTGCATCGTTGATGGTTATTTGTCCATTAACCACGTAAAATAATACCTGACCGCGCTTTGGTAAATGGTCTTCAAACGTACATCCTTGCTTCAAATCCAGCGTAGAGGTAAATAAATTTGTTAAAGATTGTACGGGTCCCAGTTGATTTTGAAAAGTACCTGAGGTTAGATGTAGCAACCCTTTTCCATCATCGATTTTTATTGCCGGAATTTGATCCTTTTGCAACCCTGTATATTTCGGTTCTACCATTTTGTGTTTTGCCGGCAGATTCATCCAGATCTGGATCACTTCTTCCATCCCCCCTTCTTTTTTAAACTTTTCTGAAGAGACTTCCGCATGAATCAAACCTTTTCCAGCTGTCATCCACTGGATACCTCCTGCATGAATGACACTTTCTCCGGTAACGGAATCTTTGTGTGTAATATCTCCCTGCAAAACAAAGGTCAATGTTTCAAAGCCCCGGTGGGGGTGAGGACCAAAGGGCAAACCATTGTTATTAGGAGCGTATTGTTGTGGTCCGTGATGATTTAGGAATAAAAATGGATCCAGGTGGCGGAGTGAAGACGTTGGCATTACCCGCCAGGTCGATAGATCAGCAATTGGGTCGTAAACGGCATCGTGTATATTAAATACTTTTTTTACCATTGCAATCAATATTGTAGAGGATAAACTATGTGCAGTACTTTTTGTTCAAAGCACTAGATTGTTGAAAAACCTGTCGAACATTCTCCCGCTTCATACTTTTTATCAGGGCATTAATATTTTTTGCTATTAAAAAAACAACCATGAACATCATTAGATTACTTTGTCCCTTCCTGACCATAATTTTTCTGGCTAACTCTTTATTTGCACAAGAAGTGGTTAGTCTTTCTTACGAAAAGATTGCCTACAATGAAAATGAAAGACCTTCCATAGTAGCAATGATCGAGCCTGAAGCCAAGACCGTTAAAAAGGCTTTTAAAGATTACCTCAAGGATGAGTATGGTTTTAAACTAAAGGGGATTGGTTTTTTGGCCAACAAGGATGTTCTTTCTGCGAAAGAAATTCAGTTAGATAAACTATCAGAAAAGCGCATTAACTTCTATGCTAAGGTGGTTGAAAGTAAAGAGCGTACCAAAATGAATGTTTTCGCAACTTTCGGCTATGATGTCAATCTGTCTGAAGAGCAATATCCTAAAGAATTCGGGCAGCTAGAAGATATCGTTGTAAAATTTCTCAACGATTATATTCTCAAATATTACGAAGAGCAAGTAGCAACTGCTGCTGAAGCCCTTGCAGAACTGCAGGAAGAGAAATCGGAACAGCAAAAAACTATTGAAGACAATGGAAAGGAGATAGAAGACCTGAAGAAAACCATCCAGAAACTAGAAAAAGAAAATAAAGATCTGGCTGAAAAGATGGAAAAAAATACCGATGGATTGATAGAAGCAGAAACGCGCTTAAATCAGCTCAAAGAAAAGAAAGAAACGGCCACAAAAGCATTGAAAAAACTGAAATCATAAATAAAAATTTATATGGCAAGTAAGACAAAGAAAACGACGTACAAAAAACTTGGCTTTACAGGTTTAGAAACTGCTGAAATTGTTAAAAACCTCAACATTCTAATTGCAAACTATCATGTTCATTATCAAAAGATGCGGAATTTCCACTGGAATATTAAGGGAAGGGATTTTTTTGAACTGCATGAACAGTTTGAGGAGTTATACGATACCGCAAAGCAGAATATCGACGCCGTAGCAGAACGCGTACGAGTTTTCGGTCAAACTCCGGTTAGTACCCTGCAGGAATATTTGGATACGGCCGAGATCAAAGAAGTAGGAACGGATCTTAACGGAGAAATGATGGTACGGGAAACGATGCATGACTTTCAGATGCTGTTATCATTTATGGTCAATGTCGCTGATGCTGCCATAGATATTGGCGATGTCGGGACTGAAGACATGATCAATACTTTTATTAAAAATATGGAAAAATGGCATTGGATGTTTAATGCCTGGCTACAGGAGAAGAGTAGCTGATAACGACAATAGGGATAAGGGAAGGCTAAATAAGCGCTTTCGCCCTTTATCCCTTTTTATTTTCTTTGGATAATTTAATACTACCTTGTCATCTTAATTAAAGCAAAGTAGGTTTTTGAATTGATCTACTACGTAAATCGCTTTTGGTTATGAGGTTATTTGGTTATCAAAAAGCTGAATAACCACATAACCTCTATAACCAAGTCCGTCACAAGTTAAAAACCAGTTGATATAGATTTTT
>CAZHNG010000152.1:0-15199 GCA_964533785.1 uncultured Saprospiraceae bacterium | reverse complement strand
GCCTTTTGCCGTTGGTGGCGCGTAGAAGTTTTGTTGTGGTTATACTATATGGTTATGAGGTTATATGGTTATAGGATTGTAGCGCGCTGGAGGTACTTCGGCGGAATAATTCTGCATCCGCATCTCTAATCATTTGGGGGTAGTATAATCGATTGTGTCAAAACAATTTTAGTTATGTAGCTATTGTATTCATACTAAAGAAGGTAAAATGAATACGATATTACTAATAGGAGCAGTGCTTGGCTTTATTTCCGTATCTTTTGGTGCTTATTCCGAACATGGCTTGCAGCCAAAAATCAGTAGCGAAACTTTTCGGTTTGTGATGACTGCTGTTCGGTATAACCAAGTATACTCAGTGATCGTCACAGCAATTGGTTTAGTTTTATTCGCTAATTTACCGGAGGATTTAATGACCGCTTTGTTTTGGGCGGGAATAATTTTTACGATAGGGGTAGTACTTTTTAGTTTTAGTATTTATTTGTCGGCACAATTCGGTATTCCTCAACTAACGAAGCTGACACCTTTAGGGGGGATCACCCTGATGATTGGTTGGATCTACTTGATCTGGATCGCCATTACTCTCGGTTGAGTATAGGTATGGTCTGGCTTAAAATAGAGAGAATTAGAGGATGAGGAGTTTGCAACTTGGCTGACCTCTTCACTCGCTAATTCTTCCATAAATGCTAAAGAAATATAAGAAAAGTTTAAATTTCAGAAGCTTCTTATAACTGTTATAAACTCTCAGGTCTTTTTTTCTGCATTACCGCAGCAACAATTAACCCAAAAATAACGGAACCTATTACGGAAAAAAGGAAGGCAAAAAATGCCATAGCTGGTCCGGAGATGAACATACTCACCATTGGCCAGGCTTCTTCAATCTGGCTGTCATCCATGCCTTGTTCCAACATATCATTACGAGCACTGTCCGCAACAGTTTCCAGAATTGTAGGATCAATTACTTGTACAAATAGGAACGTCCAGATTGTCCCGATGACAGCCATGACCAGACCTGTAAGAAAAGCAACCCCGAAGGCTCTGCCAAAAGTGATAAATCCTCCCAGGTCTTGATCACGGTGTTGCTTAACAGCCAACACGAAAACGGCAATGGTGATGGCAATGTTAAGCACGGTAGAGGCAATACTTCCCGGGCTGTTGTTATCAGCGAAATCGACCAAGCCTGCGACATATAAGACAAGGCCAAGGGCAATGGAAATCAACGAACCAATAAGCCCGTAACGCAAAGCAATAGACCGGTATGAAACTTTTGGTTGTTCGATTAAGGTTTCATTCGTTTCGTTCATGATGAAATTTTTAATGAAGTGATGATTTAAAAAATTAATTATGGGGAATAAAATGCTAAGGAAATGTTAAAATAGCAAGAAAAATAGACGAGAAAGGCTTAGTCCAAGGCAAATTTATCGATTACATGGATTATTTGCCCTACTAATAGACCAAAATAAAGCGATCTGCTAAGTCTCCAGACCCTTAGTAGAAATATCCCCCAGTCTCAGACCAATTAATATAAACAATTCGCCGGTCAGCAGCCAAAGAATACAGTTGCGAAGTCATATCCTTTGCAGATCGTCTACATAGGCACTAGTTTTTGTATGTACTGCCCTCTAAACTATGCCCCAAGTTTAGAGGGCAATACATTTATATCCTAAATAATCCTCAGTCTAAAACCACCATCCGCTTTGTAGCGATTGAGCCGTCAGCCTCCAGAGTGTAATAGAGCACACCCGCAGGCAGCTGGTTGCTATCAATTTCAAACTGGTTTTTACCTTTTACTCCATTCTGACGGAATGTAGTAATGATTTTGCCCGTCATGTCGGTTATCGTTAAATAGGCTGTAGAGGTTTTTGGTAGCCAGTAAGGAATAATGGTTGAATAGCTGAATGGGTTAGGCTGGTTTTGTCCCAACTCCAATCCTGCCCATGCAGTATTCCTTTCTTGTATAAAGTTGAGGTCAACCTCCATTAATACTGTTGAGTGGTTATATGCTTCGGCAGGTGTGAAACGGGAGTCAATCTCGAAAACTTCCCGCATCGAGATATTCCGTTTAGCTGCTACAACTAAAGTGAACAACGTCTCATTTTCCCCAGGAGCAGCCAATTGTTCGCTTTGATTGGCTACAAACCACGCAGTGGTAATCGCATTTTCACCTTGATGGGCCAAGCCAAAACTTTCCGTCGGGGCCAGGCCGGGCTTTATGGTTACCACTTCGATCCAGTCGGAATAATTCAGTGTGAACTGATAGCCCAGAATGTTTCCGATATCGTCTGCCCGAAACGGGATTTCATAGGTTTTACCTTCTTCTAATAGCTGTTCTTCAATGTTGATGGTAAAGGTACCGGCAATTTCACGAGGCTCGATTAACTGCCCAACGACTACATCCTCTGTAACGTCTCCAACTTTTACTCCGATAAAGTCTCCTTGCATAGTTTCTCCTGCCTTCATATTATGGAGCGCGATCAGCTCAGGGAAAACTTCTGCCCACGGATTACTCGGATCCGGGAATACGTAACTGGCATCGACAAATCGCCAGCTCTTGTTATGTTCTAACTTTTCTTCCGTCCGCAAGACTAAATTTCGCAGTTCAACCAAATCTGCACTGGTGATCGATTGAGAGTTGTTGACATCTGCTGCAATGAGTTTGTAAGGAGAATCCAGCAGCTTTTTACCCAGGATATGATTGGCAATGGTGACCAGGTCAAAAATGGACAGACCATTGTAATGATCCGTATTCTTATTCGGAGTAATGACATAATTCTGCTCGGATGGAATTTCTGAAACATAATCACCCACTTCGGAAGTCATCATCATTTTGGTGGTTTGCCCTGCAATTTCCACTTCTACTTCGGGAATGGCAAAATTGGTTTCAGTATAGATCGCCCCAGCTACCGAAGCATTAACTTCTTCAACGGGCGGGCACAGTTCCGACAGGTCCTTTATGATCACAATGGCTTCACAGCGATCATGATTACCTACTGCATCCCAGGCGTAGATATAAACGGGGACGGTATCCCGGTCGAAACAATCAAAGAAAAGGCTCATTCGGGTAGGATCAGGAGCCGCTCCGTTATCGATGTCTTCCGCTCTTTCAATGCTGTAGGTGATAGGCTCGGAACAATCCCATACCTCACTGGTTACAAAGTCCATCGCCCAAATGGACGCCATGCCCGCATCCGGATCAAGTTGCCCGTCTTGGTCAGCGTCCATGGCCATTAAATTGAGACTGATCGCTCCTCTGCAGATGGGAGCGGGTGCTTTAGCATCATAGACTTCAAAATTCAGCACGGCAGCTCTTTCTCCACCACATTCGTCGGCTATTTTAACGATAAAACTATGTTTGCCGAAGGGAAATCTGCCGCTCAAAGTAAAGACTGGATTTTCGTCAATAATTGAAAAGTCGAAATCTGATGCCGCATCGGTAAGTTTTTCCTGGCTCATCAAGACAATGGGGGCTATGTTCAAAGCCGGATCCGGATCTAAAACAACACTTGTAACTACAACTTCATCAGGAGTGCAGGCTTCGAATACTTCCACTTTCCTGTTTACCTGACCAACACAAAATGATTTATCGCCATTAATGCCCGGACTGGCGAGTGAAGGAAAACGCTCTTCCCCAACGGAGGTTATCTCCGGGGCTTCGTCATCAAATACTTTTATAATTTGGGTGTATTGATAGAAGCCACCTGTATAATCAGCCCATTCCTCCCAGTGCCCGAGAGGATTGTTACAGCCTTCGCTCGCTGCTGGTGTATTATCCCAGGGATCACAATTAGAGTCGATCCAGGTCGTCCCTTCCAGGTCACCATCTTTGTTCATGTGTCCTTTGAAGCGGACATAAACGTCTTCATCACCAGGCCACCCGTCACAATCTTCGTCTCTGCCGACCACTAATGGCTCCAGGTCATTCATCGTATCCACCCGGTCAAATAAGGTAATATCAGAATCGAACTGGCACCAATTGATGACACGGTAGGTACGGAAAATTTTATAACACCCGTCCGAATCTCCAAATCGTTCGTCATTAATGCTCAAAGACAATAGATCACATCCATTTTCGAAAAACTCAATTTTCGGAACGACCAGATTTTCGCCGCAAGCCGCTTCTGCATCTTTTGGAAATTTGATGCAATAGTCGTGATGTCCGGAAATGGTAATACGTTGCTTGCAGGTATTGTTGGATACCAAACCGCACTCGTCAATTGCCTGAAATTCGCGAATAATATAGCCAACCTTGCAGTGCACATTGAATGTTACGCTGACGAGTTCTACTGTCGCGCCACAATTGTCCGTCGCGGCCGGCAATCCGAAGGGCACATCATAATTTTCTAACCAGTTAATAATAGCTGCGTTGTACGGATCGTTGATCTCCTGTTTACCCCAGACAATTCCATTTTTTTCTTCTTCGCTATGTTTACTTACTTCGGGAAGAGAGAAAGGAACATCCTTACATTCGATATGTACGTCTTTTGGAGCCAGGCAAACCGGCCTTTCCTTATCTACCGCCGTTATTTCTCCGGAGCAAATGAACAGGTCGTTTGCCGGATCGGGATCGGCTGGATCGCGCAAATAAACTTCGTAGGTAAAGGTACCGCATCTATTTACTTCATTGATGGAGGAATCGCCGGGTGCATAGATCACTTTGACATAGAATTCACCATCGTAAGCCTCTAGCAAACCATCGACTAATTCTTCTACCCTTAGGTCAGCACGGCATTCTGCATCGAGCATGACCATATATTCATCGATGCACTCCAGGGGTGGCAGACAATTCATTGCGGGTTCTACAACTGCACTACACACGGCAGTACAGTCATTAGCATCGGTGACGGTAACCGTATAGGTACCTGGTGCCAGATTGGTGATGGTAGGTGTTGTTTGCGCCATTGGATCGTCCCACTGATAGGTCAAAGCTCCGGCACCACTACGCTCAACAACGACGGTAGCAGTGCCATCATTAGCACCTTCTCCACGATCTCCACAATTTTCGGCCGTTGCTGTACAGGATATGGCTAATGGTGTGGCTGGCTGTACTTCAGCCATACAAATGGCCGTACACCCAACCGCATCCGTTACCGTTACGGTGTATGTGCCCGGAGCAAGGCCGGTAGCAGTAGGCGTTGTCTGTCCAGCAGGATCATCCCAGA
Source organism: uncultured Saprospiraceae bacterium (assembly GCA_964533785.1). Taxonomy (GTDB): domain Bacteria; phylum Bacteroidota; class Bacteroidia; order Chitinophagales; family Saprospiraceae; genus JANQRV01. Next base: position 10,043 of record CAZHNG010000152.1, on the reverse strand, counting down.
GGTAAGTAAGCGTTCCGGTACCACTGCTCGTGATCGATACTGTTGCCGTACCATCGTCAGAACTACCTTCATCATCATCACAAGTGACCGGTGTAGCGCTGCAGGTTACGGCTAATTCAACTACAGGGTTGACCACTGCAAAACAACTGGAAGTACAACCGTTATCCAGGCTAGTGACTTCGACAACGTAGTTGCCTGCTTCATTGACGGTGGGGTTTTGTTCAGCAGATACAAAGCCGTTCGGCCCGGTCCAATTAAACGTGGCATTCGTTGCATCGGTGGTAACGGTTAGTTGTATGCTGGTAGTCGTACACGTTAGTTGCCCGCCTGTTGTAGAACAACTGGGTAATTCGGTATCCTGTGTTACTTCGGCTGTACAGCTGCTGCTACAGCCATTATCGCTATTGGTAATTTCGACGGTGTAAGTTCCCGGTTCACTTACGGTAGGGTTCTGTTCATTGGAAGTAAAGCCGTTCGGCCCGGTCCAACGGAAAATTGGATTGACAGCATCCGTTACTGCTGTTAGTTGTACGCTATTCGTCGTACACGTCAGTTGCCCGCCCGTTACGGTACAACTAGGTTCGGTTATGTCTTGTGTTACTTCCGCAGTACAAGAGCTGCTGCAACCATTATTCGGATCAGTAATTTGTATAGAATAAGAACCTGGTTCACTCACGGTAGGGTTCTGTTCGGTTGAGGTAAAGCCGTTAGGGCCGGTCCAATTGAAGATCGCGCCAGCTACGTTAGTAGTCGCAGTTAACTGTATAGCAGTAGTGGTACAGGTTAATTGCCCTCCAGTTGCGGAACAACTTGGTAAAGCGATGTCTTGTGTAACTTCAGCCGAACAACTGCTGGAACAGTTATTGTCTTCATTGGTAACTACAACGGTATAGGAACCTGGCTCACTAACTGCAGGGTTCTGTTCGGTTGAAGTAAAGCCATTGGGGCCCGTCCAGTTGAAAGTTACATTATTGGCGTCAGTCGTTGCTGTTAACGTTATACTGTTCGTGGTGCAAGTCAGTTCACCTCCAGTGGCGGAACAATTTGGTAAGGCTATATCTTGAGTCACCTCCGCGGTACAAGTACTTGTGCAGCCATTGTTATCATTGGTTATTTCTACGGTATAGAGCCCAGGATTATCTACCGTTGGATTTTGAGCAGTCGATGTAAAGCCATTCGGTCCGCTCCAACTGAAGGAAGCATTTGGCGCATCAGTAGTTGCTGTCAATTGCAAGGACGTAATCTCGCAAGTGAGCCGGCCGCCGGTAGCAGAACAATCTGGAATTATTTGATTAGGCAAAACCACCTCAGTACAGACACTATTGCAATCGTTAACATCAGTGATTTCAATTTCATAAGTTCCTTCGCTCAAGCCGTTAAAAGTAAATGTACCATTCCCGTTGTCAACGGGAGTAACCGGTACCGAATTGATCGTAAACGTAAAAGGTGCAGTACCGCTTGTTAGTACCAAATTGATACTACCATCGCTGGCGCTGCCATCCTCACTACAACTTGGCGGGGTAATCTGGTCGATTTCGCAAACGACATCCGGAAAATTAGTGATGGTCTCAAAGAAGGTTTCTTTTCGGATACAGTCGTCGGAAAAAATGAGATCCACTTCAATGCGGTACTGACCTGCTTCAAGGCCTTGAATAACTGTAGTTCCAGAAGTGGTAACCGGCGGAGCTTGAGAAACGAATGTCCCTTCGATCAATTTAAATAATTCATAGGTGTAAATGACGCCACCTGTTGGCCCAACGATATCGATCTCCCCATCGGCATTGTTGCCACACTCATCACTTGAAATGGCTTCCGATTCAAACGCACATAATTCATCCGCAAAAAAAGCGAGGCATTCCGCCAAGGCATCAAAATCTTCCAGCGCAAAATCAGCCTCCTGGATGGAGGTAACCATATTTTCGTACTCGGTAGGACCGGTAATTCTTTTCATATTGGCGACATCCAGCTTACCTCCTAAACCTAAAACGAATAGGTGACTGCCCAAGGCTTTCAGGTCATTGGCAGCAAGCATGGCATTCATAATATCTGGCAAATCTGCCGAACCGGCACCCGATTCGCAATCGAAATCCGCGGTGTCATCATTAAAAGTTGGGTTGCCATCGGTCAGGAACAGCGTAAGGTCAGGTAATGTTAAGCCGTTAGATACGTCAGATATCACAGCGTTGAAAGCATTTTGCCAATTAGTTCCTCCGCTGGGATTATATTGATCGGCATCATCAGGATTAACCTGGTCAAAATAGTCTTCTATATCCTCGATCAAATTATTGTCAATTAAGCGGTAAGTGCCTTCAACGGGTCGTGATGCTTGGTCAAATTCATAAAAAACTACCCTTGCTCCGGTACAGGAAAGTGCTTGCAAAAAGGTTAGTACTCCGTCTTTGACATCAGCTTCAAAACCACCCATAGAACCAGACTCATCTAGAATCAGTGCTATTTCCAGATCATTACAATCGATATTGGGATCTATTGGAGGGTTATCCGCTATAACGGGGGGCGGGCATTCTGCGCAGGTAGGACTGCAATTGGTACAGGGAGTGGTTATCGGAGCATCGTTGCAGATGCCGTTATTGATGGTGAAAGTTATTTCACAATCCGGTGTGGCATTGCCTGTATCGCTGAAATAGCCAATGGTAATTGATCCATTACCATACACCCTTAAATTTGTGTTTTTATTGAAAGGTGAGGTTACAAAATCATACCAAATATCGTCTCCGGAACTTATAATTTGCCAGATGTCACCGTTGAAATTTCCCCCACCTACGTTTAAATTAACAATTCCTCCGCTAAAGTTTGAAGGATTGGCGGAAATGGGACACTGAGCGGCTAGTGGTGCACTGAGCCCCATCAGGATGCTGCAAAGTAACATGAATGTTAATAGAGCATGTGAAAATCTAAGCCGTACCGCGATAAGTACATTTTTTTTCATGGGAAAATAATTTATTAGTACAAAAATTGGGTTTGGGAAGACAGATCATCGGACCTTCCCGAAAAGGTGGCATGTTTCGAAAGCTAATTACAATGAAAATGGATATCAGATAAGCGTGCACAATTAATAGACTTGTTCGGCAGACCATCAAACGGCTACAAGTGGCAAATTTTATACTGTACTTTGTTAATCCCGCAATTTCTGCGGGACGCCGATGCTTTGGCATCGCCTGCGTTTTTTGCCTCGTTCAGCATAAAATTTGCCTCACTTTCGCTCGTTCATGGCCCGCCGAACAAGTCTAATGAGCACTTTAAACAGGTATATAAAGGGATAAGTACTTTTGAATGTTATATCGGAATGTAATAAGGATATGTTACAAAGATAAGTAAGTAATTTTATTTTGAAAATATTATTTCTTAAAAGGTAAAACTCAAACTCCGGTTTCTTGCTGAAAAATCTGGTAAATCGACGTTGCGTTCCATCTTTTCCAGCGCTTAATTTCCAGTAAATAAAAAATTGTGACCTTTCATCCGTTCTTCGTCTAAATAAGCGACAACAATTAGTAATACTTATTTCACCAACAATAAATCCCAGAAGAGACAGCGTTTTGGACAATCCCATGAACATGTTTGAGCTCATCCGGCTTTGCCGGGTGAGTTTTTTTTTGAAGATACCAGATAGAATAATCCTTGAATTTGTGGTCAAGTGAAATGGAGGCTATTAAATTTTTTGTATCATTATCACAAAAAAGATACAGCAGAATGAGAAACCTTCCCTTCCTTGTACTATTCCTATTATCTGTTACATTATTCGGGCAGAAAAGACTGGATATCTTGATCACGAATGGCCGCATTGTTGACGGTAGCGGGAATCCATGGTTTTACGGAGATATTGGGGTTCGCAAAGGTAAGATTTACAAAATCGGCGATTTAAAAGGCCACCGGGCTAAAATGGTTATCGATGCTAATAACCAAATCATTGCTCCGGGCTTCATTGATGTACACGGGCACGTTGAAAGCAGTATTCTAAAGCGCCCGCAAGCAAAAAATTTCCTGTACGATGGTGTTACTTCAATCATAACCGGTAACTGTGGATCTTCCCGCACGGACCTCAAGCAATTCTTCCAAGAAATGGAAAAGGCGGGAATTGCGATGAATGTGGGCTCATTGATCGGGCATAATGCCGTCCGTAGAGCAGTGATGGGTGAAGAAAACCGGGAGCCGACTTCCGTTGAATTACAGCAGATGAAGAATTTGGTCCAACAAGCGATGGAAGAAGGAGCTGTAGGCTTTTCTACCGGATTGATCTATGTTCCGGGAACGTACTCGAAAACAGAGGAAGTGGTAGCCCTGGCAAAAGTAGCTGCTGAATACAATGGTGTTTATGCCTCTCACATCCGGAATGAAAATAACGAGATCGTCGCTGCTATTGAAGAGGCTGTCAACATAGGGAGACAAGCAAAATTGCCGGTACAGATCTCGCACTTTAAACTCAGTAGCCGCTCCACCTGGAAAAAGAGTGATATGACGGTAGGGCTGGTCGAAAAATACCGCGAAGAGGGGATAGATGTAACGGTGGATCAATATCCGTATACCGCCAGTAGCACGACGCTTGCCGTGACTTTGCCTTCCTGGGCTTTAGCCGGTGGTACGGATTCTCTCAATGCACGTTTGGAAAAGCCGGCTACGAAAAATAAGATCGTTGCCGAAATGAAGCGCATACTGGAAGAAAAAGGTTTTGCCGATTACGAATACGCAGCGGTAGCCAATTGCCCCTGGAATAAAGACTTTAACGGAAAACGTATTTCGGAAGTGAACGTCATGATGAAGCGTCCTGATAACCTGGATGCCCAGGTCGAGACAATACTGGAAATGGTTGGAAAAGGCCCGCGGGTGCAAATGGTTTACCACGCGATGGATGAAGATGATGTCTTGAATATCATGCGCTATCCCTATGCTATGGTAGCTTCGGATGCCGGTATACCCGAATTTGGTTCCGGCATGCCGCATCCCCGGGCTTACGGCACGAATTCACGCGTACTGGGCCGGTACGTACGTGAGTTGAAAAATATTAGATTGGAAGATGCGATCAGGAAAATGACCTCACTTCCTGCTCAACGTTTTAACTTGTCTGACCGTGGTTTACTTCGCCCCGGCTATGCCGCTGATATTGTCATTTTTGATCCAAGCGCAGTAGCGGACCAGGCTACCTTTGAAGCCCCTCATGCTTACGCGATAGGTTTTTCTCATGTTTTAGTAAATGGTCAACTCACGATTGAGGATGGTAAACATAATGGTGCGAAGTCAGGAGAAGTATTAAAGATCAAATAAGGTATTGGTTAGACACTCAATCCTCATAAGTCTTCAAACCATACCGTCGGAAATTCAGTAATCCTTAAAGTGGTGCAACCGTACGGTATCAATTCTATTGCTACAAATTCCCAGTCCTCTTTGGATTGCCGCCTCGGACTCCAGGGCAAAGGCCCCGGCATACCATTATAAAGCTGCCAATTGTCCATTTTAACGGCAGTAGCTTTAATGGTGACCGGTGCATTGTCTAAGTTCCAGGGATATTGATCCGTAGGGTTTCGGGTGATTTGAAAATGGGTTTCCATGTCTTGTAAGTGCTGTTCTATCAGTCCGTAATTCCAATCACTTTTCGGCAATACATCATAGTAATTACCATAACGGTCTTCATTTTCAACCCATTTTCGTTCAGTATCCATTTTCAAGGCATAAACCAGTGGTCCTCTTTCTATGGCTACTGAAAAATCATACCAGCGACTGTATTGTATTTCTGAGGGTAAAACCAGCGTTACCCGGTCACCGGCTGACCATTCGCGATCGATCACTGCAATTTGCCCGGCCGCTGGGTTTTTCCATTTTTCATTGTTAATGAAGACCTCGGCTGAAGTACACCAGGCCGGAATGCGCAAATGGAAGGGGAAGGAGGCCGTTTGGGAAGCATTTACTACGAACCGAATGGTATCTTCAAAGGGATATTGTGTTTGTTCTTCGATCTCTACTTCAATCCCCTTAGCCACTTTGGCTTTCACCTTAGAAGGTGCAAAGGTCAATGCCGCCAGACCATTATCATTGGTAGCGTGCCAAAGACTTTGGGTAAACTTTGGCCAGCCCTGGTGCATATTGCAGGTACAACAGGGATAGCCGGTTAAGATACCGAAGCAAATATCCGTTCCTTGGTGGCCGACGTCCTGGTAAAAATTGTGGTATCCCCTTTGGATCTCTACCTGGTTGGCGCATTGCATGTACTGACGGGTTTGAAAGTCCTCGTCGATCTGTGCGGGTAGTGCATTGAAAGCCAGTTTTTCCAAATGATCTAAATATTGAATATCTCCTGTAATGGCCGCCATTTTTTCCAGCGAAAACATCAGTTCGACTACTGAACACAATTCCACGCCCTGAGTAGGGCTGGCCCCGTGTAACGGTTCGTCGCCGCCGTACATACCTTGTGGCTGTCCGTGGTATTTTTCAATGTCTTGCAAGGCCTTTTTCACCGCTTTGAGATAGCTGCTGTCTTGACTTTGCTGGTAGTAGATCACGGGCTTTTTTATCCCTTGCGCCAAATTGACGGTGTGAAAACTTCCCCACTGTTTGAGGCAAAGGTTGTCCAGTTGTTTCTGATCGTAAGGATAGCGTTTGACGACCCGGCTGTAGTACCAGGGATCGTGTTTTGTTTCGTAACAATCTTCATTCAGGAATAACCTGGCCCAGGGGAAAGACTGTTCTTGCAAGAGTTCAGCCAGATCCAACAGAAATGCATCGCCGGTGATATTATATAACCAGTAGACGACCATCATGTTATCTCCCGCGCGCCGGTTGCCCCATAATGACCAGTGATCGATGGGCGTTTTGGGTAATTGCTCCAATTGGTAGCGGAAATAATTGGTTAACAGTTCAATGACCCTTTCGTCTTCGGTAGCTGTATAGTACTGTTGTAGGATCTTAAGCATGACCATTTTAGGCCACCAATCCCGGCGGCGGATTTTTTGTAGTCCGGGTTCTGGTTCCGGCTCTACCTCAAACGGTACCGGTCCGAAATAACCTTCTTTCGTTTGGCTTTGCAGGGTCCATTCGATCCAAGGTTGCACTTTATCTTTGAGGGCCTGATCATCCAGTAAATAGGCGAGTGGTAGAAGCCCGTCGATCCAGTACGGCCCTCTTTCCCAGCCATCGCCGTCGCCGCCCAGCCAACCGTTTCGTTGCCCTACTACCTCGGGATAGACTTCATTTAAATTGCCGGTCAGCCCGTCGCGCATACGCTCCAGTTGTAAGCGCAACCAGCCCTCTGGTTGTATGGTGCCCAAGGGCAATTCTAAATAGGGTTTGTCAATCAATGGCGTTCTGTTGGATAAATAATTAGTGGTACTGTTTGCGGTTTCATTGGTTGGATTGGACGCCGGATTGCAGGAAAGAAAGGCCAGCAAGACTAGAAATATTGGGTAAAGTTGTTTGTTCATTTTGCCGTATTGCTTTTGTAACTCTAATACTAATACACTAATTTGGCAAATAAAAACATGCAGCGCAAAAACCGACGTCATTTTCTTCAGCAGGCATCTTTTTTAGCCGGTGCACCGGCCTTGATGCCTTTTATGTCGAAACAACTATCCATGCCATCCAATAACAAAGCACCGGAAGGTACGGTCATTCTTTTTCAGGGAGATTCCATAACGGATGCCCACAGAGACAAAGCCGCTTACTATCCAAATAACCTTCGTGGTTTGGGGGACGGGTATGCGTTTCTGGCGGCAGCTCGGTTGATGACGGATGATCCTTCGGCTCGATATCATATTTACAATCGTGGGATCAGTGGCAATAAAGTATATCAATTAGCGAACCGTTGGAAGGATGATTGCCTGAATTTACAACCGGATGTATTGAGTATTTTGATCGGGGTCAATGATTTTTGGCATACTCTTTCTAGTGGTTATGATGGCACAGTAGCGGTGTACGAAACTGATTTTCGCAATTTATTACAGGGGACCAAAGCGGCCCTGCCCAATGTGAAATTGATCATTGGCGAACCATTTGCCGTAAAGGGAGGCACTGCCATTAATGAAAAATGGGGAGCTGATTTCGATGCTTACCGTAGGGCAGCTAAAAAGATTGCCGATGAGTTTTCGGCTGTTTTTATTCCTTATCATTCCATTTTTGAGAAAGCACTGGAGAAGGCACCGGCTGCTTATTGGTGTCCGGATGGAGTGCATCCTTCTTTGGCGGGGGCGCAATTGATGGCGGATAGTTGGTTAGAGGCATTTGGGGAATTGAGTTGGTAGAGTTTGAGAGAAATAGAGTGTTTTGAACTCCGCCTATTGTGCCAGTAATGGCCGGCAGGCATTGAGGGTATGGAGTTCACGGAGGTTTTATGTATCATGAACTTCCTTGCAGAATTGATGATATAGAGCTTTTTAGTGGAGAATTAGTTTGCTCCGCAAATATTTAGAAGAGCATTCTTTTAACAAAACAACCAACTATGAAAATCGTAAAATGGGTCGTTCAGGCTTTGCTGGCTGTTGCCTTTCTAGGTTCTGGAGCTATTAAATTAATTACTCCTTACTCCGAAATGATTGCTAATCCCGACATGGGCTGGGCGAATGATTTTTCTGCGACTCAGATTAAAATTATTGCAGTGTTAGAAATTTTAGGCGCAATAGGAGTGGTGTTGCCAATGCTTGTCAAGCGCTTTCAGTTTTTGGTGCCTATGGCTGCCATTGGCTTAGGGTTGACGATGGTAGTGGCTGCAATCGTGCATATGGGCAGGGGAGAGCCCATTGTTCCGAATATTGTGTTGTTTGTATTAGCAGGATTAACCGCTTGGTGGAAGTGGGGGTTGTTCAAGGGGGAAAGTTAATGGTCACGATGCAAAACTGGCTAATAAATCCCCTACGGGTCCGGCTAGAACAGGGCCTAGAATGGCGGAACCCCGAAGTAGTAAATTATTGGAATCGAAATACAAGTTGTGCTGTTTCAATTTCTCTTCCCTTTCCGTTGCCGTTAATACTACGATGTTTAGCCAGTAATATGCACGCATTTGGAGGACGTGGGCTGCCGGAAACCTAAATAGTCTAAATTCAGGCCTCTTTTCTCTTTCTGCAAAAATCCTCATACTTTAAAACGCTCACTAAAAAGTAGAGAATAACGCTCATCATTACAGAAATCGAAAAGAAACCATTGAATTTAGAACTTGTAAAATAAAATTGGATTGATATAAACCATTCGCAAGAAGCTTGAATTTTTTCACTAAATCGTTCAAGATTATCATGTGGGACTAAAAAAATAGGTAAAATCGAGTTCCAAATGATAATACGGGACTCGTTATTCCCTCATTTCGGCATATTTCCTGGCAGAGTATAGATTTTTCATTTAAACTGCTTGGGCATTAATAAGGAGAATGCCGGTTCGTGAAATTTGGTGCTAAAAGGAAACCCGGTGCATCTATTGGAAAAAAAATGCATCTCTTAAGAATAAGCACGAATTACAAGGAACCTATCGAATTGATACTGCAAAAAGATTATTGTTGAATCCCCAAAAAAAGCATCTGAAAATACTAGCCATTGGTTATGAGGCCGGGTTTAAATCCAAAACCTCCTTTTACCATACCTTCAAAAAGCATACGGGGATGACGCCGAGTGAGTATAGAAAAACCAGTAAAAATCGGGAATTTTCGGCTGTTTCTTCTTACTAAGCAAGGTTGCAGGTTCCAGATGTCAGACGCTAGACCATAAGAGAATGGGGGTGAACTACCTGTTACCTAATTCTGCTTTACTACTTAATACTTCTTTGTCATCTTAAATGAGAATCAGTTGATTGTATTGAATATTGTATAGTCAGCTATTGGTTATGTGGTTATCCGGTTATTTGGTTATCAAAAAGCCGCCTGAATTCATTGAATAGTGACAAAGTAAAATTAAACTTGCCTTCTGCATTCCACTTAACCGTTTTTCATAATCCTGGCAAATACCAAGCTTGTTGGTTCAAAAAAAAATTTTATTTTTAATTGGACTTTTGACGCTAGACACTAGACGCTAGATTTTAGACAACAAAACGCTGATATTCAATGGATATCAATTTTTCAG
>CAZHNG010000151.1:0-15207 GCA_964533785.1 uncultured Saprospiraceae bacterium | reverse complement strand
TCAATTAGTTAGAATTTTTAGTCTAACTTCTAGCGTCTAGCGTCAAAAGTCTAGACTATAAGGAGCCATCAATAAAACAATTGACCGTTCCTCCACACGGTAGAAGGGGCTTTTGTGGTCAGGAGCTTCGTTGTACATTAATATATCGTTGGGGGCAATCAAGGAAGTGTCGATAATACGCCGCCAGTGGAGGTTGGGCTCTTTAGGAAGTTCAAAAGTTAAGGCTTTGTCATGGGCATTGATCATGACGTGGATAATTTGTCCGAATTCAATATTTCGCAGCGTGTATGCAAGACTATTAGAAAAGTATTGCCAGTCAGGATGGTTTTCTTTTATGCCGTGAAAGGTAATATTGGTGAGGCTCACCGGTTCTGGTGCCAGCCAGAAGATCTCTTCCTGGAAAAAGCCGGTATTTAAATTGAACCAATTGAGTTTACGGACGAACTCGAGTAAAGCTCTGTTCTTTTCGATCAGACTCCAGTCGAACCAGGAGGTTTCATTGTCCTGGCAGTAAGAGTTATTATTGCCGTGCTGTGTACGGCGTACTTCATCCCCCATCAAGATCATCGGCGTGCCCTGCGAGATGAGTAATATGGTAAAAAAGTTCTTGATCTGTTTAAGCCGCAAGGCTTCAATGGCGGGATTATCTGTTGGGCCTTCCACCCCGCAATTCCAGCTGAAATTTTCCTCGATGCCATCCCGGTTATTTTCGCCATTGGCGAGGTTGTATTTGTTGTTATAGGTAACCAGGTCATTAAGCGTAAAACCGTCGTGACAAGTGATGAAGTTAATGCTGCGGTTAGGATCGCGAAAAATCCCTTTGAAAACATCAATACTGGCGGTGATGCGATTAGCAAAGGTATGGACCATGCCCAACTCGCCTTTAACAAATCGACGCACATCATCCCTGAATTTACCGTTCCACTCCGCCCAGCGATCGCCAATGAAGTTACCTAATTGATACATCTGCAAATCCCAGGATTCTGCGATGATCTTGGAGGAAGCTAAAGCGGGTTCTGAGTCGATGGACCACAGGATAGGAGGGTGGCTCATGTGGTTGCCGAATTCATCCCGCGATAGTACCGTCGCCAGATCAAAGCGAAAGCCATCTACGTGGAATTCCGACACCCAGTAATGCAAACAGTCTCTGATCATACGTCGTACTACCGAATGATTAGCCCGGATCGAGTTGCCGGTACCGGCGTAGTTTTTATACCGGTGCATATCCTTTTCCAGAATGTAATAGGCTACATTTTCTATACCCTTGAAACAAAGGGTGGGACCGAATTCATCGCTTTCTGCCGTATGATTAAACACGACATCAAGAACGACGGCGATACCAGCACGGTGAAGGGCTTTCACCATATCCCGGAATTCATCCAAAACACCGATGGGGTCATTGTTAGCGGAATAACCATTGTGTGGTGCAAAAAAGCCAATAGGGCTGTATCCCCAATAGTTGGTCAGCTCCTTATTGGGTAAATCCATAGGATCGAACTGCTGAACAGGCATTAACTCAACCGATGTGATATTCAACGATTTGAGATAGGGTATCTTTTCGATCAGTCCCCGGTAGGTACCCCGCAGCTCATCACTAAGACCGGAATTGGGATGCTTGGTAAAGCCGCCAACGTGTACTTCGTAAATAATGGAATTCGCAAACCTGTGATTGAGCGGATCATCTCCTTCCCAATCGTACAAAGAAGTATCTACAACAACACTTTTCATTGCTTTGGCACAATTATCACCGGGACCAATGGCTGCCTCTCGCTCATATGTATCACTCACAATAGCTTTGGCGTAGGGATCCAACAGTACCTTAGAGCTGTCAAAGCGAAATCCCTTATCCAGGTCATACGGGCCATGTATCCGGTAACCGTAGAGTTGTCCGTGCCCAATACCGTAAACAAATACATGCCAATAATGATAGGTTCGGTTTTCAATTGGATCTAATTCTATGGTGTAGGAAGGGGAGGAGTGATCCTCAGCATCAAAAAGCAACAACTCTACCTTAGTAGCATTCTTGGAAAAAAGAGAAAAATTCACGCCATCCGGACGAACCGTGGCTCCCAAGGCAAAACTTTGGCCTCTACCAATGGTTAGCTTATTTTTCATGTATAGCAGGCTTGTAGATCACTTTTTATTGAATAAAATGAAATCCCAAGGCACTCGTATGGTCCTGTACAGGCTTTTGCAATTTTATTCAATCCTGAAGATCCCTTCACAACTACTGGTCGGTTCTGATTGGAAAGTTAGTAAATATCCTGATTAGAATGACTATAATTTCTTTAAAAGGTTAAGACGAGGTCGGAGGGGTTTGAACTCGTCTAATTTGTTTACTCCGAATATACTTGACGAGAAGTGGTTTGGGACTTCCCAAATCATCTTCAAGTATGGCATAACTATCTTTTTTCAGTATTTTCAATTTTTTTCAGCATGGACCGGGCATTTTCACCGGTTGGGCCACTGGGATCCATTTTAATCACTTTTTGGTAAAGTTCAATCGCTTTTTCCGTTTGGCCGGCTTTCCAGTATCCTTCGGCGAGGCTATCCCAGGCATTGGGAGATTTGGGAAAAGTTTTTCGACAAGCGCTGATTTGAAAAGATCTTTTGGGGTTTAAACGTTGAAGGGGATTTTAAGTCAAACAAAAAAACTGCATAATGAAAAAGGGAACATTTCTATTGGTTTTTATGCTCGTATTGGTTGTGGTTGAGGCACAAATTAATATCACCGACAGTATTATTTATCAGGGCATAACCCGTGATTTCATATTACACCTGCCGCCAGGCTATAACGGGACAGAAGAACTACCGTTAGTAATGGTGTTGCACGGCGGTGGGGGCACCGCATTGAATACCATAGGATTTACGGAAATGGATTTGGTCGCAGATACGGCTGGGTTTATTGCGGTCTTCCCCCAAGGAGGAGCAATGAGAAACAGCGGTTATTCATGGGCAGATGGCAGAGGCACGCCAGCGGATGAAATGGGAATTGATGATGTAGGATTCATTAGTGCTCTGATTGATACTTTACAGGAATCATACGCCATTGACGAACAAAGTATTTATGCCACAGGATTTTCCAATGGCGGGTTTATGTGCCAGCGCTTAGCCTGCGAATTGAGCGACCGGCTTGCAGCTGTTGCCAGTGGTGGTTCGACAATGGATGTTAATCTTAGAGCTTCTTGCATGCCTGGTAAACCCGTTCCAATGTTGATTATGCACGGTGATGCAGACCCTTTTGTTCCATATAATGGCGGTACCATTCTTGCTTCTCCCGGACTAATTATTGCTACGGACAGCCTTATTCGATTCTGGGTGGATCATAATAATTGTTCTATAGCCCTGGCCCCCTTTTCATTTCCCGATCTTGACCCAACCGAAAATTCTACTGTTAGCCGTTTTGAGATCACAGACTGTGAATGTGATGCAGATGTCGTCTTGTATAAAATTGAAAATGGTGGTCATACCTGGCCGGGGGTAGAAAATAAGATCTATGAAATCATTGCCGGACAAACCAATGAGGACATCCACGCCAGTGTTGAAATATGGAACTTCTTCCGCCAGCATCAATTGGATTGTTAAACTGTTGTGAGCACTGAGCCTTTATATACAGAAACAGACGTTAAGGTTTTTCCCAATCCGGGTACGAACCAAATCACAATAAGCGGGATCCAAGCACCTTCTGATGTTTTTCTTATTGCACCAAGCGGACAGACATTATTAACATTGTCAAATTACAGGAATAGGATTATTGATGTTTCCAAGCTACCGGTCGGGCTTTACTTTATTCAAATTCAGCAAGGTAATTTAAAGTCAGTATTGAAGTGGGTGAAAAATTGAACTACATAGATCGTTCAGTAGGTATTGCTCTCAGAATCTTTCCAGTTAGTCGATCTTTCCCGAAATCACTTTTGGGGGATTTTTATTTCTCCTAATTTTGTACTGTTATTGGCGGCAAAAGGAAAACAGGAAAAGCAACCATGAGATAGGCCTTTTCAACGCATGTTGCTTCAGGAACAACCTCAATTGCTTTATGGAAAATACTTCTTCACAAACTGATATTTATTTTGCCAACATCAAAACACCACAATGGTTGGGTTATCTGATCCAACGCCCGGAAAGTCATACCATTCACCATGCTCAGGGCGTTCATCGCCATAATTATTCCGATTTACCCATTTATGACATCCTTTTTGGTACTTTTTATAATCCGGCCAATTACGAACATGAGACCGGCTTTTACAATGGCGCTTCTGACAAGATTAGAAGTATGCTTCTCTTCAAGGATATTTCTCAAACTAATTCAAATGGATAATAGTATGAAGCAACAAAATAGTATTCAATTAAATGGTACACCTTTTTCTAAAGGTTACTATTTAACCGATGGAGGGTTAGAAACAAGTTTGATCTTTAATCAAAAAATCAACCTTCCTCACTTTGCAGCCTTTGGTTTATTAACGCACGGAAAGGGGAGGAGCGCATTATCAGATTACTATCATCCCTACTTAAAAATAGCAAAGCAATATGGATTGAATTTCATTCAGGAAACCCCAACCTGGCGGGCGAGCTATGATTGGGGGTATAAGTTAGGGTATAGCCCTCAGGAAATAGACCAGATCAACCGAAAAGCAGTTGAAATGATGCATGCATTAAGGGCATTAATTAATTGGTCTGCCCAGGTGATCATCAGCGGGTGTATTGGCCCCCGAGGAGATGGTTACAACATCAATCAGTCTATGACAGCAATCGAAGCTAAGGACTATCACCGACCGCAAATCAGAGTATTTGGCCAAGCTGGCGCAGACTTAGTAACGGCCTTAACAATCAATTACATAGAGGAGGGAATAGGTATTGTAAAAGCTGCGAAAGAGGCAACTATCCCTGTCGTGCTTTCTTATACCGTCGAAACGAATGGCCGATTACCCAGCGGGGAAAGGTTAGCCGAGGCAATTACTACAACCGATCGCATTTCAGGTGGATACGTTACCCATTATATGATCAATTGTGCGCATCCATCACAATTTACCCACGTGTTAAATCAAGATCAAGGATGGATAAATCGTATTGGTGGAATTCGGGCCAATGCTTCCAAAAAAAGTCATCAAGAATTGGATCAATCCGAAACTTTGGATATTGGAGATGTAGATTGCCTAGCGCTAAACTACGGCGAGTTGAAGGACATGCTCCCCAATCTAAAAGTTTTGGGAGGGTGTTGTGGTACTGACCATTCCCATATGGAAGCAATTTGCCAGCACTTTTTCAGTGATTTAAAAGTAAACAATAAAATGATAAAAGATTGATAACTAAACTTTAAAAGTAGACAATCAAACTTTTAGACGTAGGGAACAGGAAAGTATCATAATGGTATAGTTCATTGTTGGATTTTCATTGGTTTAATGAGTCAAGTAAGCAAGCAAAATTTAAATTCGCTCGTCTACTAAACCCTGAATTTGAGCCAGCCTTTAAGGGGGCTCTTTTGAATTGCGGCCTTTGTCTATGTTCTAACTCGTTCTGTCAATAAAATGAATAATCATACTCATAAACTTTCGTTCTTCGATTTTGACTAAAGACCATCGATATGGCTACTCAACTAGCACCTACCCAAAACCGGATTGATGTGATAGATGCTTTCAGAGGTTTTGCCCTTGCAGGAATTGTTATCGTTCACATGGTGGAGCAGTTTTTTGCGGGGCCCCAACCAGAAGCATTGACAAAGGCAATGTATCAAGGTATACCAGACCAGATTGTTAGTGGTTTTTTAGGTCTTTTATTACAAGGCAAGTTTTTTGCATTATTCTCAATGCTTTTTGGTCTCAGTTTTTATATACAGATGGACCGTGCCGCACAAAAAGGTGTGGATTTCAGGGGGCGATTCCTTTGGAGGATCCTGCTACTACTGGTAATTGGTTATTTGCATAGCCTGTTTTATCGTGGAGACATTTTAACCATATACGCCCTGCTGGGATTTATTCTAGTTTTCTTTTATCACATTCCGGAAAAAGGATTGCTTGTTTTTGCTACGGTTTTGTTTTTGGGGTTGGGCCGGTATATCGTCTTTGCGATTAATGGCGATAGCCCTTTATTCCTGGTGGAGTCGGTAATGGATAATGAATCCGAGACCACTTTAGCATATTACCATACGCTTAAGCATGGCTCGATCTGGGAAGTTTTTCAATGGAACGGCTTTTATGGGCATCAGACCAAGATGGAATTTCAGTTTGGCGTTTTCAATCGCGGCTATTTGACTTTAGGCTTCTTTTTGGTGGGGTTGTGGATGGGAAAGGTGCGTTTATTCCATAATTTGGAAGAAAATAAGGTTAAAATTCGCAATGCCTTATTAATATTTTTGGGAGGATTTTTTGTTTCGGGCATTTTTACGGGGCTGATGTTTTCAATGGCAGGAGATTTGAGCAACGGCTTCAATAATTGGTGGGCCATGTTTGGATTGACAGGTGGTGATTTGGTCAATATTTGTTTAACAGGAATGATCCTTTGTGGGTTTTTATTGCTTTATCTTAAACCTGGTCCACAACGGTTTTTTAACCGGCTGACCGCGTACGGTAGAACCGCTTTGACCAATTATTTCGCTCAATCGGTCATCGGGACTTTCATTTTCTTTGGCTGGGGAATAGGTTACTTGGGCGAACTTCGAAATATTTACACGATACTAATTGCTATTGTTGTTTTGGTTGTACAGATCATTTTCAGTTCCTGGTGGTTAAAGCAATTCAAGTACGGCCCCCTAGAATGGTGGTGGCGATCGGCTACCTATGGGAAGTGGCAGCCATTGGTACGAAAGTAGAGAACCTTTTTTTCCGGGAAAATGAACGTTTTAC
Organism: uncultured Saprospiraceae bacterium; assembly: GCA_964533785.1. Classification (GTDB taxonomy): domain Bacteria; phylum Bacteroidota; class Bacteroidia; order Chitinophagales; family Saprospiraceae; genus JANQRV01. The sequence continues at coordinate 8,368 of CAZHNG010000151.1, read as the reverse complement.
CAGCAATTTTTAATCGGACAGACCCTATTTGGTGGGGTTGATTTAACGGCACTAATTACAATAAAAGTTTTTGGCTAACAATTTAGTCATCCGTTTATCGCGTTCGAATTTCATCAATTTTAGCCGCCGAGATCCCGTCCACAAGGGTCCGGTTGATCATTGGATGGTCTTCGTCGACCGGACCGAAATCTGAATCAGGGTGATAAGCAACGACAACCAGTTGGGAATGCCCGTTGGTTTTAAATTTGTGCATTCCTTCTTCGTGGATGATGAATATCTTACCGGGAACCAGGTCATACTCCTTTTCAGGCGTTACGCAAGTACCTGCGCCACGGATGACCATACCTACCCGCATGGAGGGATGGGTATGTGCGGTTTGATCCGTATTAGGCGGAAAAAACAAAGCATTGAAACAAGGATCTCCTAGTTTTACTGGCGGGATTAAAAGGGAATCGGTACAGCCATCGATGTATTTCAGGCGCCCCCAGGATTCTACGGGTCCGCCGATCATATTCATACCCTTGTAACCAATGCGTTCAATAAGAATGCCGCGACCCCCATTAATCGAAAACGTGCTATTAGTGCTAAAATACTGTTGAGGAATCAAATTGTATTGATTATCAACTGTTTTTAACTTTGCTTCTCCTTCGAAAATAAAACCGAAGAAGGTTGATTCGTTAGGGATCTCCGGCGCATCGAAGCGGTCTGTCCAGGCATATAGTTTTGTCGGACATTGGTTGTCCGTATAATCAAATAACAATCCATTGGTGAATTCAAACTCTGAATAGGCGGTCATGATGTTATGTTTTTATTCTTAAAAGAAGTATGGAATAATTCGATATGTGGCTGAAAATCAGTTGTCATACTAACCCGATAGCGCTCGCTGCCTTGTTTTTTCCGGTTGATGATGACGTTTTTCAGCGAAGGTTCTTTGGATTTTTTACTGAAATAATTTAAGTCATTGGTATAGTTTAGAATGTACTTTTTGGCCGGGAGTTTATAAGAAGCCAAATCCTTGATCATCTTGGCTTCCCGCCCGGCAAGCGACCATTTTTGAAAATCCGTAGAGGCATAAAAATGTCGGAATTGTTCAGCAAAAGCTTTCGTGTCCTTTTTTCCGCTGAAGACGGCTAATCGTAAAGCTACTTGTTGCCATTTTATAGTGAAGTTTAACCACCAAAATAGATCGTGCATGGAGTGAACGGGTTTTGGGCAGGCCTGGATTAAAGGTTGCAAGTAGTCGATGAGAATTTTACTCTTTCGCTGATTTTTAAATTTATTCATGAGGTAAATGGGCAGGACTTTTTCGTAGGCCTGGAAAGCCAGTCCATTTTCGATCAAAGGCAATAGTTTATCGCTTCCAAAGAGTTGATCTCCGTGTTCACCGGTGACGATCAACGCACCTTCGTCGACAAAATCGGTAATAGGCGCGGCAACGGGTTTAAAGGGTATTTGAGATAAAATAAACTTATTGAAAAATAGGGGGTATTCATTAATGGAATGCATGGTAAGCAATACCTCAAGAGTAGGGTAGAGGTTCGCTTTTTTTTGGTTTTGGGTCAATGCGATAAGGGCCACCGTCGAATCTATTCCACCCGACCAAAGCACCTGGATTTTTTTGCCTTTACTATCAGCTTCACGGAGGATCTCAATAGCTCTTTCGTCGCAAATTTGGGCGAAAGGTTTTGAAAAAGCCGGATCAATAGCCGGAATCTCATCGATCAACTGATAATCGAATTCCATATCAAGACTACGCGTTCGATCAATAATACCACAATCAAAAAACTTGGCAGCCAAAACATAGGCTTTTGAAAGTTTGACGCCGTTAATTATCCCACTCTTCGCACGGTGAGAGTTTAGAAAAAGGATCTTATTGTTCATCCAAGGCCATTATTTGGTTATAGATCTGCTGCAAATCCAACTGATCAGTTTTTTCAACATTGATCGCATGGGTTAATAATAATTGGATCATATTGCGGTATAAGAGCGTATGTTCGCTGATCAGTTCTTTGATGTCATCTTCGGCATCTGGAGCGTATTTCAGTATACTTTGTAATTGATTGATGCAAACGTCCAGCCAGTAAAAAGCCATTTCTTTCGAAACCAGGTGCTGCTCCATGTAGAATAGTTTTTCCTTTATAATTTGTAAATAGTACTGAAGGATGGCCCTCCTCTTACTGGCGATCTTTTCATTTTTGTGGCGGATCGTTCGAAAAGAACTTATTCTGATGAATGCTTGATCGGATCTTTGATTCAACTTAGTGAACAGGTCGTATTGCACTTTGCGTTTAGCCCACATAAAATGCTTGTACCGGAAAAATCCAAAGTAGATCGTCAGTAAAGAACCGATGGTTGCAAAAATCAAAAATGCAGCTTCCATGTATGCCGTCAGGTTTAGTAATGCCTAATATCAACACCTTTCTATTTCACGTATTTGCTGATTTTCCGTTGCACTCCTGTGTATTCATCATCTTCTTCCCCATCGCCGTCCCAGTCAATAAAAGAATGGAAGGTACCTTTACCCCCTTCGATCAGAACTTCGTATTGGTAGGAGGCTTCTGGCGTAACGAGCAATAAGGAATCGCCCTGGACAAACCATTTGCCCCTGGTAACCTGGGTGATCTTTCCATCAAGATCAATATACTCTGAATAGTAAGTACTGCCTGCACCCGGCTCGTAATAAGTTTTGATCGGCTGCACCCCCAGTATTCGCCTCCAGTCTTTTTCCGGTACATCGAAAACGTAGGAAGAATCGGGTTGATTATTGGCAGAGTTGACCCTAACATTTATAGAAACAGATTCCCAGGTGCCGGGCATGACCGCTAACAGATTTTGCTGCGGCGCATTAGATTTTGAACTTTCGGAAGTACAACTGAATAAAACAATACCCAATGTTGCAAGAACGTAAAGTCTCATTTTTTTGCACTAAAGATAATAGAGTTGGTGAAATAACATGAGTCACCCCTTATATTTTGGTGAAGGAGGAATAACATGCAACACAATCCAATCTAAGACCGTGCGATCAAATCTCCTGATCCTGAAATTTTAGTGGAAATGCGCGGTCTGCCTTTGTATTCTACATCGCCAGAACCACTAATGCGTGCTTCCAGGTCATCGACGACGTTTAATTTACAGTCACCCGATCCCGAAATCTGAATGCGGCATTTTTGAGTTTTAAGGTCATAGGCATTGATGTCTCCTGATCCGGAAATCTTGATTTCCAGGCCATTGGTCTGGCCGCTCAGATCCATATCTCCGGAACCGCTGATCTTGGCGCTAATTTCAGTTGCATCCATATCCATATTGATATTGCCCGAACCGCTGATCCCAAGTTGTAAAGCCTCCAGGCTTGTAAACCTGCCTTCACCATAAATATCGCCTGAGCCAGAAATTTTTGCCAGGGTAAGGTGAGGGATGGTCACATAAACTTTTACTCTTTCGTGTTTACGAACAGGGCGATCGAACCTGATCTTCCAAATGCCGTCACGTACTTCGGTAGTAATATTATCAATGATGTTTTGTTGGCCTTCTATTCTTACATTTTGGGTGTTTCCTTGCTTAAGGTAAAGGTCTCCGCTAAAATGCAGGCTGACCCCATCGAATTTTTCCAGGTCAAATTCTTGGTTAACAACGGGGCCTTCTCCGCGAATTCCGTTTTTCCACCAATTTTGGCATTGAACGGTGGTTGCGATCATAAACAGCATGAAGAGAACTGAAAGGTTTTTCATATAGTTTTAGATTTTTTAAATAATATGAATACTTTGGTTTTGTCGGATGGTTACATAAGGGATGCGAGGGAATTGGATTGCCCCCTATGGAGTAGAGGTGGCAAGAGTATGTTTTTTTATAAAAAATAATAAATTATTTGTTTTTTAATTTGAGTTTTGCTATTTTTGAAATGAAATAATCTTATTGCGCGATAAAAGAAGGATAGGGGTTCTAAGGGGGGCTCCTTTGGGCTTACTGGCATGGCTGGATGGAGGGTGGGCCGTTATTATAAATAATACTTAAATCCCACCCACAATGTAATAAAGCCAAACGGGGCGCTCCGCCGGCAAACCAAAAGCCCGGTGCCTAATACTATTGAGGAATTATATTGCCGGATATTTTCTTTTAGGATTGATCGCTAATTAATTATAATGTGCAATTGATTTATAGGAAAGCGCATTAACTTTAACATCCGTTACTCGTCAAGTCCATGACTTGTGATGCATTAATTCCTAAGTCTTTGATTTTTAGAACTTATTGAGTCAGAGACTCGCGAGTTTCGCCGCTTAGAAACAGCGTTTCTTGCGAGCATTTATAAATTATTTATTGTACGTACCTCACAATTAAAAATATCATATTTTAAGGCGCTCAATTCGTGGAATTTGTTATTCGGTGGAGCCGATATCTGTGATAAATATGTCCCATTCATACAATAGTTTTCTAATTCGTGCATTCGTGGCTACTAAAATGCAAGGCTCTAACCGTAGAAATGAAATTTAATCATGAAATAATTTCTCTAACAATGTGGCATTTTGAATTTAAAGGGCGAGGAGAGAACTACGCCATCATCAATTTCCTTGCTTCTTTAATACCAATAACTATTTTTTCACCTTTGAAACATCTCATTAATCTACCAAGCACTCAAACATATTTGGATTTCCATTAGGTTGTGCCGAATTTCGTCCTGAATTTTAGAAGAAGTGGGGGTAAAGGGAGGGCCTTTAACCCAAACCATTCATCAACAAATATCAATGCATGAGGCCATTAGCAGAAAGGATGCGTCCTAATTCATTAGAAGAATACGTCGGTCAGCAACACCTTGTGGGAAAAGACAGCGTATTACACAAAGCAATTGAAGCAGGTAAGGTACCCTCTTTTATATTATGGGGACCGCCCGGTGTGGGTAAAACCACGTTGGCCAAAATAATCGCCAATCAGTTAAATATCCCTTTTTATACTTTAAGTGCTATCAATTCCGGTGTAAAAGATGTCAGAGAAGCCATTAATAAAGCCAAAAGGCAACAGTTTTTTGACCAGCCCAGCCCCATTTTATTTATCGATGAGATCCACCGGTTCAGTAAATCGCAGCAAGATTCTCTTCTCGGAGCAGTAGAGGAGGGGGTGGTGACTTTGATCGGAGCAACTACCGAAAACCCTTCCTTTGAAGTGATCTCAGCCTTACTTTCCCGTTGCCAGGTTTATGTGCTGGAACCACTGAATAAAACGGAATTGATCAACCTGGTCGATAAGGCCCTTGAAATAGACGAACTCCTCAAAGACAAAAACATTCGAATTGAATCTTACGAGGCAATGCTACGCTTATCCGGCGGAGATGCCCGAAAATTGTACAATATCCTTGAGATTATTACCAATTACACGGAAAATGGATCTGGAAAGTTGATCATCGACGACGATTTGGTTTTAGCACGCGTACAACAAAATATCGCCCGCTACGATAAAAGCGGTGAACAGCATTACGATATCATTTCTGCCTTCATTAAATCCATCCGGGGCAGCGATCCCAACGGGGCGGTTTATTGGCTGGCACGAATGATCGAGGGAGGTGAGGACATTAAATTCATCGGTCGGCGAATGATCATTTCTGCTTCCGAAGACATCGGCTTGGCCAACCCTAACGCACTGTTGATGGCTACTACTACCTTTCAGGCAATCCAGGCGGTTGGCTTGCCGGAAGCACGTATCATTCTGTCCCAGGCTGCCGTATATTTAGCGACTTCCCCCAAAAGCAATTCCGCCTACCAGGCCATCAATACGGCACAACGGCTGGTGAAAGAAACCGGAAACCTCCCCGTTCCGCTTGCCATCAGAAATGCACCCACCAAATTAATGAAACAACTCGATTACGGTAAAGGCTATCGCTACGCACATGATTATGAGGGGAATTTTGTCGATCAGGAATTCTTACCCGCAGAAATATCCGGAACAAAATTATTCGAACCCCAGGATAATTCTCCGGAGAATAGGATCCGCCAACGCCTGCGTGACCAATGGAAGGATAAGTATCACTATTAAGAAGATCGCAAACAAAATCAATCAACAACATAAATTGCACAAGGAAGTTCCTGATGAGCCAAAAATACTCCATGCACTTGTGGTTCCAAAAAATTGAGAGACGAAGTCCCAAAAATCAAACTCCCTTACCTCCCACTTTGAAGTCCCCCCTTTTTTTCGGATATTCAGGATAATATTTACTACCAAAAAAGAAGATCCTGAATTATTAAACATTAAAGTTCGATTAAAACAATGCCCATAGGAGGGAATTAAATACTTGATTAACAAAGTATTACATGGCTATCTAATTTAAAAAACACACCAAACATGGAATCGACCAACAATCAGGAAAATTTTATACAACTCAAACGGCCGCACATCGCCTTAATTACCAACCATGGCTACGGGGGCGTCAATATTCCTTTCGGCGGTGCCCCCGATACTGGCGGGCAGAATGTCTACGTCAATTCATACGCCCGTGCCCTCGACCGGTTGGGGTACAAAGTAACCATCTATGCCCGGGGGGGATTCCCGTTTTACGAATCGGATAAGATCCGGGAAGGCCAGGAGTTCCTGACATCTAATGTAAGATATGTTTACGTACCGGGAGGCGGGGATGAATTTATCCGAAAAGAAGATATATCCATTGCCTTGTTAGAGGAATTGGAATGGATCTACAACCAAATACAAAAGGAGGCCGGTCAAGTCAATCTATTTCCGTGGGAATACTATGATATGATGAACTCCCATTACTGGGATGCCGGTATTGTGGTTGTTTCTCTCGTTGTCAAATGGCAGAACGACCTGTGTTCGCGAATGATCAAATTGTTGACGGAAGGAGTGATTGCAAAAGAAGATTTTGATACTTTCTATACCGAGCGCCATTTCAGCTCTGTTTCCAAAGCGCCGGATTATTCATTGGGCAAACTACTACTGGAAGGCATTGAAGGACACAAATACGTGCACGATGAAGAAAAAGTGGAAAAAGCTTATCAGAATTGGGTGGAAAAATCTTCCTACGCTCAGCAGTTTAAAGAACAGGTGGGCCGGCACATCGATTGGATGAATCTTCGCTCTACCATAGCCGCTTCTACCATCCAACTAAGACCGATTATGCTGGCCAAAGTATTGGGGAAGGCCATTTTAGACCAACCCATCATGGACACCATCTTTGATGAACCGTACTTCAACCGGTATCGTTCTTACCAGGATCTGGAGTCTTTTTCTGACCTGTTGAATAACGTGCTTAAAAGAGTCAATAAACACGTTTGGACCCCCCATTCATTAGGTGTTCTGAAAGAATGGAATTTCCGAAATAAATCCCCCGAAGTTAAACGCAACTTGAAATTCAGAGAAAGAAGAAGCCATGAACGCGTGATCTGCGATTATACCCCTGCCTTTGGTGCTACCTCTTTTGAAATTGCCAATAGTCTGGTTGCTAATTACGGGGTATCTATTGAAGATGTTTTGTTTTTTCCACCCGGCGTAGACATCAATATTTTCCATGATTATTCGAACGGAGAGATCAATAAACTGGTTAAATACCTGGAAGAAAAAACGGGCTTACCAGCCACAGAGATAGAGTCACACACCATCCTTTTCGAAACGAGCCGGATGGACATCACGAAAAGGAAGGATGTGCTCATCGAGTCCTTCGCCAAAGTTGTTGAAAAAAATGACGACGGGCTTTTATTTATAGGCGGTGGCCCTGAAAATGGTATCTTCGAATCGCTGGAAGACATCAAAAAGAAATGGCCCAAATTGAAAGACCGGGTCTTTTTATTAGGGTTTATTCCTCAGGAATATCTACCCTTGCTTTTTGATTTTTGCGATATTTATATCTCGGCATCCGAAATGGAAGGGTTCGGTATGTCGGTTGCGCAAGCCGCTTTCGATGGTAAGGCCATCATTTCTTCTGATAAAATCCCATTTACCAGTTTTTATATTCCGGAGCAGGCCATCATCGTACCGGCAGGAGATATTGACGGCTTTGCGGACGGTATCGACCGGTTGCTGAACAATAAGGAAAAACGCGAAAGCCGCGGGGAACGCATCCGAAAAAAAGCGAGAAGCCTGGAGTGGGGCAGGTTGGTGAAACAATTCATCCTTGACCTCAATACCATGGATTTTGATATCCCGATAACCGAAATGATATCACAGGATATGAGCTGATTATCTGGGAAGAATACGGATTGGACCAATTGAATACTAAAATAAACCGCAATATGGTGGTTATTATTTAGTTCCTGAAGCACTATTAGGTTAAACCACAACTAAGAACGCAAAGAACACGAAGTTCTTTTTACTTAGCGTTAAGTGGATGGACAATTATAAGTTATGCTTATTACACACTCTCCTGACGTTTACA
>CAZHNG010000150.1:0-15282 GCA_964533785.1 uncultured Saprospiraceae bacterium | reverse complement strand
AGCGTTTTGTTGTCTAAAATCTAGCGTCTAGCGTCTAGCGTCAAAAGTCCAAATTGCATATTCAGCACCAGTAGAAAAGCTTTTAAAAAAGGCCAAATTTTACCTCTTATATTCCTCATATCCCTCTCTTTCCAGTTTGGTGTATTTTTTAGCTACCCCTTCAGCTAATTCAGCTTTATAATCCATTACTTTTTGTAAGATTCCTGCATCATTGCAACCAAGGATCTGAGTGGCGAGGATACCGGCGTTTTTAGCCGCATTAAGCGCTACCGTGGCTACCGGCACACCATTGGGCATCTGTAAAATAGAAAGCATGGAATCCCAGCCGTCAATGGAATTGGAGGATTTGATGGGCACACCGATCACCGGCAAGGGAGAAAGGGAAGCCACCATGCCCGGCAAGTGTGCAGCACCTCCTGCCCCGGCAATAATAACCTTTATCCCTCTCGTATGAACTTGTTGAGCGTATTCGTATAAACGCTTAGGCGTACGGTGGGCTGATACGATCGTTAATTCGAAGGGTATTTCAAACGTTTTCAGAATATCTGCTGCTTGCCGCATGACCGGCAAATCGGAATCAGAACCCATAATAATACTGATCATAGTTATCTTTGTTATCTAAATCAAAGGTAATGAATGTCTTTAAATTTCTCTGGCTGAAGCTTTGTACTAAGATGGTATCTCTTGTTGGTCTTCGTTATTTGGGCCTGCTTTTTTTGTTGCTGAACTGCCAAAATTTTTCCGGACAGGACGCTGGTATGCTTTCCACCAACATTTCTCCACCTATTGCAGAGATGGTCGGGGTTTGTGCCGGCCCGAATGTAGATGGTTTCATTAAAGCTGGGAAATTACCCGGCATCATTCCCCATTTTCGTTATTTCTATTTGCAGGAAAAAGATTTTCCGGGCAATATGGTTCCTGCTGCTTATCTTCCGCCGGCTTGTCCGTTCCCTTGTGATAATTATACTTGCTGGAACGAAAATGAAAGCCCTTTTGCCGATAATAAATACCGGTTGTGTAATCTGGAAAAGTCATTCCAATCGGTAACCGTTGCTTGGGAAGCCATTAATGTTAAAGGTAAAAACCGGCATTGGCCGGATAAATGGTTCGCCGAAAAAGAGTGGGGTAGCGATATCGAAGATATTAAAGAAAGGACTTATCAATACACTACTAGATTTTTGGAAACCATGTGTCCGCAAGGAAATTGTATTATCGATGTTCTGGAGGTTGGTAATGAACCTTGGGGATTACAATGTCCGGGTCAGGAAGCTTACTTTGCTATTCAGGAAGGAGTCATTGAAGCGTTCAAGGCCTTTTTTGCATCTGGAGATCCCAATGAATGGGGAATTAAACTGTCTACGGCCGCTTTTCAGGCCAAACAAACCCGGAATAATTTGCTGGACGGTATTGAGGCAATGGTTCCGAAAGAATTGAGGCCTTACTATCATTATATATCTCTTCATGCCTACGCCAGGGACAAAAATGGCCGCCCTAACGCTTCACCAATAGCAGGTGGCGACCTTTCTTTTTTTAACAGAATAAAAAACCTGGAAAATTGGCGCCGGCAGCACATGCCGCACGCTAAAATCAACCTTACCGAATTCGGCTGGAACAGTAGTGAACAACGTGGGGTAGGAGAGCGGCTTCAGATAAATTACCTCCTTCAAGCCTTACTGATCGCGCAACGTTTTGGCATCCACCGCACTTTTATTTACGAACTGGAAGATCAACCCAAAGTAGATCAATATAATTCTATGGGATTGTACGAAAATGGTAATCACCAACCGAAACCAGTCTATTTTGCCCTGGAGAAATTTCTCGAAAAGTATGGCAATTTGCACTTTGTTAAAGTGATCGAAGAAAATGCTTCAGGATTTGAATATGAATTCCAGACTCCTAATAAAGGATCTTATCGGTTTAAGGGGGAGTATTCGACCGGAGAAATAGTGGACAATGAGCAAGGACAATGAGCAAGGACAATGAGCAATGAGCAATGAGCAATGAACAATGAGCAATGAACAATGAACAATGAGCAATGAGCAATGAACAATGGGCAATAGCTGATAATGGCGCGATGGAATGTCCAACCCGCAGAACTAGCCAACCCCTTTACCTTAATCCCCTTTTCCGCAAATTGCTCACGTAAATTTTCCGGTTTCGGCTATGGCCGGCCAGTGTTTTAGCGAAATTGTGATAGCCGGAACCATCTCCTTTAGCGCAGAAGAAGATATAGTCATGTTTTTCAGCGTTCAGAACGGCATCGATACTGCTGATGGAAGCCATGCTGATCGGGCCTGGAGGTAAACCTTTGTACATATAGGTATTATAAGGTGAATCGAAATTGATATGCCGGTTGAGCACCCGTGGTGTATCGAAATCTCTGGTAGCAAAGACCACCGTCGGGTCAGCTTGTAGCTTGATCCCTTTTTGCAGGCGATTAAGATATACTCCGGCCATTCGTTTTCGTTCTTCTTCGTGAAGGGTTTCTCTTTCGACGATGGAAGCCAGGGTATATACCTCGTTGGTGTCCATGTATTTTTGTTTAGCTTGCTCTAATCTGTCATTTTTCGACCAAAAGCGTTTGTGTTCCCTGATCATACGATCCATGAAATCTTCAGGAGAAACATCCCAAAAAAGTTCGTAAGTATTGGGGATAAATAAACTCATGATCGTTTCCGGTTTGTACCCGATTTGGGTCAAATATTGTTCATCTTGTAACAGATTGAGTAATTCTTTGCTGGAGGGTTCAATGAAACGGGCTACTTTTTCGGCTACTTCTTCAATTAAGCGTTCATTATTCAGGATCACTTTTACGGGCGCCTGTTCACCTCCCCGCAGGTGGCGAATGAGCTGTATAGCCGTCCAGCCTGGTTTTACTTTGTACCGGCCGGAACGCATTTCGGGCCGTTCGTACTTCATGTAGGAGGCCAATTGCCGAAACCGCTTTTCATTCTGAATGAAGTTATTTTTGTTCAGACTATCGATGACCTGTTCAAAAGTACTGCCGGTAGGAATGTATAAGTAAGGGTTTTCGATGTCGTCGGGAACTGCCGGCGCATCGATGTAGTTATGGTAAAGGTTCCAGGCGAGGAATAAACCAGCAATCACTATCCCGATTAATAGGTTGCGCAAGGTTCTGTTCATACTCTAAAAATTGTGGATAAAAAACAAATTCAAAAGTAGTAGTTTTGAACGGGCAGTTCTTAATTTTAACAGATTTTAAAGGTATTGGATGCATTTTATATTATTTGATTTAGAAGCGACTTGCTGGCAGGGCAAGCCGATAGATAAAGTTCAGGAGGTCATAGAGATCGGGGCCATTAAGATGAACAGGTACGGGGAGGTTATTGACGAGTTTAACCGTTTTGTAAGACCGGTTTTAAATCCGGTATTGTCGGCTTATTGTCAGGAATTGACGACTATCGATCAGATCGATATCAACCGAGCCGATACTTTCCTGCGGGTTGCGGAAGATTTTCAGGATTGGATCGAGATCTTTGATAGTGAATACCTGCTTTGTTCCTGGGGCCGTTTCGATAAAAGGCTGCTCAAACAGGATTGTGAGTTGCACCGAATGGAAACGGAATGGCTGGATTTTCACATCAACGTTAAACGGCAGTACCAGGAATTGAAAAGGCTGCGGAAACCCCGAGGGCTCAAACATGCGATCGAAGCGGAAGGCTTTGAGTTTAGCGGCATCCACCACCGTGCTTTTTCCGATGCAGAGAATTTAAGTAAAATTTTTGTGAAATATTTGGATGAGTGGGTGTATTGAATCCTATTCCTTTTAATATCGAATACCATGGAACAAAGGAAGGAAAACAGGCCAAAGCTGAAAATTGATTTAGAGCCGATCGATTTTCTGCTGGAATCTATTGGTATAATTGGTCTGTTGCTTTTAATAGGATTACCTATTTACTACTATGGGGATTTACCGGCAACTCTACCTTCTCATTTTAATGCAAAGGGAGAGCCGGATGCGTTTTCCGGTAAAGGAGTGATTTGGCCATTATCCATAATAGGTACGATAATGTACGTGGGGATGGCTGTTTTAAATAGGTTTCCACATACTTTTAATTATCCGGTAGAAATTACCCGGGAAAATGCGGAAAGACAGTACAAAAATGCAACTAGAATGATTCGGATGCTGAATACGATCATTGTTTGTGTTTTTGCTTATATTATCTATGGGACCATTCAGGTAGCGCTAGCGCAACAAGAGGGGTTAGGGGGCTATTTTTTGCCGGTTATGCTGGTTGCCGTTTCTGGGACAATTGGTTATTTTCTTTACCGGTCAACAAAAAACCAAAAATAATTACAAATTTTTCATCCGTTTTACAAAGCTGAATAGCCAGAGAAGCAAATGACTGCCTAGTCAGTATTGATTTATTTCTAAAACATTTAAAAGCTAGACTTTTGACGCTAGACTCTAGAAGTTAGACTAAAAATTCTAACTAATTGACAATCAACGGAAATTTTATTTATTCTGAAAAATTGATATCCATTGAATATCAGCGTTTTGTGGTCTAAAATCTAGCGTCTAGCGTCTAGCGTCAAAAATCCAATTAAAAGAAAAAATTTAAAATATAGAGATTTAAAAAAACGCTAATGATAGCTTAGTTTATCGCGATCAACAAAACATCATTTAATTCAATTGGGGAGAAGGTCCCCTTACAATGGCATCGGGCATTTTTTCATCTATTTGTTCTAATAAAAATCTTGATATTTCCGGAGTTAAAATGTTATCTGGTTGGTGTGGAAAAAAATAAACGGTGTGTAATCCGAGTTGTTGCCAGGCTGATAACCTTTCAACCCAGTCCTTAGCTCTTTGAAAATCTGTTGGATGAAGGCCGTTGCCCACAAAACGCACCATGGTGAGATCAGCGCTTAATTGCAGGTGGAGAACATCTCTACGGCCGGCTACATCGGTAATGACCAGGCTATGGCCTTTCGACTTTAGTTGTGCTAAAACAGGATCAAGCGCTTTGGGAGAAGCGAACCAGCTTTCGTGCCGCAGTTCAATGGCTAAAGGTATATTTTCGGGGAACTGCCGCAGGAATTTCTCCAGTATTGGCCAACGACTGGTATCGAAATAGGGCGGTAGCTGCATGAAAGAGCAACCCAGGTTGTCTGCAAAAAGACGGATGGTATCACAAAACAATTCAATCTGTCCACTTCCGATGTCCAGGTTTCGGCTGTGGCTGATAGACTGGGGGATTTTAGGGCAAAATTTAAAATCGCCGGGAACAGAGGCTTTCCATTTTTTTACCGTTTCAACACTGGGGATCCGGTAATGAGTCGTATTTAATTCTATGGTATTAAACTGGCGGCCGTATTGGTATAGAAATTCTTTTGCTTTCGTACCTTTGGGATATAGATTACCGACCCATTCTTTCATATTCCAGCCGGTGGCACCAATGTATATGCGAAGCGGCTGATCGCCTGGATATTGCTTCAGCGTACGCAACGTTTGTTGCGGTGTTTCAGGAAGGGAGAAATCAACGCTTTCGACATTAGGAAGTTTTCCGAATTTCATTGTAAGAGCTTGATTAAAATCCAAACAGATTTGTGGATAAATCTGGTAAATTTATACTATGTTACACCAAATTACAACATTAAATTTAGGAGGAAGGTTGCTTTCTTTGGAACAACCGGTCGTCATGGGTATTTTAAATGTTACCCCCGATTCATTTTATGACGGCGGTAGGTATCAATCGAAAGACCGCCTATTGGCGCAGGTGGATAAAATGCTGACAGAAGGAGCTGCTATTATAGATGTCGGAGGGATGTCTTCCAGGCCGGGAGCAGAGATCATAGGGGAAGAAGAAGAATTAAGGAGAGTGATCAATAGTATTGATCTAATCCGGAAGGTGCATCCGCAAGCCCTCATTTCAGTGGATACGATCCGGGCCAGGGTAGCTGCTGAAGCTGTTTCTGCCGGAGCGAATATGGTCAACGACATTTCCGCGGGCAGGATTGACGAAAAAATGTACGAAACAGTAGCGGAGCTGAAGGTACCTTACATATTGATGCACATGCAAAACCAACCTGCGGATATGCAAGTCCGTCCTGAATACGGGGATGTAGTTCAGGAAATCCTAGATTTTTTTATCGCTCAAATCGGGAAATTGAGGTCGCTGGGCGTTTTGGATATTGTCGTTGATCCTGGATTCGGTTTTGGAAAGACCGTTGAGCACAATTACCAATTATTGAATAATTTGCATGTATTCAAGATATTAGATGTGCCGGTATTAGCGGGCATTTCCCGGAAATCAATGATCTGTAAAGTATTGAAAATTAAGCCGGATAATGCCCTTAACGGGACGACCGCATTACACATGGTAGCCTTGCAACAAGGAGCTAGAATTTTACGTGTACATGATGTAAAGCCCGCAGTAGAGACAATTCAGTTATATTTGGAATTGGAAAAAGTAAATAAGACGCCAGGTTAGACCTGTTTTGGCATTCGAACTCGGGTGGCGACCCAAACCTCCGAGGTTTCCCCCAGCTGGTATCTAAAGTCTGGCATCCTATCATATCGTTAAACCCATTTAATTTGGAATCAGCTTGGAGAATTTAAATGAGGATAACATCAAAAAAACCACCCTGAGTTTTTTAAAAGGGTATTACAAGTTTCGGCCCCGAAAAGGGGAGACGGAAGCAAAGACCGATCTGCGCGGCCAGGGTGGGATCATCGCCGATGGTTTTTTGGCTTTTACGGATGAAGAAGATAACCGGTTCATTTCAACTTTCGAGGCTACTTCAAATGATACCAAAAATGAAGTTAACTATAAGATTGAGTACGGCAAGTTAGCCTGGGACAGTTTTGCCTTTACCAGTGTATTGGCAGCTGGTTGGTTTTTATGGCAGTACAGGTACAACTTCTTTTTTCTGGAAAGGCTGGGATTAGGATACGTTTTCACCGTAATTGTGGGAGTAGTACTGGCCATGCTCCTGGTACTGATGTTGATTTTTAGAAATTTCTATCGTTACCGTTACATTTATGCGGTTGAACAATTCAAACACTATTTTGCCAACGAGCAGTGGATCTCCATCGGGGAGAATGTTTTTGAAAGCCCGGAGGATAAAGCTTTTAAGGAACTAAAAGATCAATGTATCAGAAATGGATTCGGATTAATAAAAGTAGACGGGGAACTGAAGCCGCAGCTCATTGTTACACCAGCAAGAAAAGATACTTTTAATCAGAAACGCAAGGCGGTTCAATTAGTAAATTTAAATGAGTTCGGCAGCCGCATCAAAAAGCTTAATTACCAGAAATGGCTGAGCTTTTTACGACTCGGAGGTAATAACAAACCTCCAGTATTTGAAAACATTTTTCGTTTTACGAATAAAAACTATGTTCAGAAAGGCATAGCATTTTTTTGCTGGTTAGCTATTATCTTGGTTTACGGTTATGAATATACCAAAAGTGAATTTGAATACGTGAATGAAGACAAGTATCCTCAGGAAATTTTAGATAGCCTTTATAATAAGGATGCGGAAACCTTTTATTCCGAGATATTAGATACTTTATTTGTTCTTCCTTTCGATACCGCTGCCATTCCATATCTCGATGTTGAAAATTTGGCGAGAAACGCTCAGAATATTAAAGCGGTGCGCAGACGTGGATACGATATCCTTATCGCAACGCGAAGCGATAACGAATTTATCATTTACAATTGTGCCCGGTTTTACAATATCGATACCACAAAATACATTATTGAAGATGGTGTTTATACCAATCTGGACGAAGCAGTTGAGCGGATGGAGATGCTAAAAAATGCGGGCATTAGAACGACTGCTTTGTGGTTGGGTTGTTTTGCGAATGAACCTTTAGGGTATACTGTGTTTTATGATGTTATTCAAAACACGAAAGAAGAAGCTTCTTTACTGTACTTTGAATACGTTAATCAGCTGAAGGAAATGGGCCCTTTGGAACGCAACATAAGAATAAGGACTTTAGTACCCGATAACCGGTTTAACTTAAAAAAATCAATTGAATGAGGCACTGATCCTAGTTCGGCATACTTGCGGGGGAACTCCCGGTCCCGGCAGAAAAATGCCATATAGGTATAAAATACCAGGTTAGATTATTCTGCAATGAAGAGATTTTGGAATCGAAAAGAAGAGACTCCCGAGGCGGCCGATCCTAAGCAAAGATCGGCGTGGAGAAAGACTTTTCGGTGGCTAAGAAATCTCCTTTTCTGGCCCATTATCCTGCTGTTCTTATTGTATTTTATTTTACAACTCGATTTTGTTCAGCAGTGGGTTCAAAACAGGGTAGAAGCTAGCCTGGAAAAAAAGCTTCAAGCAGAAGTAGCCATTAAAAAAGTACGCTTTCCTTTTTTTTCCGAGATCACATTGGAAGGCCTCTATATTCAGGGCCTACAACAAGATACCTTGCTCTACAGCGAATATTTGCAAGCGGATATCAACCTGAATCCTTATTCTTTGATCGTGAATGGACTGGTGGTCAACAAAATTGATCTGCAGCACGCAGCCATAAACCTCAAACGACAAGTCGGGGAAGAACAAAACAACCTGCAGATCTACCTGGAACGGCTTTTTCCTGATAAGCAAGACCGGGAAAACGGAAATACTTTTCAACTGGATTTGCGGGAAGTCCATTTGCAAGATATACGATTCAATAAACTGGATTCGGTAAAGGGCAATTTATTGTCTATCGAACTTAATGAAGGTATTCTTGGTTTTTCTGAATTCAATCTGCCCGATAAATACATTTATCTTGATTACCTGAGATTGGACCAGCCCGATGTCACGATTGAAGATTTTGAAGCTTTCCCTTTGACGGAGCCCGATACTACGGAAGTGGATTACCGACCTTTGGTTAGAGAATTACGGGAAGATACCGTTTTCCTTACCGTTAGGATTGATAACTTTGAATTGATCGACGGGGACTTTCAACTTGACAACTATCGCAAAGCACCGGAAAGGATACCCATCCCGGATGTTATCGATTATCGTCACCTGGATGTCTCCGATATCAATATCAATTTCCGGAATTTCGTATTTGATGAAAATCTCAATTTTGAAGGACAGGTTAAAGACTTTTCCTGCAAGGAATCAAGCGGGTTTGTATTGGAAAACCTGACCGCATCCGACGCAGTGGTTACTCCGCGCGGTGTGCAGTTGAATGATGTACTGATTAAAACACAATACAGCGAGATTGGCGATACGCTTACCTTTTCTTTTCGGGAATATCAGGACTTTACGGATTTCAATAATCGCGTATTTATTGATGGAAAACTTAACAACGCTAAGATTGCATTGAGAGATGTCATCTTTTTTGCTTCCGGCCTTAAACAGAATACTTTTTTCCGCGAAAATCAATATGAGTCTATGCAATTTGGCGGAAGGCTCTCAGGACGTATAAATGGTTTGAGGGGTAATGATTTAAATATACGGTTAACGGATGGCAGTCTTTTCAGGGGGAATTTCAGATCCCGTAATCTGGCGGTTAAGGATGAAGAATATATAGAATTTAAAATTGACCGGTTGAATACCTCGGTCAAAACATTTGAAAAATTAATCCCCAGGCTGGATTTGCCTTCCAGTTTTGACAGGCTTGGTAATCTGAGTTTTAACGGTAGTTTCGTAGGCTTTTTTACGAATTTTGTCGCTTACGGTTTTTTAGACTCGGAACTAGGTCAAGCGGAAATGGACCTCAACTTAAACCTCACGGAAGGTAGAGAAAAAGCCATATATACTGGAGGGTTGACCTTGACTGATTTTGATCTGGGCGGATGGTTGAACAACCGGGATTTTGGTAAAATGACCATCAAATCTTACATCGAAGATGGAAGAGGACTGACCGGAGAAACCGTGGATGCTAAATTGAAAGCCGATGTACTGGAGTTTTCGTTTTTAGATTATACCTACCAGGATGCCGCTTTTAACGGGACTTTGAATAAAAACCTGCTGGATGGTTCCTTCGTCATTTCAGATGATAATATCGATTTTACCTTTAATGGGAAACTCAATTTTAAAGAAAAAACGAATAATTACGTTTTTGATGCAAGTATCAACCGCTTGGCATTAAAAGAATTAAATATTGTCAAAAAGGATTATGTCCTGTCCGGCCAAGTGGATATCAACTTAGAGCAGGACAGTCTTTCCAATATCACCGGAAATTCCATCATTACCAACCTGGAAATGATCGATGTCGAAAATAATAAAAAGACGATCAGTGAGATCTACGGCTTTTCCACGATCGACTCTACTACTAACCGGCGGGAATTGATTATCCGCTCGGACATTTTAGACGGTAATATCGAAGGTAGTTTTAATATCGAACAGATACCCGATTTGTTTTTGCAGTATTTGAAACGCAACCATCCCGATGCTGCCCGTAGATTAGGCATCAAAGCGAAAGAACTGCCGCCGGAACAATTTTTTGAGTGGGATTTCAACCTGAAGAACACCAATGGATTGCAAGTATTAATTGCCCCCAAGCTCGGGGAATTGGAAGACGTACGGTTCACGGGCTTCTATAGTAATAGAAACGATTCTTTAAGAGCTGAACTAATCGTTCCTTCTCTGGTTTTGGACAAGCTTCGATTCGAACGTATTGCCATGTTCTTAGAAGCCGAGAAAGATGAAGGAAAACTGGACTTTTCGATCGAAGAAACGATCCTTAATGATAAAGAGCGGCTGGAGCCCATCAAGGTGATCAGTTTATTTTACAAAGATACCGGACTTTTTGCCCTCAATTACAATTCGACCGCGTCTTCTATCTTTGATCAGGTAAACCTGGAAGGGAGCATCGTTCCCTATGACAGTACCCAATATGAGATCCACCTGGACCAATCCAATCTCACTTTGCTGAAAGACCTTTGGTTGATCAATAATGAGAACAGCATCCGTATCAGTAAAGACAGCCTGGTAATCAACAATTTTAAGCTCGTTAATAAAGAACAGACCATTGAATTAAAAAGTACCGGAAAAAATGGATTGGATGTTTTAGTGAATAATGCGGAATTTGACCTGATCAATAGTTTGATCGACTTTGAACCCATTACCTTTGGAGGGCGGTACCGTTTTCAGGGTAAAATTGGTAACCTTTTTAAAATGCAGAATATCAATTTGGCCTTGGAGTCGGATACTTTGTTGATGAACAATGACGATTGGGGCGCTTTCAACGTCAATGCATTTGCTAATGATTTGAAAAGTCCCTTAATTACGAGCATTCGATTGGATAAGGATACGTCTCAGTTAAGGGCGGAAGGCATTTTCAATATTAGTGGAAAAGAAGATCAACAAGCCTCTATCGAGGAACAACCCCGCTATTTTGATTATCACCTGGACATTTATGGTTTTCCAATAGCATTAGCAGAATATTTCATTGGCAATACGATCTCTGATACCAAAGGTTCCTTTGGGGCCAGCCTGAAGTTGACTGGCCTGGTCAATAAACCGAATATTGAGGGAGAAGTAGTCCTGCGAAACGGAGAAGTGACCGTTAACTATCTAAAAACGAGGTATTTCTTTGATAAAGCGGTGGCTGTAGTGGATAATCGTTTATTTGATTTGACCGAAACCATTATTAAGGATGAACTGGGCAATTCTGCTATACTAAGTAAGGGGATCCGGCATGATCATTTGCGGGACTTTGGCTTTGATGCGGAATTGCAAACCCCAAAATTGTTAGCTTTAAATACGGGAAAGGAGGATAATAAGCTCTTCTATGGCCAGGCATTTGGCAGTGGATTGATCCAGTTTAGCGGATCCTTTGCTCGCCCGAACATTTATATTAATGCCAGCGTCGGCGATAATACTAAGATCATTATTCCCTTAGACCGAGGCGAGACGGCTGGCGAACTCGATTTCATCAAATTTGTCGATAAGAGTAAAATTGTCGTAGAGCCGGATGCTAATCAGGCGGAACTCCCCAAAATTCCTAAGGGAGTTAAACTGGAAATGGATTTGGATATTTTGGAAGAAGCAGCAGTCGAATTGATCTTTGACGAACAGGCCGGTGATATCATTCAGGGTAGTGGTAGGGGAAATCTGCAAATTATCGTTCCCCGCACGGGTGATTTTGAGATGTTCGGTAATTATGTTATTGAGCAAGGCGATTATTTATTCACGCTCTACAACCTGGTGAATAAAAAGTTTGAGGTGCGCAGGGGAGGAACGATAAGCTGGACTGGCGATCCCTTCGGAGCCAGAATTGATCTCGAAGCCACCTATTCCAATGTCAATGCCTCCGTTGCCCCATTTATTCAGGAGTATCTGGTCAATGAAAGGGAAGAAGTACAAAGTGATGCGAAAAGAACGACCAAGGTAGACCTTAAAATGTTCCTTCAGGGGGAGCTTATGCAACCCCAAATTACTTTTGATATCGATCTGCCGGAACTAGTCGGAAGAATTGACAATTACGCCAACAATAAGATCGATTTGTTAAAGAGAGACCAAAACGAATTGTACAAACAGGTTTTTGGCTTGATCGCACTGGGACAGTTTTTACCAACCGAATATGATTTTAAGGGAGCGGGAAATGAGATCATTTATAATACGCTCAGTGAGTTTGTTTCCAATCAATTGTCTTTATTAATCACTGAATTATTTAGTGAATTTATCGGTGATGGTTCAGCGCTATCGGGCATTGACTTTGATATTCGGTATGATCGTAGCCGAACAGCATCCGTAGACGGCAGGGATGTCAACCTGGGAGAAGAACTGGAGATCCGTTTGCGTCAGGATTTTTTCAATGACCGGCTTTCAGTGGTAGTTGGGGGTAATATTGATATTGGCGGTAACCTGAGCGCTCAACCGCGAGGCGCCAATGGCACTTTTTTCGGTAATGACTTGATCATTGAATACGTATTAAACCGTAACCGAAGCCTGAAATTGAAACTATACCAGCGATTAGAACCAGATATTGGAGGAGGGCGGAGGCTACAGATCGGTACGGGAATAAGTTTTCGAAAAGAATTCAATTCATTTGGTGAGTTTTTGCGGAGCTTTCGTAAAGACGTAAAAAAATAAATGATGTCTCCTAAAAAACATCCCCAATTCAACTCCTGCAATGCAATGTTCACCGAACGAATGGCATTGACCGATAAGCATTATCGGGCGCAAGGTATAACCTTCTTCGGCCCTTTTTAGGGCTCTATCCTTCATCTGTCACTATCTAAGTCATCTGTTTCGGTTGTTTTTCCGTTTTGGATTTGGACTTTAATATTTTGAAGGTTTTGAAAACTTTTTATAACAGGTCTTATAGCTCTTAACAACTTTCGGCCATTACTGCCTTCAAGGTATAGGTATCCATCCTTGTGACCTTGCGAACCAACGATTTCAAAACAATTGTATTTTCCTGCTTTTTCTGTACTCAGCGCGCTTTTTATTTTTTTCTCGAGTTCACAAATAGGAATAGGCTCATTAGCAAGGTGACTAAATTTGACGGTAACGTAGTCCTTTTTAAAAAGGACGATCAAATTACTCAAAAAGCTAAAAGGCTTTTTCATAATAAGTTGTGATTTTAGTTTTTTAATTAAATCGGTTTATACTATCAGATATAATCTGCCTCTTCACTCAGTATCAAGCTTGTATAGTAAGCATTGCAACTGATCTACTAAGCGGATTTGCCAGCTGTCGTTAGAGTTCAGATCTTGTAACGAAATAAATTTTGTTTTGAAAAACTGGAAGTGTCGTTCATAGGTAAGAAGCATCTTCAAAATCGTGCGGTACACAATTTGTCGATTGACTTCAGAAATCCCTGCTTACGTAAATTTGTTAGTATACTTGACGCGAAGTGGTTTGGGACTTCCCAAACCACTTCGGTTAGTATATACCATACTTGAAGATGGTTGGGGTTCCCAAACCACTTCAACGTCGGTATAGTAACCTTTTTGGGATTACTTAGTTTTGCTCAGGATTATAATGGAATTGAAATAATAAAGCGATTTTCCGTTGTAGGTAAAATATAATAAGGAAACTCCTTTGTTTTTCCTTTTATTGTAAAGTAAAGATAATATTTTTCAGAAAAAAATTTTAGTTTTTTTGTAAAATGTTGGTTGAGTCTTCGATCCCAGGTATCGAAAGTACAGCTTTTCACTGGAGGATTTATTTCGGGGGCTTAATTCTTGGTGTTGATCAGCACAATTAAACTTCTGAAGAGGCGTTTGAAAAACAATATAAAATAACCTATCTATTTAATTTTATGAAGCCAGCTTTTTGTGTTTTATTGTCTTTTTGGTCTGTGGTTTTAATTGCTCAGGACCAGCACTTCACACAGTTTTTTTCTGCTCCGCTTACACTGAACCCGGCATTGTCCGGGGCATTTAACGGCAATTACCGGATTGGTGGTATCTACCGGAACCAGGGGAGTGATTTTCTGGATAATCCGTTTTTAACTTTTGCGGCCGCTTTTGATTTGCGATTTGCTCCTTCCTCACGTACCAAAGTTGTCAAGGATGCTTTTGGTGCCGGGATCATTTTTTATAATGATAGGGTGCCAAGCTTTGATTTCTCCACTAATCAGATGCACATTTCTTTGGCCTACCACAAAGCTTTGGGTAAGTCCAATACTCAATTTCTAAGTGCTGGTTTCCAAGCGGGAGTGGCACAGCGCAATGTCAACTACGAAAATTTAACCTTTCAGGATCAATTCGATGGCTCTAACGGCTACGTTATTCCTACCGGAGAGGCATTGCCAGAGAATAATTTTGCTTACGTGGACTACGCCGTCGGTCTCAATTATGCTTTCGTACCCAAGCGCGGGCCTTCCGTTTACGCAGGAGCTGCGTTGCATCATTTTAATGAGCCGCAGGTCAGCTTTTTCTTCGATCCAAGGGATGAAGTAAAAAGAGGGGATAATACCCTGCTGCCGAAGACAACGGCGTATCTGGCTTTTCAATTTCCATTGGGCAGATCGGTACAAATACATCCCCGTGGCCTCTTTTACAAACAAGGTGAACATATGGCCCTCAACGCCGGCAGTAATTTCCGTTTTTTACTGAGCAGATCGGCCGGTACCGCACTGCACGTTGGCGGATGGGTGAGACCGGTTCAGTACGAGGATGTCAGTCTTAATTTGGATGCAGCAATTTTGATGGCCGGCTTTGAATTGGACAATGTCCTCTTTGGCTTCAGCTATGATGCTAACCTGAGTGGTGTCAATACCACGGGCTACCGGCAGGGAGCTTTCGAAATTTCTATCGCCTATTTAGGTAATTATGAGAATGAAACGGTGCTTTGCCCTACTTTTTAGTATTTTGACGCTAGACGCTAGACGCTAGACGCTAGACGCTAGACGCTAGA
>CAZHNG010000149.1:0-15439 GCA_964533785.1 uncultured Saprospiraceae bacterium | reverse complement strand
TCATTGTTCATCGCTCATTGCTCATTGTTCATCGCTCATTGCTCATTGTTCATCGCTCATCGCTCATTGTTCATCGCTCATTGTTAACCATTACATCAAAGAATATAACTGTTTGCTCCATGAAAGGATGGATTTTACTTAGCCTTATTCCCGCATCATTTGCTACGCTGTTAGCCCAATCTACACCGAATTACCAGACGAATCGCGACGGAAAGATCTTCAACGTTTTTCAGTTTCCTAAAGATCAGATGCCGAGGATCGATGGTGATGCCTCGGATTGGGTAATGGTTCCGGACACTTATGTTTACGGAACCGACCTGCTTAAGGATACCGAAGACGGAATGTCTTATCCGATCGATACAACAGATCTTGACGTACGCGTTACCGTTGGGTGGGTGAAAGGACTGAACCGCTTGTACTTCTTATACGAAGCCTACGATGACTACTGGGATTTCGGCCGCTTTAACCCCAAAGGATACCTCAATGATATTTTTGAGATCGTTGTGGATGGCGATCTCTCCGGAGGACCTTTCATTTTTAATCCCGTATATCCCAAAGAGGAACTGAAATGGGACGGCCGCAATCAAGCCTACCTGGACAATCATTTCACCTTCAGCGGGGTGCACGCCCAGAATTATCATATCTATACCCCTCCCGTGAATAATGCCTGGACGCTGATTTGGGGCAGTCAGCACTGGATTGCCGAATTTCCGCACGCCAATTATGCCTATGATTTTGATTTTCAGCCGGGGGAAAGCGGTAAATTAACGCTGGAGTTCTGGATTACGCCTTATGATTATGCGCCGCACTCCGGGCCGGAAAGGGCAGTGGAATCAAAATTGTACGAAGATAAAGTCATTGGATTGTCCTGGTCCATCCTGGATTTTGATGGCGCCGAGCGTGAAGGGCATGTCAACCTATCGCACGATACCCGCATGGTCAAAGATGCCACTTATTTATGTGCCTTTCGGTTGATGCCGCTAGAAGCGTCACTGCAAGCGTCCTTACGTGCCAAATGGACGTTTAAGATCATCGATACGGATAGGGGAGTGGTCGCCTTCCGGGACGAATCTATTGGCGAAATCGATCACTGGAAATGGGATTTTGGGGATGGCCATACTTCGGAGGAACAACATCCGGTCCATCGGTTTGAGGAAAAAGGGGTGCATAAGGTCATAACGCTTGAAGTGCGTGGTCCCGATGGCGTTTCGCGGCGAACGCGGTATTGGGAGGTGATGATCAGGTAGGGATGGGAGGTAGGTATTCTGGCTGAGGTTGGGCCTGAAGAGTCTGGAAAATGGATTAGTTTTTATTCTCTACATTTTGAAATGGGAAACGGGTTGACCGAACTAAAAGCACGAAGGTTGACGGCTTTTTTTATATGTGGTATGGTTGGTTGATTTAACGGCGGAAAAATCCAACTTCATTTATTTCTGGATTTTTTAGATACTGAAGTTCACAAGTAAAACTGTGGCGTCCCTATCTGGCTATACGCCGCATTGTCGGCGTCACAAAATGTTAGCGACAAGCAATAAAAATCTTCACTTGGAAAAGCGTTAGAAAATTATAAATAAATATGCTAAGGAATGGTGAAATAACTAAAGCAATTTGTCTACTATTCATTTCAATCCAAGTGATTTTGGGTCAGTCAGTGTCTACAGCTTTTGTTAGTGATGGCCAACTTAACTTAATTACAAAGGATACAATAAGGCACTTGAAGATCCCTGAACGATTAGAAAATGCGATTGGTGGATCTGAATTTGTCAAGCAAGTTGCTGGTTGGAATAGGACAGATAGAGAAGCAGCGATTGTTAGGGAAATATTGTCAGGGAATATACCTTCTTTCTCACGGACATTAAAACCTTTAAAAATCACTGAAGTCGTTGATGGAAAAAATTATGAATTGATATTTTTTGCTACCCAAGACTATATCGCCATTGGGTCAGATGAGGATTATTTGTACATCCCGATGACACCTTTAGCTGCACAATACCTGGCTAATCATATGGATTGCTCCCTGCCAACCAAAAAAATGGTAGATATTATTTACAACAATGCAGCAATTAAGTTAGCGCCTCAACCGATACCTCCATCTGATTCCATGACCACAGTTTCCGTATTCAAACAGCATACTGATTCGATTGAACAACAAATGATGCAAATGGAAATGGACAGATCAGTTGATAAAGCCATTGCAGGACATAAAAAAGATATCATCATCTCTAATAGAATATATAGTGCAAATAAAACTTCTGGCAGCGTAGTCATCTATGGCTGGCATTTAGGTAAAAATAAGCCCATTCAGCCGGTGTATAATGGCCATCATGCACACTATGCAGATTACTCCCACGGCACTAGATTGATATCTAAATTGGCTTTCCTCAACGGAGATTCTATTCTTGTTGATACTATTCTCAAGGATCGAAATTTATCAATACTACTGAGTAGTGAAGGGGTGATCAGTAAACCAAACTATCCGGAGAGTGATATTTTCACCACAACTAAGTAGTTTATTAAAAGAAACGACATTTTATCTACGAAAACACTTATTGCCCCAACCACTTATTTTCCCGCAATTTGAAAGCCACCTGACGTTTTGTTTAACTTTTTAGTGAAAGCATCAAACAAAAACCAGCCTACCCAGTTTGAGCCTACAGTTTTTAACCAAAAAAAAGTTAACTGATGAGATTGAAAAATTTAATGTTTAGATTGTCTTTGTTGTTAGTAGTGGCGGCACTTTTTGTGTCTTGCGATAATGATGATGACGAGACGCCTACACCGGCGGTACCGCAAAATATTGTGGAGATTGCCAGTTCAGACGCACAGTTTAGTACTTTGGTAAGTGCTTTGGAGCGGGTGAATTTAGTGTCTATATTAGAAAGTGACGGACCATTTACTGTTTTTGCACCGACCAATGCTGCCTTCAGCGCATTAGGTGTCGATTTGGCGACGATCAGCGACGATGATTTAACCGAGATCTTGCTATACCACGTAATCGGTGGTGCAAACATCGCGGCTGCTGATATTCAGGAAGGGCAAACTTATGCTTCTACTGCTGCGGAGACAGGGCCAGGTAACAATCAGCTTTCCATTCTGATTGAAAAAACAAACGGAGCGGTTTCCATTAATGGTAGCGCTAATGTTACTTCTGCTGATGTTACGGCGACTAACGGCGTGATCCACGTGGTAGATGCGGTCCTGATGCCTTTGGATGTAGTAGGACATGCGGCTGCTAACAGTTCATTTACTAGTTTGGTGGCTGCTTTGGGCACTGCTGATGGTGACTTGGTCAGTGTTTTACAAGCGGACGGACCGTTCACTGTTCTTGCGCCGGTCAACGAAGCTTTCACCGCTATTGAATCTACCGTGCAGGGATTATCGACGGAACAATTGGCGAAAGTATTGACCTATCACGTTGTAAGCGGTAATGTCCGTTCTGCAGACTTAATGGATGGCATGGAAGTGACCACCGTTAATGCTCCGGCTACTTTTACCGTTAATAAGGATGAAATTATTACCATCACGGATGCTAGTGGAGGCGTGGCTACCGTAGTACTTGCCGATGTGCAGGCGACTAATGGTGTGATCCATGTGTTAAATTCGGTGATCATTCCTGATAACCTGTAAGAAAAGTCAACGCTCAGTATAGCCAAAAGAAACACCCGTCATTTGGTTAAAATAGATAGTTAATAGGAATAATGCTGAGCAAGTAATCGACTTTTAGTTTATTAAGGTTTACTATCCGCCTCAGGTGGATTAGCAAATCGGGACTTTAGCCAGTCTATTTAATCTGGCGTTGTACTTTAATTAATGTGAGCTGTTCCCGATGTTGGGGACAGCTCACAGTTTTTGTAGGAATTATGTACGACTTTTTTTATTTTAAATGGAATTTTGACGCTAGACGCTAGATTTATTGCCCTCTTAACTTAGGGGTAGTTTTATTCGATTTAATATTTAATATACCGTACTTGATGCGAAGTAGATTTGGGAAGTCCCAAACCACTTTGCGTCAAGTATAGCTTGCGGTTATGGTTATTGGGTTATACGGTTATTGGGTTATACAGAATACTCCCAATATTTATCCCCACATAACTTTATAACTTCATAACCTTATAACCGCTTAAAGCTAAAATATTAAGAATCGCCCTAAGTTTACCGGCAGTAAAGTCAAACGCCTAATTTTAATAAAAAAATAATCCTACATGCTAACGCGCCGTACCTTCCAAAAAGTAAGCTTGAACACAGCCATTGGTGCTGCCCTAATCCCTTCATTCTTTTGGGAAGAAAATCCCCGCCGGATCCCGAAAACGGATACGCATATGCACCTGTTCGGGTTGGATGTACTTTCGTACAGTTGGTTAAACAATGCTCCGGAAATAAACAAAACCTTTTTGCCCGAAGATTTTATCGAAGCAACTAAAAAAGCCAACGTAGGCAAGATCGTCTTTATGGAGAGTGGTGCCGATAAAGGCAGTAGTTTACGAGAAGTGGAATGGGTGAGAACGCAGGCACACAAGGATCCGCGGATTAAAGGTATCGTGGCCAAAGCACACATCACCAACGATGGGGGCATCGATCCTGCTACGGATAAACTTTTGGAAACGGATTGGGTAAAAGGAATAAGAATCAGCACAAACAGTACTATACTCAATGCTGCTTCTTTTGCGGACAGTATGAAATTGGCCGGGCAAAACAACCTGAGTGTCGACCTCTTGGTGCAACCACGATTATTCGGTGACCTGGCCCGGGCTATTGACAAAGCGCCGGATACCATTTTTGTGCTGGATCATCTCGGGAATCCGGATATCAAAGGAGGGGATTACCAATACTGGAAAAAAGGAATCGATGAATTAGCCCGCAGGCCCAACATCCATTGCAAGATTTCGGGGATCATCACCAGGGCTGGAAAAAACTGGACCGTCGATACGCTGAAACCATACGTGCACTATGCATTGGAGCAATTCGGGTTCAACCGGGTCGTTTACGGCGGAGACTGGCCGGTGGTATTACGGGCGGGTACTTATCAATCCTGGGCGAGCGCTTTTGAAAAACTTACCCGGAAATTTTCTAAGGATGAATTGCACCGCTTATACCATTTAAATGCTGATCGCATTTACCGTCTGGATGAATAAGTATTTCTTATAGCACCCGAAAAACAGTATATTGGTTATATAAACAGACATTGCATACCAACAAATACGAAAAACCATGCCGCTACTATCTCTAACCAGCCGGTCATTAATTATTCTGCCAATTATCTTTTGGGGGATACAAGGAAATTTATGGGGCCAAAACATAACTACATTAAAAACCATTCACCTGAAAGAGCAGGTTCCTCCTCCTGAATGGGCTTTATGGGAAAGACAATTACTTGATTTTCTTTATCCTGCCGCGTTGGAATTTGTAGAAAAATATACCAATGACGATGGTACCTTAAAATGGCGGGAAGAATGGCCCGGAATGGATGGTTCAGATGATGGTTACGAAAGCTTTTACAATTTCCCGCTTTACATTGCACTGGGAGGACCGATGGAATTGGATACCCTGGCTCGGCATCTTTGGGAGGGGGTAACTCGGCAATTCACCGCATATGGGCAAGTTGTGAATGAATTCGATGCCGGTTATGATTGGATGCACCACGGCGAATCGTACACTTACTTTTATTTTTTTGGCCTGACGGATCCAACGAATGAGGTTTTCAAAAAACGGGCACTTCAATTTGCCTCCCTTTATATGGATCCTGCTTACGGAAACTACGATCCGGAATTAAAGCTCATCCGTTCGCCCCTGAACGGCAGCGAAGGCCCCAGGTTCGTTAATACCGCTGAAGATTGGGTGACGCACCGTCCGATCCTTGCCAATTACCTTTTACCGTACGAAGATATTCCCGGGGTGGAGTCCAGTGCGGCCTGGAATGATGACGACGAGTTTCCCTTGATTCTGGAGGCCATGAACCAGCGCATGATGAAGGGTGATGTACCGTTGAATCTGGCTTCTACAAGCTTGATAGTCAACGCCTATCTGTATACCGGGGATGAAAAATACAAAGAATGGGTTTTAAACTACGTAAAGACCTGGATGCAGCGGGTAAAAGAAAATGATGGGTTTTTACCGGATAATGTCGGGCTATCCGGAAAAGTAGGGGAGTACAATGACGGAAAAAAATGGGGTGGTTATTACGGTTGGCGGTGGCCGCATGGTTTACCCAATCAAATGGAAGCTACCGTCATTGGTGCAAGCAACGCTTTTCTTTTAAGCGGAGATAGTAGTTATCTAGCATTGCCCAAGGCGGTGATCCAACTGGTTGAAGATCAACAAAGAGAAGAGGACGGTCAATTACTTGTTCCGTACCGGTTCGATGATAAAGGTTGGTGGGATTACCGGCCCATGCGTCCCAAGTACCCAACTCACCTGTGGTATATTTCCCGCCTCCGGGAAGACTGGGACAGAGCCAAGCGTCTTACCGATCCTCAAAAATGGAACAATACCATTTACCGCAAGGGGAAAGGAGATTCGGAAAATACGGCTCCCTGGATGGGCTTTCTGGATGGCCAAAATCCCGATTTTCCTGTAGAGATCTTGCGAGCGAATTACGAAGAAGTACTTCGCCGCTTGAAAAAGATGCGCGAAGATGATACGCTACCGGACGAACAGGATGTCCACCATTTTTTTCAACATAATCCGGTAATATTAGAAGGATTGGTACAATTGATGCTGGGGGCTCCCAATCACATCTACCACGGGGGATTATTGCATACGAGTCTTCGTTATTTCGACCCGGTAAACCGGCGTCCCGGTATCCCTCCCAACGTATCCGCCCTGGTAAAGCGGATCACTTCTAAAAGCGTCACGGTGGAATTGGTCAACTTACATCCAACAGAAACGAGGAAAGTAATTATTCAAGGCGGGATGTTCGGAGAACACCAAATTGAGCGCGTCCGGCAGGTGATCCATTATCCCTACCAATTTTATACGATCGGGAAGTCTGCTTTTGAAGTGGAGTTAGGGCCGGGGGCATCCGGGCAGCTGGAGATTGACCTGAGTAGATTTGTTAACATGCCTAGCTATGACTTTCCTTGGTAAACAAACCCATTCGCATAGACCGTTCCTCTAATATCTCTAAGTAGCGTTCTTGATTTTTCACGGATAGAAAACTATTGCGAATTAACACCTTCCATTTCTCTTGAATACTGCTGAAGGTGTTCAGTACACTATCAATGGCACCATTTGTCAGGTTCAACCCTTCTTGCGCAAAATAGTCTACTAAATCTGATCTTTTGAAGTTACTGCGCTTACCGGCTAAGGTTAACGCCATTTCCTCCTTCGCATTTTTAAGTACCAAAGTCGTATTGAGTAAATCGTATGCAGGCGAAAATTCTATTTTGTTATTTCTACGGATCAATGAAAAGTTCTTCAGGTGCATGTCTTTATTGCCAATCAAAAAATTAAAGAACACCAGGCGAAAGAATTTCAATTTTTCAATAACTGGAAAAGTACAATGCTCATCGAGTAGTTTGATCATCTTTTCCAATGTGAAATTGTATTTAGTACCTCTGTCCTTTCCCGCAATTTGAGCAAAATCCTCTACGGCCAGTTTTTTATTTTGCCCATAGCGATCAAAGCGCTTGATAAAGTAGCTAAGACTATTGTCCTTGCAATAAATCAACCCATGTTGTGGCACCTCAATATTTACCAATGCTGCCAGACGCATGCTTAAATCTTCATTTTCGGGTACTTGATTGTATAGTTCGCTTTGTGGTTTGATGATATATTTCCCATGCTGATCAACAGCTTTGAACATTGCAGCTTTCACGCTTAATACCGCGCTAAGTTTCGGTTGTACACCTTGAATGGACATTTTCTGCATTCGGTTAACTGCTTCTTGCCGCTGCTCTTGTGCCGAATAAGGGAAATCTTTCAGGTGAGTCAGGTTTTTGTTCAGTTTTTTCAGGCCATTTGGCGCGTATTTGCCTGCTTTCAATACTTTATAAGTAATCGGACATCTATCCATTTTTTACTGCTTTTACTGTAACAGCACCAACCATGTCGCTTCCGGTAGCGATTAATTGAGACATATAATCATGGCGATCAATTTTTAATTGTCTTAATAATCCTTCCAACATAATACCCTCCGGCAATAGTCCATCAAAAAAGGGAGGGAATTGCTCATAGTAGTATGGCTCATTTTGTACTGGCATTGATAAAGAAATTGGTTCGCCGGTGTAGTTGCTTAAATACCGGAATTCGTATTTTTTTCCAGGATTCCATTCTATGAGATAACCTGCCATTTCATTGTGCATATATACTTCAACCTTCCTCATCTAATTGAATTTTTTTCATAATGGGGCTTTCTAATTTCAATTCAATATTCAAGACTTTTAAAATTTTTAGCAAAGAATTCAATTGTACGGTCTCTTTGCCGTGTTCGATATCGTAAATAACGGTTTTGCCCACACCTGCCAGTGTCGCGAAAGCTCTTCTGGACAATCCGCTTGCTTTACGGTGCGCCCAGATAATTTGTCCGATTTTTTTTGCGTTCATTTTACTGTTATGACGGTATATTTTGTGTAATGCGAATTAATTTACCTGAAGATGAATGCTAAACCACTCTTTTTACTTCTAAAACAGTAAAAAATAGCGTTTTGTTTTAAAGCTATCTAGGCAATAAGTAATATTTTTGATATTGCCGTCTTGACGGTAAAAATTAGAAGCGCAAAACTTCTTACTATTTACAAAATTCCAAAACCCATCCATTGAATCCGTACAACCCATTTCTTTTTTATAATAACCTATTAAAACTCGCTACCCCGTCCAACCTACAAACCGTTCCCCTTCAAATTTCCTTCATAATTCCCTTTTAATTTTGCGTAAATTTAGATCTTAACATCAATCCGCTCACTATGATACCCTACAACCAACTACCAGGTGTTGTTGCTGTTGCCGTTGTGCACTTGTGCTCATTGAGCCTATTAGGACAAACTACCCAGCAAAACCTTCAGGAAACCTATCAATTGGCCATCCAAAAGACGAGCGAAGAGATCCTTATCGACGGAAAACTACAGGAAGCGGTCTGGAAATCGGCGAATGTAGCGGATAATTTCTGGATGAGTTTTCCATTTGATGGTCAGCGAGTCGCCGACAATATCCAAACTGAAGTAATGGTAACCTACGATGACAATTTTATCTACATCGCGGCCATTTGCCACGACGATGCACAACATATCATTCCTTCCCGAAAGCGGGATACACCTGAATTTTGGCGGGGTGATGCATTTGGCGTAGTGATTGATCCCGTTAATGAGCGGACCAATGGTTTTGTCTTCGGAGTGAATGTGGCCGGCGTACAAACGGAATCTTTAATAACCGGACAAACGGGTAGGAGAGGAGACAATCGCCCGGGAAGGGAGCCGACGGGTATCAACAGAGCCTGGGACAATAAGTGGTATTCGGAAGTAACCACTCACAACGACCAGTGGATCGTCGAATTGGCGATACCTTTTAAGACCTTGCGATTTGATCCGGGGAAAATGGTATGGGGGATTAATTTGATCCGGGGAGAACCCCGAACCAATAGTTACCATACCTGGTCACCGGTGCCCGTGCAATTCCGGGGTGTGGATCTTGGGTTTACCGGTGCACTTACGTGGGATCAACCACCGGGTAATGTGAAGAGCAATATTTCCGTCATTCCGTACATCCTGGGTTCTACGGTAAAGGATTTTGAGGAAGATACACCGAATGAATTGAAAGCAGAAGCCGGCGTGGATGCTAAAATAGCTGTTACTTCCAGTTTGAACCTGGATATTACCGTTAATCCGGATTTTTCTCAGGTGGATGTGGATCAACAGGTGACTAACCTGACTGCTTTTAGCATCCGATTTCCTGAGCGGCGATTATTCTTTTTGGAGAATAGTGATTTGTTTCAAAATTTTGGTATTCCGCCGATGCGGCCATTTTTTTCGAGGCGGATTGGTCTGGATGAAGATGGTAACGCTTTGCCGATCCTTTACGGTGCCCGGCTGAGTGGCAATTTGAATAAGAATTTGCGTTTGGGGTTGATGAACTTACAGACTCAAGCTTCGGAAGCGGGGCCTGCCCAGAACTATACTTCGCTGGCGGTACATCAGCAGGTGTTGGCCCGGTCCGTTATCCGGGGGTACTTTCACAACCGGCAGGCTATGGAAGATGGCGAATTTCAGGGAGACAATTATAATCGCAATGCGGGATTAGAGTTTAATTTTCAATCTCAAGACGGAAAATGGCGGGCTTTTGGCGGTTACGGAATGGCTTTCAGCGATGGCATTTCCACTAATAACTGTTTTTACAATGTAGGAGTGGGATATGATAGCAGGAACATCAGCGCATATACCAATACTGCCGGCGTTGGTAACAATTATTATGCGGATATGGGATTTATTCCGCTCATTGATCATTATGATGCCGTGCGGGATACTTTCATTCACGTAGGATTCCAGCATCAATTCTCGCGGTTTAGTTACACCATTTATCCCGACAACCCGAAGGTGATCTCACACGTATTTAGCTTGCGTAACGTACTTGACATGCGAAACAATTGGAACATGATTAAGGATAATTTCGAGGCAGGTTACCAAATCAACTTTGAAAATACCAGTAATGTTTCCGTTGCCTACAACATCGATGATGTCAATTTATTATTTCCCTTTTCATTTACTGATGAAGGGGAACCACTTCCTGCGGCTAATTACGATTACAACTCTGTAGAAATGCGTTACCGTTCGGACCTGCGCAAGGTGCTGAGTTTCGATGGCGGTTTCCAATACGGCGGCTTTTATAACGGTAGGTTGATGCAACTGGATCTGGGCTTGCGTTACCGGGTACAACCCTGGGGAAATTTCGACTTGCGGTTTACTCTCAGCGACCTGGATTTTCCGGGGATTTATGGAAATGAGCAATTGTTTCTGATCAGTCCTCGCACTGAGATCAATTTTACCAGGAACCTGTTTTGGACAACTTTTTTCCAGTACAATACTCAGAAAGATAATTTTAACATCAACAGCCGGTTGCAATGGCGTTTTCAGCCGATGTCGGACTTGTTTATCGTGTATTCCGATAATTACGCCGTGGAATTTTGGGGGCCTAAAAACCGTG
The DNA here is from genome assembly GCA_964533785.1 of uncultured Saprospiraceae bacterium. Classification (GTDB taxonomy): domain Bacteria; phylum Bacteroidota; class Bacteroidia; order Chitinophagales; family Saprospiraceae; genus JANQRV01. Next base: position 4,309 of record CAZHNG010000149.1, on the reverse strand, counting down.
CTTTAGTGGTGAAGATGAATTATTGGTTGAATTTGTAGAAAATATGACATTGCTCACTAAGACCAGTGATTTTTCTCAACCTTCCTTCTTAAAAAACTTTCTACATTAATTGCGAGAAGCTATTTATATGCTCAATGGCTTGTAAATATTAAGAAAAGCCTTAACTTACTTTAAACAAAATTTATAAGTATGAGAAAAACAAAAATTGCATTTGATTCCTTCAAATGGCCGGGAATTGTTTTTGTCGCACTGTTGATCTACAGCTGCCAGGCAGAAGCGCCTTACAATTCCAAAGCAGCGCAGGCTGCTCGCGGAAAGGCTTTCTTCGACGAACATTGCGTCTCTTGTCACGGAGAAAATGCAAAAGGAAATGGCCCGGAAGCTGAAAATCTCGAGGTTGCCGTTCCCGACCTTACCCGTATCAACAAAAGCCGCGGGGTAAAGGAATTTCCAATTGTGGAAATCGCCAGTATCATTGATGGCCGTAATCACCTCAAAGCACACGGACCGCGCGATATGCCGGCATGGGGTAAATATTTTGCCGACGAAGAAAAACTAACTAACAACGAAATACGCGGTAAAATGGGAGAGTTAATCGCCTATTTGATGAAAATTCAAAATAGGGATTAATCGTATCTTATGGCTTGCACCGTTTGTAACTTTATCTCCGTAACAACGTGTAATTGAATAAGCCATAAATCTGATTACGCCATTCGATATTTAAATATGCAACTGTGGAAGGTCGGTACTTTCCGAAATCCATAGTTCCATATTTAATGATTTTAGGAGGGATCCGGTACTTTTACCGGATCTCTTTTTTTATCGATCGTCCGAGTACTTAAGTATTTTTGGAACTATAATTCTATTATTTTTGTAAAAACAAAAAAGTAAACATGGAGAATGAACGAGAGTTATTAGAACGGATAACTGTTAATCCAAAAATTTGTCATGGAAAACCTACAATAAGAGGATTGAGGTATCCAGTCGAGAATCTTCTTGAATTAATTGCTTCAGGTATGACCTTTACTGAAATATTGGAGGACTATGAAGATTTGGAGTTCGATGATCTGAGAGCTTGTCTTATTTATGCTGCAAGATTGGCAAAAGTTAAAAATGTAACCCGTTTAGTGGCATGAAGTTTATTGTTGATGCACAATTGCCCAAGTCTCTTTCCCGTCTTCTAAATGAAAAGGGTTACGATGCTATTCATACTTTAGATTTACCAGATAAAAATACAACGGACGACGAGGATATCAATGAGTTATCCCTTAAAGAACACAGGGTCGTCATATCTAAAGATAGTGATTTTTACGATAGGTTCTTTATGAAACTTGAGCCATATAAACTTCTTTATCTAACTACTGGAAATATTACAAATCAAGTTTTAATCGAAATTTTCGAAAATAACATTGAATTAATAGTAACCAGATTAGAAAGTAATTTTGTGGTTGAACTTACAAGGTCTTCTATTATAACCATAGATTAATTTGTTGAATATTGATTCAGATGTTCAAATTCCTAACCAATTACCTAACCTACCATTTCGACCGACCCAATTATCTTTTTTTCCTCATTATTATGAGTGTGATGATATTCACCCCTCCGGTAACCATGCTGTTTCACCGGGGAGAACTTTTCGTCAACACCATTTTTGGGATGGTCGTATTTATCGGAGCATTTGATACCAGTTCCAATTTTCGGGAATTTGTATTAATGGTCATTTGGGGGGGCATTGGTTTTGTACTTTTTGTACTGAACAACAACAACTATGTATCGCTATCATTAGTCAACGCGATTATCCTGTTTTCTTATTTTCTATTCTTGTTGTGGAAAGTCGTCCAATATATTTTGAGCATACAGAAAGTCAGTCAGAATGCCATTTACGCTTGTGTATGCGGGTATATGGTCCTGGCGATCAGTGCGACACCTTTATTCGTGATGTTGAACGGCTTACTGGAAAAGGCTTTCCTGTTTGAAAATGGAGTGGGGATCTATGATTTCATTTACTTCAGTTTCGTGACGCTGACTACTTTGGGCTACGGAGATATAGTGCCGCTCCATCCTATTGCAAAGTCTTTAAGCTTATTGATCGGTATTGCCGGGCAGCTTTATCTTACTTTTATTGCCGCGATTATTATCGGAAAATACGTAGTGGCCAGTAAACCTTAACTTTCGCTTAATACGTAGCTAAGATCTTGATGTTAATTTTAGCCATTCATTTTAGGAAGATGCTAGTAAAAAGACGCTAGACACTAGACAGTGCGGTGTCTTTGTAAAATTAATTGATCACCTCACTTAATATATAAAAACATCAAGATGAAACTCCTCAAGTTTTTTCCTTTTGTAATGATCACTACTTTAATCCAAAGCTGCCAATCCAATACCCCGATAGAAGAACCACTCAGAATCAATCAAATTCAAGTCATTGGTAGTCATAACAGCTATAAACAAGCAATGGATGCTCCTATTATGGCTCAGCTACTCGCTATCGATTCCAATGGGGCGCTCGCTTTGGATTATCAGCATCGGCGGTTGGCGCAACAGTTGGATTTGGGTATGCGCAAATTGGAGATTGATATTGTGCATGACCCCGAAGGTGGTCGTTATAGTAATCCCGTGAGTTTACAGGAGCTGGAAGCGGCCGGGGTTGAGGTAGAGTCTCTCGATACAGCAGTGATGAATCAACCGGGTTTCAAAGTACTGCATATACAGGATATTGATTTTCGTTCTAATTGTTTGACATTAACTGATTGTTTGGCGGAAGTTTTGGAATGGTCCAATGCTAATGCTAATCACATGCCGATCGCCATTTCTTTTAATGCCAAATCCGGTGTTATCGAATCAAGGCCTGATTTTACTATTCCGTTGCCTTTCACGCCCGCGGCTTTTGATTCATTAGACGCGGAAATCCTTTCGGTTATTCCCCGTGAGCGTATTATAACACCCGATGATGTTCGTGGTGATTTTGAAACACTGGAAGCTGCCGTGCGGGCTAAAAACTGGCCGACACTGGAGGCCGCTCGGGGTAAGTTTATATTTGTTTTGGATGAAGGCGGTGAAAAAAGAGAAAATTATATCACTGGCCATCCATCGCTTAAAGATCGAATAATGTTCGTCAGTATGCATCCAGGCCGACCGGAAGCAGGTTTTATCATTTTTAATGACCCCGTTAATCATCAGGACTCTATTCGTAGACTAGTAGAAATGGGATTCTTGGTGCGGACGAGAGCAGACGCGGGTACCAAAGAAGCGCGGTCGGGAGATTATACCCGCTATGAAGCAGCCTTAGCTTCGGGGGCACAGTTCATTAGTACGGATTATTATTTACCGGATGAACGATTTGGTACTGATTATCAGGTGAAATTACCAGGAGGGGTAATCGTGAGGTGTAACCCTGTTTTGAAGCCTGAGAATTGTGTGGATACAAACTTAGAATAGTCAAAAAGATAGAAGCACTAGCCTCGATGGAACTATTTGCATGGGATTCAGGTTCTTTGACTTGTTTGTTTTAATTCTATTTAGAAATGCAAATAATTCAATATAATAGCGATATCCCTTCAGAAGCCAAAGAACAATTTATTTCTCCTTATCGCTTTGAATCTAGATGTAGTGAAAAAGGATGTGGTGGAGCAGTTTGGTACGAAAAACGGGAATACTGGCTCAACGGTCAACTAAGAGGTATACGTCAATTCGAAGAGGATGGTACTTTAATGATCGAACGTCCTTATTTAAACGGAAAATTACATGGTACCTGTTACCGCTGGCACGAAAACGGGCAGATAGATTATGTGGAATCCTTCTTGCATGGCGAAAAACACGGCAATACCTATCAATATTCAGAAGAAGGAGCGTTAATGGGGGTATCAAATTTTGTGCAGGGTACCGGTTATGCGACTTGGTGGCATAAGTTTATTGAAGTTGATAAGCCGGGTTATTTTTTGTCGGAAATTTATTTTTTAAAGAATGGTTTGCAACACGGGTTTGAATGGAATATCAACGAAGACCAGGAAACTTTGTACATTGAACAGCATTTTTGGGAAGGTCATTTTCATGGAATTCAAAGACGTTGGGATCATAGTGGACAATTGCTTGCAGGTTATCCCCAATTTTGGATAATGGGCGAGAAAGTTGACCAACAAACCTATATGGAGGCAACCATTACCGATTCTCGCTTACCCAAATTTAAGGTGTCCGATCATGCTTTTCGTAGGAAATTTCCGGAGGATATAAGGAGAATTATGAGGGGAGAGGTAGTTTACGCTAGACGCTAGACGCTAGACGCTAGACGCTAGACGCTAGACGCTAGACG
>CAZHNG010000148.1:0-15518 GCA_964533785.1 uncultured Saprospiraceae bacterium | reverse complement strand
TGGACTAAAATCCATCTCAATTTAATGGAAACCCAAATATGTCCGAGTACTTAATGATGGATTTATTGTTTTATCATTACTAAGTCAGTTCATCTGGCGTCTCACTTGATTGAGCAGAATTTTTTACTGATAGTCCACACACAGATCACTCATCTCCAATCCCATGCAGTCTGGTATCTGCTCTACTACTTATTCAAGGTGAAAGCCAATTTATTAACTGTTTTGTCAGCTCCTTGTAGTTAAATTCATGGTAGGACGCTGATCCTGTTTCATTTGAACCAGTTGGAGCCAGCGCATCTTCTTTCATTTTTTGCAGCGCTTGTATGATGGAATGCTGGGAATAGGTTGCAACGTATTGAGTTTTAGCGGTTAAAATTTGACTTAACTCCCCGGGTTTAGAGATCAGAAATATTTTTTTACCCAACCCCATGTAATCGAAGGTTTTCGCTCCGATCAAATTTTCGTGCCCTTTAGCGTTGATGGACAGGCAAATATCATGTTCCTGGAGGACCCGAAAAACTTCTTGTTGACTGACGACGCCTTTGTACTCCACGTGTTGGTCGTAAAGCGCCTTGATTTTTTCATCTTCAATAGCCGGCGTTTGGTAATGGAAACCGTATAAATTAATTTTTAGCTGTTGATCTAAATAAGGATCATTCATTACTGCAAGGGCCTCAACGATTGAAAGAATGGCATCTACCCGTTCTTTGATAAGCGAACCGGTATAAACCATTTGCAGAGGCGTTGTTGCCTTGGCAGGAGGGAGGTTAGTAAAATCTTCTTCGTCGTAACCATTGTAAAGGACCACAAATTTTTCTTTTACCCTAGGATAAAGTGCCGCGTATTCACTTCTGAGTTGTTCCGTAGTAAAGAGCACCTTATCGGCCAGGGGTAAGGAGAAAGCTTCTAATTTAGCTGCTTGTTTTTTTCTCACCTTTTCCGGCAAAGTCCTTTGCGGCAGCCAGGTACTCCAGGGATCCCGAAAGTCCATGATAAGGCGGATTTGAGGCATCGTCTTTTTTAAGCGTGCTGCGTGGTATAAAGTCATGAAGGGCCCGCCGCTGACGATCACATTCTTTAGGTCTTCTTTTTCGATCAATTTTTTAGCTGCGGGGATCATCTTCCAACCCCAATGTTGTGCCATATCCATATAATATAGGGTATTGGAAAACAATCTATCGAACAATTTTATCCAGAAATTACGCTCTGGTTTCAGCAAATAAGTAGGGTACATTGGGGCAATGCGGTGGATGATAATATTGGGATTGTCTTCTACCTCATGGCACCAGTTGATCTTATCGCGATAAGGATATTTGGCGCAGAGTACGTGAACGCTATAACCCTCATTAGCAAGATATTTGGCAAACTTAGACCAGCGACGCGTGCCGATCTGTCCTTTGGGGCAAAACTGGTAGACGATGAGTAAAATCTTTTTTGTCATCACAATTTTTTTGGGAAAATAATAGTTTGTTCGAAATTCGTGTTCAATACACTGTAATTTGAAATATGGATTACCTTACAACTTGCCCGGTCTGCCAAAGTCAAAACTTAAAGGTATTAAAAAAACATACCTTCGTGCCCACTGATGTCGTACTTGCTGACGAACTAAAGCAGGGGGTGTCAGACCTGGAAGAAAGGCTTTGGATATATTTTCATAAAATACTAAAACGAAAAGAACCGGCAGTGGTTGAGAGCACGCTTTGCCAATCCTGTGATCTCATCTTTTCCAATCCGCGCTTCACGGAAGCAGATATCGCGGTGAAGTACCAAACGATCGAAGCATTAGGGTTCGATCAACTGCGACATAAGGATAAAGGCCTTCCAAAGTCGGAGATCCGTGGTCAAAGGGTTTTGAAATTGGTAAAAGAAGTGCTTCCTGCCGATAAAAACGACAAGAAATTAAAGGTGTTGGATTATGGCGGCGCCGAAGGTTATTTGCTGGAACCATTTATCAATGAGGGGCACGAAGGATTTCTCATTGATTTTGTAGTTTACCAGAAAACACATCCAAAAATTCAATATTTGGGCAGGGATTTAAAGGATTTATCCGTTGACACAAAATTTGATGTGATTTTGCTGTTGCACACCCTCGAGCACGTAGTAGATCCGGTTACATTATTACGTGGGTTGGCGCAACACCTTAGTCCTGGCGGATTGCTGTACGTTGAAGTGCCTCTGGGAGCGTGGTTAGAATGGGAATTTCTAAGAGAACCGGTTACTCATCTGAATTTTTTTTCAGAAACTTCTTTAAATCAAACTGTTCGGAGCGCCGGGCTTCATCCACTTTTTGTCAACAGCCGGTGGCAATGGGTGACGACAACTCAAACGGTTTGTATAAATTTTGTTGCCACGAATGCAGATAGGGGAATAGCCCCCACCCTAAAGCCTTTAGCTTCTCAAATGCGCGGTGTTGCTTATATTATGGGAGGGATGAGAAATAATTTCAAATATTACACCAAATTGATGGTCAAACATTATTTGAATGATCTGTGATTTTCACTACGGGTTCCTCTCTAGAACAAAAGCTCCTTTTTCCAGCGGAACATATTCCATATTTAGATTGAACTGATTTTGCCAAATTTTAGCGGTTTCTATTTCACTTTTCCGGATGGCATCATCCAGAATGATGGTTGCTACCGGGCCTAAATAGTCATTAAGTAAAAATAGTGCCGGCAGCCGGGCATTTTTACCAAGCGGAGCAGGAGGACCGTCAACGATCAAAAGATCAATGGGCTCAGAAAATTCTATTTCCGCCAAATCATACCATTGAAAATCCTGACCCTGAATGGGATAATTTTTGAGAGGGGCGTAAACGACTGCTGTATTTGGATTGCGAATTCTACTGCGGGTAAGGTCGGCATATTTTTTCTCGTGGTCCAAAGCAATATGCCTGCAATCCGGAGCACATTGCAATAACCATTCTGAGATCACCATGGTTGATATTCCAGAACCAACTTCTAGGATACAGTTGGGTCTTTTATTTTCTAAGGTTTGAAGGATTAGATTCAGAAAATCAGGTGATCCTGCATGATCACGCATTGCCGGTAGTTGCACCCCCGGTTTGAGGTGGTGGTACAAGTTGAATAAGGCTTCTATCTGCCGATAATCGTATTTTTTCTTTTCGACCCGGTCAAATAAAAGCTGAACGATCCTTAAGACGATCAGTAAGGTCAGGACTATCGCCAGTGCTGAAACATAAATGAAGGTACTGGAACTGGTTACGACGTCAAATATCAATGCAACCAGGGTTAGCGTCAGTAAAAGGCCTGCCCAACCTTTAAAAAAGCCTAAAGTTGTGTAGGATTTACGATTTTCACTCGCTTGTTGCATATATATTAATTTTAAAATTAAAGCCTGAACCAAACAGCTTCTAAACTATTTACCCCTATTCTACCACAATAAAGTTATATCTTTTCGTGGCAATAGCGATCCGAAAAACGGGAAGAATTGGTTCGCAATGCGTAGTTTGGTACTCTTGCCAGTTGATGATGAAACCACTGATAAAATGCCAAACATACACTAAAATTTAAATATAATGGGGATAATCAAAAGGCAGGGTATCAAGCAAAGCGTGGTAAACTACCTGGCTACGTTTATCGGCGCTGTCAGCGTGGTTTTTGTGTATCCCCATAGTGAAGGCATGTATTCCTTGGCCGGTTATTTGGTTGGAGCCGCGGCTTTAGTCGCACCCTTTGCTTCGGTTGGTGCAAATGCTTTGACGGTACGCTTTTTCCCGACTTTCAACAGTGAAAAGGATAAACATCACGGGTTTCTAGGTATTATTCTTGGCTATGCAAGTATTTGTCTGATCCTTTTTGGCATAGGCTTTTATTTTTTCGAACCCTTTTTTCTTGACCTTTTACAAAAAACTGGTTTTAAAGCAGATTTTATCCGGCAATACCGCTTTCATGTATATGGCGTTGCCATTATGGTTGTTTGGACTAATATTCTTACCAATTACGCGAGTAATTTCGGGCGAATTGCTATTCCTGCCGTTTTCAACTCCCTGCTTTATAAATTGGCCCTTCCGGTTTTGGTATTGTTGTTCATTGGGAATTATTTGAATGAATGGAATTTTTCTCTGGGGGTAGTTGGGTACCACCTGGTCGGGGTTATTGGCCTTCTGGTTTATGTTTACTCGCTGGGCCACCTTCAGTTAAAGCCCAATCTTCGTTTTTTAACGCCGGATCTGTTGAAACAGATGGGGCTTTTTGCTTTATTTGGTTTACTGGGAAGTTTTGGGAGTACGCTTACTTTTCAGATCGACCGGGTTATGGTGCCTACGCTCATTGATCTTAAACAAGCGGATATTTACAATATTGCACTATTTATCGGCGCTTCGATAGAGTTGCCCACCAAAACAATTATCGCCGTAACGAGTCCAATTATCGCCAAAGCCTGGTATGATAAGGAATTGAATAAGATCAAGGAACTGTATTCCAAAGCATCGATCAATCTCTTTATCATTGGCTTATTCTTGTTTTTGGGGATATGGATCTCGCTAGATGAACTGTTCCAATTGACCCGAAAGTATGATACGTTGATCGCCGGACAATACATCGTCTTGCTGGTTGGCATTACGAAGTTGTTCGATATGGCGACTAGTGTCAATGGGCAAGTCATCGGTTATTCCCAATATTATTACTTCAATTTAGTGGCGATTGTATTGTTGGGCCTGAGCAATACCTACTTGAACTACTATTTTATTCAAACCCTCGAATGGGGGATTATCGGGCCGGCAGTGGCTTCATTGATCAGTATTACTTTATTTAATCTGTTGAGAGTCGGTTTCATTTGGGTGAAATTTAAAATGCAGCCGTTTTCCTGGAAGAATTTAGTCGCTGCGGCTATTGCCATTGCCGGTTTTACAATAATACAATGGGTGCCCGGTTTTGCTTCTCCCGTTTTGGAGATCGCCAAAAACTCTATCCTCATCAGTATTTTTTACCTACTACCAGTCTATTACCTGAAACTATCAGACGATTTTAATGATTTGATCGATCAGGCTGTGCAACGGGTAGTGAGTGTCTTGAAATAGTATTTGGACTTTTGACGCTTGGCAATAGACGTCAGATTTTAGACTATAAACTATTGATGATCAATGAACATCAATTTTTCACACCAAATGAATATTTGTTGATTATCAATTAGTTGGAATTTTAAGTCTAGCTTCTAGAGTCTAGCGTCAAAAGTCTAGTTTTGATACAGCCTCTTTTTTACTTACCTTTATTTTTCTCCATTAAGAGCTTGGATCTAAACTGAAATTATCATGGGTACATTAGTCTTAACCCTCTTAACCGTATTTGTTGTATCGATGGTACTCTTTCTGGTATTCAGATTGCTGACCAATTTTAAACCCAGCAAACGCAAGGTGCAGGAGGATCTTAAGAAAATGAAAGAAGACCTTGCATCTTATGCCACCAAACTGGTGCCGTTAAGCAAAGAAGAATTGGAGCTATTCTCTGAGGAACAAATTGAACGGATCAAAAAAAAGAGAGGCTCCTCCGTCTCTAAAGGTGTTTTTACCACCATTTACAATGAACCCATCGTAGCCTATTCCTACAAAAAATACATTGCTTCCGGCACAAACGCATTGCTGTACGCCCGCACTGCGAATCACGAATTTGCCTACCGCATAGAGGACGGAAAAGTTAAAATTATAATTGATAACAAATTGGTCGGTACACTCAATGAAGATGGCATGCTTTACGGCGGTAAAAAAGATCGCCTGATCGCTCGCATCAATCGGGAAAACGACAATCTCATCCCCGTCATCATAAACGACAAAGAAGTCGGTAACCTGGTCAAAGCTTTACCGCCCGCACAAAGCAGCAACGTCAATCGCCGTGCATTTGAATTTATACGCGATGACATGGAAGCCGAAGAGAAAAAAGTATTCCTTTCTCTCGCACTATTGGAGTTAATCAACCGGGCAGATTAAGAAACCGTCTTGAAAGTCGTAATTAAGCTAAATTCTGATTTGGAAAAATAAGGCTCCCCTTCTTTTATTCGAGCAAAATTATTTTTCAACCTTTTCGGAGAAATACCGTTAAACACTTACTATTAATCAACGGCTTTAGAATAATGAACTTATCAAAGAAAGTAAACCTCATCATCTACCGGTTTCGCGAACGTGGATTAGAAATATTTTTGATCAACAATTCAACGGAAAAAGAAGAAAACTGGGAGTTTCCGGAAGGTGACGGCCAACAGGCTATGGAAAAAATCAACGGACAGGAGGATGATTTCATTCAACTCGATCCTTCTGATAAAGAAGATGCCCTGGCCGTTGAAGGGGACTGGCATGATATTCCTTCCTTGAAGTCCATGCTCTTTGAAGACGCCATGTATCTCAAAGAAAAGGCCGAAGAAGTTGAAAACGGTACTTATGTAAAGATCAAAGAAGCCTTAAAAAAAGTACTCCCGCATCAGTACAAATTCTTAAAAGAATTGAAAGATATTCTTACGGATCGCAATTCAGTGAAGGATCTTTAAGATTTGTTCGGGGTTTCTATCTTATGCGTATGCCCTTAACTACAGGGCTTTTCTACCAATTTCCATTATTTTTTCATTAGGTTGCTTTCCGTTATAAAGGTATCCGTTACCGTTATTGCTCTTTTTATTTAGTCGTAACACCAATTCTAATATATCATCTGAAGAAGGACAAGAGAAAAAATGTAATCAGGACATGTTTTTTTCTTTCAATACTTCACTTGCCGTCTTTCCGTAATGCTTAGAGAATAGTCTTGAAAAGTAGGATACTTCTTTAAAGCCAACCGCATAGGCGATCTCAGAAACAGAATTATTCGTGATATGCAACATTTTATAAGCTTCCTGCAAACGGATCTGCCGAATAAAATGGGAAGTTGATTTTCCAGTGAGCGCTTTTAGCTTTCGGTAAACATGTGCAGCACTGAAGTTAACCGCTGCAGCCAGCTCCTCTACGCCAAACGTTTCATCATCCAGGTTTTCCAACACCACCTGCCTGACCTTTGCCACAAAAACATCTTCCCGTTGGGTAGAGATTTCCGTTTCAAAAGATGGTTGATTATACTTAGTCCGTAGCTTACGCCTCAATTCCAGCAACTTTTGCAGTCGAACATCCAATTCCCGGCGGTGAAAGGGCTTGGTTAAGTAGGCATCCGCGCCATATTCCAGGCCTTCGAGTTTCGATTCCATATCTGCCTTGGCCGTTAGCAAAATAATGGGGATATGGCTGGTTCGTTCATTCTGCTTAAGGGTAGCACATAGTTCGAAACCATCCTTTTCCGGCATCATGACGTCACTAATGATGATGTCGGGAATGACTTCCAATGCTTTTTCGATCCCTTCCCGGCCATTGCGGGCGTATTGTAACTGGTAATGATCTTTTAAACAGGCCGAAAGGTAATGCATAACGTCGAGGTTGTCTTCGACGATGAGTAAAATCGGACGTTCTTGAGTAGTGGTTATTGGCTCTGAATCAATTTGCTGCTTCGAGGTTGCCAAGGTGCTCAAGGTAGGAAGCACCTTGAAATTACTCCCTACCTTTTTGTCTAACGTCTTACGTATTGGTAGTACTACCGTAAAAACACTCCCCTCTCCTACCCTACTTTCCACCGAAATTTCACCCTCCATTAATTCTACCAATTCCTTAGTAAGCGCTAATCCGATACCGGTGCCTTCGGTATGGCTATCGGCCGGCCGGTAAAACCGGTCGAAAATATGGGGTAACTGATCAGCAGCAATGCCAATGCCAGTGTCTTTAACAGTCAGGCTTAAGACCTCTGAGGTTTTGAAAACCTCAAAGGTCTCTCCTGACTGCACCTCCGCCCTTACTAACACTTTGCCGTACTCCGGTGTAAATTTTATCGCGTTGGAAATTAAGTTAGAAAGAACTTGCAGGATTTTTTCGGGATCATAGTCCATATCGATCACTTCCTCGTTGGCATAGAAGTTTAGGTTGATCTTTTGGTTGAGTGCCAGGGAATGGAAGGATTCAGTTACGTAGCGCAAGTAGCTGAGGATATCACCGTGAACGAGGTTCAGGGTCAATTTACCGGCTTCTATTTTAGAGAGATCGAGCATGTTATTGACCAGGTTGAGGAGTTGCTGGCTGTTGCGATTGATGAAGGCTTTTTCATTTTCATGGCCTTTAATTTGCTCGGTAATACCTTGAATAACGGTGAGGGGGGTGCGGAATTCGTGGGTGATATTGGTGTAAAATTTCGTCTTCAATTCATCTATTTCTTTCGTTTTTTCCAACTCAGTTTCTTGCCTGCGAAGCAATAGAATTCTTTGTCCAGCCCCGAAAGCCAAAAGAACCATAGAAAGGGTTATTCCAATTCTGAATATATCTCGGTATGGCATGAAATATGGTAAAATGCCGAATGCGATAAGCATTCCTATTATACCAGACATAGCAATGGGACCTACACCTATCAGGAGGGTAACGGCATTAGGTTTGTTATAATAAAGTCCTACGAATGGAACTATCATTACAAACAAGAAAAAAAGGAAAGCAAAAATCCGGTAAACCTGAAACACCCAAATCCCATCAATTGCATAAACAGTATTTTCGTCCAAGTAAGCAAAAAAGGAAAGGATAATAAAAGAAACAATATAGATGTTGATCCATTTTGAAGATTGGGCAAATATAGATGGTAAGTCCAGGTAGGTTTCAGTAAATTTTATTAGCCCAAATACAAAGATCAGAGTAGCCGGATACCTTAAAAATAGTACCCAATATGATTCATACCCCCAATAAATCGGACTAAATTCTTCCTTAAAAAGTGACTCATGTAAATCATAAAGAGCGTAACCTGCTAAAAAAACTGTCAAATACAATATAGTTCTATCTTTGGTTAAAAGATAAATGATTGCAAAAAACAAGAACTGAATGATTAGGATTCCGTGCAATATAGCTGTATAGTAAGTGCGGAACGGTAAATTTATTGAAAAGGAAAGCGGATCAACCTGCATTATATCGGGAGGAATCACTTGTCCAGCCAGTAAATTGGGATCTATAGATCGCAAACGTAAGAAAACAGTATTATTGCCTTTGCTGAGATCAGCTTCAAAAAAAGGCATCCAATAAGGTAATTTTTTATCTTTTAATGGTTTATCCGGTGATATGATTTGCTTTACATATTGCTTTTCTCCAATTGGTGCAAAAACCTCCAATTCCTTCCATCCACGATTCAATACCCAAAACCAGGCCGTATAAGTTTCCGCAATATCGTTTACGAAATCAATTTTAAACCAATAAGTAGTTGATTTCTCAAAAGTAATTGAAGGATCAACTGGTGACCATTTATATTTAGAAGAATCTTTAAGTAGAAGATCAATATTGATCTGTTCATCAGTAACAGCCAATACTTGAAGGCAGAAATCGGTATAGTAAGATTTAAATGGAGAGGTAATACCACCGTATGGAAAAGTATCCGCAACGATAAAAGGGGAACAATCGGAATTATCTTGTGATAGTCCCATGGTCGAAAAAAGAACCACGCTAAGGAATAAGAAAAGATAGGGCTTCATTGCTTTTTTGGAATTTTATTTTATAAAGGCTTGTAATTTAAAAAATGTGACGGAAAACCCAAAGTGGTCAGCAATTTCTCATGTAGAATTTACTTGTAAAAAAAATTGCCACAAAGCCGATAGCTATCGGCTTAAAACAGAAAATTGCATTAATCTTTTTTGTGAGGATTTTGAGCTTTGGTGCTTTGGTGGCAACCCACATACGTTTCACATAAGAAATTGCTGCAAAGTGGTTTTGAAGACAGAATGCAGTTTAAAAGCGCTTCCTTTCCTACTTTTCTCTATCCCCCATTTTCCCCAATTAAACTTGCCATTTAGCTTGATAATAAATATTTTGTGTTATATTTCCAACTAAAAAGATAGTTAGAGTAACCAAAGCAGCGACGCTGCTTGGTTACTTTAACACAAACTCACACCCGATGCAATTTTACCCAAATCAATTATTCCACATCTATAATCAAGGTAACAACCGCCAACAAATTTTCTTTTCCCACGAAAACTACTGCTACTTCCTCTGGAAAATGAGAGCCTACCTCTTACCCTTCGGTGACCTGGTAGCTTATTGTTTGATGCCTAATCATTTTCATTGGTTGTTTTATGTGAGGCGGGTGGCCATAGAAAGGAAAGTTTTAAGGACTCATGTGGATAAGGTTGAATCAATCAGGAAACTGGAGAAATTTGGTTACACTGTAAATTCGATCAAAAACAATTCAAACAGAATTGCCAAAGATAATAGCTTAATACGCTTAAATAATGCAATAGGAATAATACAAAAATCCTATTCACAAGCTTTACATAAAGAAAGAGGTTCTTCAGGTAGTTTATTCAGAAAGCCATGTAAAGCTAAAGATGGTTGGATTGATGAATTGATTACACTAGAAAAATCTAATAAAAAAGAAGATTATCGATTCTTTCCCGGAACGGACTTTGCTTACCAATGCTTCTGTTATATTCACAATAATCCCGTAAAGGCTGGTTTAGTTGAAGAAATAGAAGACTGGCCCTACTCCTCTGCCAGAGATTATACAGGATTAAGAGATGGGTCTTTGTGTAACTTAACATTGGGCAAATCTTTGATTAAGTATGTTTAAGCCCCTGATCAAATCAAAGCAGCGACGCTGCTCTGAGCAGCGTCGCTGCTTTGATTTGATCAGGGGCCTCCCAACTTTCTCATCACCACTACCGCACCACCACCGGCCGGCTCACTACCCGCTCACCAATCTGCAACCGGTAATAGTAAACACCTGACGGTAAAGCAGCTCCAGGCTGCCGCCACTGAATACGTTGTTTTCCTTGCCCCAATTGTTGGTTAACAATCCGGGCCACTTGCTGTCCTAATGGGTTATACAGGGCTAATTGTACGCGTTCCGCTTGAGGTAGCTCGAATTCAAAGTTCAGCTCATCGGAAAATGGGTTGGGATATACCTCGATCTGGAAAAAGGAAGGCTTGACATTTTGAGTTGAGGTAATTAATTGCTGACGGTTGAAGAAATTCCAGATTTCAATATCAGCATTGATGTCAAAATTAATAGGACCTCCATCAGGAACTGGTCCTCCTCCCGGCCAGGTACGACCACCTCCTTCAATTCTATAATATAAAACTTCAATCCCTTGACTACAATTCGGGTAATTGAAGATAGTGACCGTTGAACTGTCACTGGATACTAGATCGGGTAATATCGTTTCTTCAGGAATCGTATCGCACATACTACTTAATGCCCAGCTTTTCACCCCTTCAACAAATGGAGGAATAATACCAGGAATCCCTGTTTCTGGTATAAAAGGATCCGCTGTCCCATACATAAACAACCCCGGAATCGGTACAGAAGGAGAAAAATTTACGAACCCTTGTACATTAGCCATTGCTGCTATACGATTTGGCAATTGAAGGCTAAAGAAGGCAGAAGCAGCTCCTCCTGATCCACTCCCCATAGTATATATCCGTGTAGGGTCGACGTTGTAATCCAATGCTAATTGGTCAATCATACTATTAACAAAACTAACGTCATCTACCTCTAAATTACCTACAAGAGTACCATCTTGCCATAATGTGCTCACTGTATCCAATGCGGCAATAAACCCATCCAAAGCGGTAGGATAGACCACCAGAAAATTTGCTGTATCTGCTACTGTATTTGTATTCAGTGTAGAGATGTATATGGGTACCGGTACATTCGCTTCATGAAAGTTAAATACGACAGGCCATGCTTCTGAACCATCGTAGGCAGCGGGCACATAAACCGTATATTCTCGCTCAATGGTATCAACAGTGATCTTTTTGGTAATCAATTGCGCATTCGGCAACTCATACTGATTAAAAAAATTCCAGATCGTGGCACTGGCATTAAAATCCTGATTGACAAATGCCCCCAACACCGGCTGGAAAATGGGTGGAACCGGCCCCGTACTTTCCCAAACGTGACCACCACCATTCACCCGGTAAAATACAACATCCGCATTGCCGTCACAATCCGTATACTCAAATTTGGTTACCGTAGTACCGTCATTAGGATCCAGATCCGGTAAATCCGTTGAATCCGGAACAAAAGCGCAGCCATTGATATTCGCAAAGATCCCTACGGTCTCCGGAACAGAAGGAATTCCTTCTGCGGGATTACCGGCAAATGGAACGACCATATCATCCGTACCGTGAATCACCAAAGAAGGAATAAGGGCAGACCTCGGCACAGGAACCGTTCCCGCCGCTATTGCTACCGCTGCAAAAAGATCTGGTCTGGCAGCTGCTAATACGGAACTCATAAATCCACCATTCGAGATCCCCGTGAGGTATACCTTCGCATCGTTTACATTGTAGTTATCAACTACTTCATCCAATACAGAAATAATAAAGCCAATGTCATCCAGATCGGATATCAAAGGTGGTTGTCCAACGTTCCAGCCCGGCCCTGCGGGAGGAAAACCCGGAGGGGGCGCAGTATTATTTACAATTAATCCCTGTGGATAGACCACCATAAACCCTGCAGTGTCTGCTACGGCGTTGATCTGCGATTGCCAGGCGAATTGCGAAGCATTCGAGGTGTATCCATGCAAGGCTACCACTACGGGTATTGATTCGCTACCGTCATATCCCGGCGGAATGTAAAGAAAATAGTTTCGGTCGTTTCCATCGTGTTGGGTGAACTGCGGAATGAATTGCCCTTCATCGTCCGGATTGATGTCTGCGATCGAACCGGCTACGGTATATCCGAAGACCTGACCATCACCGGAAAAACCAACGGTCAAAGCCGGCTGATCCAAGCCTTCCGCAAAAAACTGGTAGACAGTCGTAACGGTTACCTGTCCATTGGTAAGGCCCAGCGTATCCAGCAAGGCCGGTGGCGCCGGAGCACCATCAACCGTATAGTTGCTGGTTTCGGTAGTCGTTTGTTTGACCAGCAATGCTTCGATCTCCTGCAGGCCCGAGTAGGTCAGGTTAGGCAGCGTCAAGGTTCCCCAGCCCACTACTTCATGGTCGACCTGAACATCGTCGACTTGTTGGGCCGGTACGTCATTCAATGAAAACGCAGGCAAAAAGAGCTGCATATTGGTGGTGCGCGTATAACTGCTGGACCAGCTATCACCAAACGCCAGCGGTAATTGTAATAATTGCTCGGCTTCTTCAAAAGCATTGCTCACCGGTTCGTAGCGAACAGAATCGGCTTCCGTACAATTACCACAGGCAAAGGGAGCAGTAACCGTAGTAACCACTTCTTCACCTAAAATGGCTTTACCGGAATCATCATACCTTTCAATGAGGTTAATGGGAATTGGTGTATCCGGGGTAAAATCTGCAAAAATACTGGTTTCATCAATGCTGTTGGCTATCGGAAAGGCCTGAGAACTCACTTCCGGTTCGGGATCCAGGTTTCGGGTCGTCAATTCCAGCCACCGGTAATCCCATGCCTGATTCGCTCCTTCGGTTGGAGGGGCATAATATGCTCCTTGTAAAGTAAGGTTGAATACATTGACATTTACAAGGGTGTCTCCCAACGGAGAAACATAATCATCACTGGTAATGGTGATTTGAGCCGTTCCTAAATAGCTGCAAAACAACATTAGACATAGTAGGGGTAAATTACCTTTCATACTGTTTGTTTTACTAATGGTTTGATAAATAGTTTGTCACCATTAAGGTCAGGAAAGGCTGGAGGAAAGCGTTATACTATTCTTGCAAAAGTTTGTATTATTCGTACATGAGGGCCCAAAATATGATTCATTTTTGAAAAACAACAATGCGCCAGTTGCCGGTATGTCTTTCCGCTATTTTACGAAAGCCCGCTGTGGTAATGATCTTTTCAATAACTTCATTAGAATGAAAATAAAAGGGTAAGTATTTTCCACTGATCCACTCCCCTATCGACTCAAATAAGAAGAAGTATACTTTTGAAAGCCATCGTTCTCTAGGGATACTATAGACGTACCAGCGCCGCGCTTTGAGTAAAGAAGAACCTACCAATTGCTCAAAATCTTGATAACAGCAAATAACCTTGTCAAGGATAACAAGGTCCGCCTTAGGTATTTGCGCTTCAACTTCAAGAAAATCACCGTGCAGACTAGCGATCTTATCTTCGAGCGATTGTCGTTTTACTTCGGAACGGAAAGTTTCAACACTTGCTATCGATATATCAATGTGCGTTGCGGTAGCAATACCTTTTTTGAATAGTTCGAAAGTAAGGGCACCGATACCTCCTCCGATATCCAACAAACTTTGCCCCTTCAGCGGCAGGTCTTCGAGTAGCTCATAAAAGGGTTGAGAATTCTTTTTAAGTCCGGATTGTAGATAGCCTTGCAACTCTTTTTGTGCCAGTTTTTTGTCGAACATGATGTCATAATCCCGGTAATTACAGCAAGCCATTAAGGTGTATTTAGATATTATTTTCGGAAGATCGATTTAATAAATTCTTGCGAATCAGGAGTTAATCGTCAAAACAAAGCAGCGACGTTGCTTGGAGCAACGTCGCTGCTTTGTTTTGGACAATAAGAAGACAGAATTCACCTTCAGCCTCATTCACAATTCGCTGGTTTTCCAACCGGGTCTTTTTCCTTACCAAACCAAACCACTGCATATTGCTCATACATTCCAATACCGATGGCCCCCCACTTGACTTGCTTCCATATCCCCTTATTGATCATAACTTCATTGTGGCCACGACTTTTTTTCCAGCCTTCAAAAGCAGAGTTGGGACTTACCCCGGCACTGTTCCAGTGTGCGATTTCGTAGCCATCGCCCTGGTATTCCGTTAATTCTTTCGGCTTATTCCACATGCATTCCGCATTGCGGTGATCATCCGTATAGCAGCACTTTTTCCAATTGGCGGTTCTGGACCAACTGTGTAAATTGCACTTCCCCGAAAGCGGATTATTATTTTGCAAATCACGAACGTGTAATTTAGCTACTTTGGTTAACGAACTGGACAATTCTACTCGTGGCAAGCCTTTTTCTTTACGGTAGGCCATGATCAGTTCGTAGAGTTCTTTTTCTTCGGTGGACAAACAGTCAGATATTGTCGTTGCATTACTGGATAATAGGAGGGATAAAAGGAATAGGATAATCATCATAATAAATATTAAGGACTTTAGATTCTAGTACACTGTAACTTAAGGGTAATTTTACTCTATTTAATAGCTTTGGTGATAGGGTTATGAGGTGATAGGGTGATGGGGTGATACAAAATACGCCCAATATTTATCCCTACATAACTTTATAACCTTATAACCCCATAACCACTTAAAGCTTAAAGCTTAAATATCAAGAATCGCCCCAGGTTTAAAAGCAAACAAGCAAGAGCTGTTTAAAGCATCTGAAAAGAAATCACTGTAATTGAAACCTGAGAAAGCCGGAAAAAACCTGCACCGAAAAAATTTCCAATATTGGCAAAGAATCAACGAATAGGACTTTCATTTTGGTACGTAACCAAAATGAATATTTTTCCCTCCATCTAATCTATTGGACTTTTGACGCTAGACACTAGACGCTAGATTTTAGACAACAAACCGCT
>CAZHNG010000147.1:0-15546 GCA_964533785.1 uncultured Saprospiraceae bacterium | reverse complement strand
GATGAACAATGAGCAATGAGCGATGAACAATGAGCAATGAGCGATGAACAATGAGCAATGAGCAATTGACGCTGCGGTCAGGATGGATAGATGGCATTTTCCAAAACTCGATGAATTCGCTAACCCGTTAATGTTGGTTATGGGGTTATATTAAGTTGTGCCAACTGTTGTTGAACAAGGATCCATTAACCCGTAGAACCCATCTAAATCGCTACCCCGTAAGAACCCGTCCCACTCGTTTCACTCGCCTACATCCGCTCCGGCATTTCAATCCCCAACAAATCCATCCCCATCTTTAATGTGTGTGCAATTGCCATGGACAATTTCAACCGAAAGACCTTTGCCCCTTCTGTTTCCGCCCCTAAAATAGAATAATCATGATAAAACCGGTGAAATCCTTTCGCCAGGTCGTAACAATAATTTGCGATCAGAGACGGGTCGTATTCCTCAGCAGCCTGCTTGATCAGTTCAGGGAACTTGTACAATTCGCAGATCAGATCTTTTTCCGGCGTTTGCAAATCATCGTATGCCACCGTACTACTACTTAAACCTTCGGCTTTTCGCAATACGGATTTAATGCGAACATACGCATTTTGAACGTAAGGCCCAGTCTGTCCCTGCATATCAACCGATTCTTTCGGATTAAAAACCATGCGTTTTTGAGGGTTGACTTTAACGATAAAGAACTTTAGCGCAGCCAAACCAATTTTGCGAATAATTTCTTCCTGTTCCTCGGTGTCTAACTCAGCGATCGTTCCCCGTTCCTGCGAATTATTGCGTGCTTCATTGATCACCTCAGCGATCAGATCATCGGCATCCACTATCGTACCTTCCCGGGATTTCATTTTACCCGTAGGAAGATCCACCATACCGTAGGACAAATGGTGCAAACCAGCCGCATACGGTTCGCCTAGACGTTTCAATATTTCAAACAATACTTTGAAGTGGTAGTTTTGCTCATCGGCCACCACGTATACCATTTTATCTACCTTGTAATCCTGGTAACGCAATTGAGCAGTTCCCAGATCTTGCGTCATGTATACGGAGGTGCCATCACTACGCAAAAGAATTTTATGATCCAGCTTGGCATCTTCTAAGTCTACCCAGACCGAACCGTCCTCTTTTTGGTAAAACCCCCCTTCGGACAAACCTTTTTCCACCGTTTTTTTACCTAGCAAGTAAGTATCCGACTCATAATACAACTTATCGAATTCCACCCCAAGTTTATCGTAGGTCTTCTCAAAACCCTCGTACACCCAATTGTTCATTTTTTTCCACAAGGCTATTGTTTCCGTTTCTCCTGATTCCCATTTGAGCAAAAGGTCCTTTGCCTGCTTTCCAAGTTTACTGTATTCGTTGAAGTACTGATTTTTAAAATCCTTGAAAAACGCTTCCGCTGATTGGCTTTCTTTTAACCGTTCAGCCAGTACTTTTTGTCCTTCTTCAGAAGCTTGCCAGGATTTATATTCCTGTTTGAATTGTTGTTCAAACAAAACGTAATATTTTCCTACGAAATGATCGCTTTTGATACCCGCAGATACCGGCGTCTCTCCCTCTCCAAAAAGTTTCCAGGCCAGCATACTTTTACAGATCGCAATACCCCGGTCGTTGATGATCTGTACGCGAATAGCCTCGTAGCCGGCAGCATCGTAGATCTTGGCTACCGACCATCCCAGGAGGATATTCCGGATATGGCCAAGATGCAGCGGCTTATTCGTATTTGGAGAACAAAACTCAACCATTATTTTTTGTCCATTCTTGGGTTGGCGACCGAAGGATTCGTTTTCAAAAATACCGTCTAAAAAAGTCTGCCAATACGTATCCGCAACCACTAAATTCAGGAAGCCTTTAACTACATTGAACTTTGTGATATCCTCTACATGATCTACCAAATATTGTCCTAATTCCTCTCCAATAACCTCAGGTTTTTTTTTCGCCATCTTGGTAAAAGGGAAGACCACTACGGTAAAATCGCCCTCAAACTCCTTGGGGGTGGCGTTCATCGTCAATTGATCCCGAGTCACTTTTGCCCCGTACAAATGGTCAATACCTTGGATCACTCCGTCCTGAATTGAAGAAATAATATCTACAGATTGTACCGTATTCATCGAACTATTGGATGTTATTTAGGTTAACTTATTGCGCGAAAATAAAAAATAATGGCCACGAATTTACAAATACTATTCTTGTGGCTGTTGAAAATCCTTAACAGCAGTGAGCGGAAAATAGTGCCTAACATCGTATTATTTTTTTCAGCTTTTTAGAAGGGTTAGACTTTTGACGTTGACGGCTATGGGCGGTAACACTGGAAGCTAGACAGAAAAACAGCAAATCTTTGGTGGTCAGTAGATAACTTTAAGTTGGGCGACCACCCTGAAATGCTTTTTTCGTTGATTATCAAACGCATAAGGCGTTATGTCAAAAGTCCAAAAGAAAGAATCAAGGTATAAATGGTAGCGTCTCCTTTTCGCACAAGCTTAAATATTTGTTCATTCGTGCATTCGTGGCATAAAACATGAGAAAATTTGCTATTTCTGACATTCACGGTTGTAATCAAACTTTTCAGGCATTGTTGGCAAAGATCGACCTGCAAAAGAAGGATGCGCTATATTTATTAGGTGATTTTGTGGACAGAGGCCCCGATTCTAAAGGTGTTTTTGATACGATTTTTCAGCTCATGGAGGAAGGATACCAGGTTAAATGTCTCAAAGGCAATCACGAACAACAAATGCAGACCGCCCGTCTGGATCCCAAAGCCTTGAATGAATGGCGGCAGTGGGGAGGGAAACAAACAATGAATAGTTTCAGGGTATTGAATTTAGAAGGTGTCCAGGATGTTTACTGGTCTTTTATAGATCAACTTCATTCCTACCTCGAAATAGATGATTATATTTTGGCACACGCCGGTCTTAATTTTGATACGCCCGATCCCCTTATGGATCAATGGGCATTAATGTGGATTCGCAATTGGTATAATAGCATTGATTACGATTGGCTGGGTCATCGCATTGTCATTCACGGACATACACCGACTACCGAAACTAAGATCCGCGAAAATCTCGCTCAACTCGATGAACTTCAATACTTCGACATCGACTGCGGCTGTTTCTACGTCCTCGAACCTGATATGGGCAAGCTTTGTGCCTTTGATATGACCAACCGGGAGGTATATTTCCAAAAGAATATTGATAATATGAATAGTTGGCTGCTACAAATGATGCGTGGCCGTTAACTTAAGAGGTTAAGCGCCAACTAATCCGTATACAGTCTACTCAAAGAACGAAAACACCGTCTTTCCATACCTACGTTCCTCAAAAAAACGATGATGTTCTTGATACTGATGATTGGGATTGTGTTCTAAAACAAAAATCCCATCCGCCTTAAGCAAATTGTGCTCGAATATCAAATCGGGAATTTCATCAATATTAGGTAGCGCATAGGGAGGACCGGCGAATATGTAGTCATATTGATAAGGACAGGACTTGATGAATCGAAAAACGTCCTCTTTTTGTATGGTCAAAAAGGCTTCGATACCAAGTTGCTTAACGATCTTCTTCACAAAAGATACACAGCCGGGAAATTTATCTACGTAAGTAACATCTTTGCACCCACGTGAAATGAATTCATAGCTATGATTTCCCGTACCGCCAAATAGGTCGAGCACTTTTATATCTTCAAAATCCAGCCAGTTGCTCAGAATATTGAACAAGCCTTCTTTTGCAATATCCGTTGTTGGACGAGTTGGCCACTTTTTTGCTGGTGGATTGAATCGCCTTCCTTTGAATTGTCCGCTTATTATTCGCATAATTAATAGTAATCAGAAGATTAAGCCAAATGTTAGGCGGAATGACCATCATTCTTATACCGTTTTGTTTCGATGTGGTTTATCGGTTGCCATAAACCTCATAAACCAAACGCCGGATCTGACTAACCATCATTCTTATACCGTTTTGTTTCGATGTGGTTTATCGGTTGCTATAAACCTCATAAACATATAAACCAAACGCGGGATGTATATACAATCATTCTCGTACCGCTTTTTGTTTATAGTATTTATTTATTCCCACAAAACTCATAAACTTTTAGGTTGCAAGAAAATTCATACCGGCAACATTGAAGTAACGTTGCAAATGAGCGGGAGGTTCCATATTGGAATGCAGCGGTAATCCGTCAAACCATTTTACAATATTTAAATTCTTGAAGTATGGATAAATGGCTTGATAAGCGGAATTATTATGGGTAATATTTCCGGAAAGGTAGACCGGTAGAACAGCAGGATCTAAATTAAATTGATCAAAAATCAGGAAGAGGAAATACCTAAGATCTTCTTCAGAACGATAGATAAAATGGTTGGTGATCAGCAGCTTACCATCATCCAATAAAGCAATTTTCAGTACATCGGGTTCTATATTGGCAAAAAGTAGCTTGCAGCTTAATTTCATTTCTTTAGTGTACTGATGAATAGCAAATAACCAGGTAGAAATGGAGTGATGGATTTTGCACTTTGGAAAATGCACGCTGAAAAGGAATTGAATCCCTTTGTCGATCGAAAAGATCAGTTTAGATTTAAGGAAGGACAAACTATCCACCTCGATCTGATCACTATCTAAAACGGTAGTCACTTGTTTTAAAAACGCCGGAGCTTCATCCTCATTGAAAAACTGGTCAGGAATAATCGTATAGCCCGCCGAATCATAGGAGATATCTACTTGTTTAAATGACTCTTTAAAAAGGGTATTTTCTACTAGTATCCTCTGCAGACGACGGCCAATTTTTACCGGATCGGTTATGATCTCTTCAAATTGGTCAAAATGAAATAGGGATATCTCTCCATTTTTATTTTTCACCATATACGCAAAACTGTTCATCCCCGAGCGAATGAACAGTTTTGCTTCCCTTGTATGAATATTAATATTCTTTGCTATGTCATTTAGTTGCTGTCCCAAGTTCCTGTCAGGTTTGGTGCATTCAAATTTCCAAATTTAAGTACGGAATTCGGATTGTACGTTTGATCATAACGGGCAAAACGCTCACTTCCGTATTTACCCATAAAAACTTTGCGTTTAACCCCCACCTCTACAACGGGTACATTAGTACTTTGATAAGTTATGGTATCAGCAGCAATATCGAATGTTGCACCTCTACCATAAGGTACGTACCTCAGCGAATCAAGATTCATCCCAAGCGCTCTAACGGAGTCTATCGCAGGGAAGAAAGTGGTGTCATACTGGATTTCTCCCGTAAAGGTAGGATCATCCGGGTCACCTATGACCGATACGATCGCAAAACTGTCGTTGGTTAAAACATAAGCCAATGAATCAAAAGTCGGTGCAAATCCTTCCTTAATACTTCTAAACATTTCCTGAGCCTCGCGAATGGTCATCAACTTGTCAATGACGGCAGCCTCTCTCCTATCCTTCGAAGCTTTAAATGCAATAGGCTCACGAATACTGTTTACAAGCATCCAGACAAGAAAAGCAATGAGCGCAACTAAAAATAAATTGATTATTAATCTCATTTTTTCGTATTGTTTTAGCGCAATTATAAAGGTTTTTATCCAAACTTCAGAGTATTCTCAAATTGTGTTAAGATTTCTCAATCTTTCTTTAACCCTGTAATTTTACAATATTCAAATTATTTTAACAAGCAAATTCTTCTGATCTTTACATCTATTGTCCATTTTTTAATTTTTCAATAAATGCTGCTAGCTATTTCTCCTGTCGACGGCAGGTATGCCGGAAAAACCCAACCGCTACAAGCGTATTTTTCCGAATTTGCCCTCATAAAATACAGAGTTTTTGTAGAAATTCAATATTTCTCAGCTTTAACAGAACTAGGACTTCCTGAACTAGAGGATGCAGCATCCAAAGATTTTGGTGTGTTGCAAAAAATATATTCTAATTTTTCTTTACGAGAGGGTGAATATATCAAATCGATAGAAAGAACCACAAATCACGATGTCAAAGCAGTAGAATATTTTCTAAAGGAAAAGTTCGATGAACTAAACTTCGGACAATTCAAAGAATTTATCCATTTTGGTTTAACCTCCCAGGATATTAATAACACAGCCATCCCTTTGTCGCTAAAAGAAGCCTTTGAAAACGTTTGGCTACCTGCAATAAAAGAAGTTACCGAACACCTCGGTCAACTCGCATCGGATTGGAAAAACATTCCAATGTTGGCACGCACCCATGGCCAACCAGCTTCACCCACCACTTTGGGCAAAGAATTCGCTGTTTTTGAAAAAAGGCTGGCCGTGCAGATCGAACAACTACCACAAATACCTTTTTCTGCTAAATTCGGCGGTGCTACCGGCAATCTCAATGCCCACTACATCACCTATCCTCATATCGACTGGCACGATTTCGCCAGAAACTTTGTGGAAAATAAATTGGGATTGCACCGGTCTTATCCCACTACCCAAATCGAACACTACGATAACCTGGCCGCTTTTTTTCAGGCAATGAAAAGGATCAACACCATTTTAATCGACTTTTGCCGCGATGTCTGGACCTATATTTCCATGGAATATTTCGGACAAAAAGTTATTGCCAATGAAGTAGGGTCATCCGCAATGCCGCACAAGGTCAACCCCATTGACTTTGAAAATGCAGAAGGCAACCTCGGCATTGCCAACGCCTTGTTCACCCACCTGGCAGACAAGTTGCCCGTATCCCGCCTGCAAAGAGACTTGACGGACAGCACCGTGCTCAGAAATATTGGCGTCCCCTTTGCCCACAGCATCATTGCCTTCCAGTCCATCCAAAAAGGTCTCGGCAAGTTATTATTGAGAAAGGACATCATACAGCAGGACCTGGAAAATAACTGGATGGTAGTAGCGGAAGGCATCCAAAACATCCTACGCCGGGAAGGATTCGACAAACCCTACGAAGCTCTAAAGGCATTGACCCGTGGTAAAGCCCAGATTACCCAAACCGATATTCACTGGTTTATCGAATCCCTGACCGTGAATGAAGACGTGAAAGCAGAACTAAAAGCAATAACCCCTTTAAATTACATTGGAAAACCCTAAAGCTTGGAAGGTTCTATTTGACATATCAATGGGAAAATTCTCCCTTAATAATATTTCACAAAAAAGGTATAACAAACACAAAAAAGAAATGCCTCCAACCCAATACTCCCTACTCTTCAGCTCGCTAACTCGCAACACGTTTAGCCCGCAACCCCTTCAAAACAACCGGAAAGAATCCAGAAACCGGTCACTATACGGATTTAAGCTCAACTTACGCAACATGACCACCTGAACAGCATAATACCGGCTTTCGACAAGATAGGCTTTCGTCTTAATCACCGCCTCACCCTGCAGATAATCAACGCGCCAGAACTTTCCAGGATAATCGTCTAATTGGACATCATCCGAATAAGCCAAATCACCGGCAATACTAAATACGGCAGCATCAATAGTACTTTCAAAAAAATCACCGAGTAGAGCGGTAGAATCGGAATGAATGGTATTGGGTGGATAGTCGCAATAGCTCACCATGTAGAGCACGTTACTTTCATCCGGTTGCGGAGCTTGGTGAAAGTACGTATGATATGCCACTTCTCCAATATGGGTGGTAATCGTATCGGTTTTTGACGACATTGCTCCCGGTACAAATACGCGAAATTTTCCTTCGTAAGATTTAAATTCATCCCACTTCAGGATTTCCCGATTGATATCAGTTATGGTTTGAGCGACCAAAGAACCGAACCCAAACACAAATAAACTCAAGCTTAAAACAAATTTCATAAATAATGAATTCAAATTTCACTACGATCATGAGTAAGTGTGCGATGCCAGATTGAAGATATCAAATGCCAGAATTTGGGTATTACTGATGATTAGAAGCTCTAACGATATCTTTGTAATGATTAATATCCTCGTCCTAAATTTTAGCAGCGCATTTTAAACCAATCGACTATATTTGGTAACTCAAGTATAAAATGGAGAGTACCTTTATAAACCACTGTTGACCCTTCATAAGACGATATTATATCATCAAAGGTTGTTTTTTAAGAATAACGATAATTGGCGGAATCCTTAAAAATGAGTCAATAATTTGTAAAATTTGTAGTCTTTAAGTTAAAATGAGATTAGATGTCCTATTGTTATGATCATCCGAGGCCGGCTTTGACGGTAGATTGCATTATTTTTGGGTTAGATGAAAGCCATGTGCTGAAAGTATTGCTGATACAAAGAGGGCGTCCTCCCTTTCAACATTCCTGGGCATTGCCGGGAGGTTTTGTCGACATGAATGAAGACCTTGAAACTGCAGCCCTGAGAGAATTAAAAGAAGAAACGGGATTAAAGGATGTATTCATTGAACAGTTGTTCACCTTTGGTCGTCCTGATCGCGATCCGAGGGGAAGGGTAGTCAGTGTTGCTTACTATGCTTTGGTCAATCTCGTTAATCATCCCGTTCAAGCTTCTTCTGATGCAGAAGGGGTGAATTGGTTTGACATTAACGCACTGCCGGATCTGGCTTTTGATCATGATGAGATCGTAGACAGCGCTATCAATCGATTGCGCTCAAAGGTAAGGTACCAACCCATAGGTTTTGAGCTATTGCCTAAGGTATTCACGCTTTCTCAACTACAGAAACTCTACGAAACGATCCTTGGAGTCGGCAAGCTGAATAAGCGTAATTTTCGTACCCGCATACTCAAAATGGGAGTTTTAAAAAAAGTAGGCAAACAAAAGGGAGTGGCCCACCGTCCGGCGATGTTGTACACATTCGATCAGGAAAAATACCAAGAATTATTCGAAAGCAATTATAACAATTTATTAAAAAGGGGCTTCGATTTTGAAATTTAAATATTTTCGTACTTGATGAATACCTTCTTTAGACTAGTATTTTTTGCAGTAATTTTCTTCAGTTATTCCTGCCAAAAAGACGATGCCGGTGCCAACAATAATACCGATCCTGATGCACCGATTGAACTCCCTCCCGTTGAAGAAGACTACGCTGAAGCCGACCGCAAATGGGGCTATATCAACAAACAAGGAGAACTAGTCATTTCTGCAAAATTTGATGATAGCCGTGATTTCAAGGAAAGCTGGGCCGTTGTAAGGATCAAAGGACGTTGGGGCTATATTAATTCAACTGGTAAAATTGTGATCCCCGTTGACTATAAAGGAGCCTGGTCTTTCTCCGAAGGATTAGGCCGTGTGCAGAACTTTGAAGATAAAATGGGTTTCATTGATAAAACCGGGCAGCAAAGCATAGCGCTCCAATTTGAAGAAGCAAAAGATTTTCAGGAAGGAAGAGCAAGGATCAGAAAGCAGCAATCCTACGGCTATATAGATAAAACGGGACAGGTGGTCATTGCTGCAACTTTTACCAATGCATCAGATTTTAATAACGGATTCGCTACCGTTAAATCGGAAGGCGCCTATGGCTTGATCGATACTAACGGTCAATTTGTTGTTAAACCGGAGTACCAAAGGTTGCAATCTCCATCCGAAGGTATGGTGCCGGCCAAAAAAATGGATCGCTACGGTTTTCTGGACCTTGACGGCAAAACTTTGATCCCATTTAAGTACAAGAGTGCCAAATCTTTTCAAGAAGGATTGGCAGCAGTAAAGGAAGAGGAATTCTTTGGCCTGATCGATACGAGCGGAGCTTACCAGGTACTGCCGCAATATGATGAAATCCTCTACGCCAATGCCAACCGGTGGATGGTCATCCGAGAAGGAAAATTTGGTTTTATTGACCGGGATAACAACCCTGTTACGCCAATAAAATACGATGCACTATATAAATACGCAGAAGGATATGCCGGTTATCAGATGGGGGAAAAGTGGGGCTATCTTAATGAATCGGGCCAGGAAATCATTGAGCCCCTTTTTGATCTGGTTTGGCCGCATCAGGAAGGAGTAGCCCGCGTAGCTATTCACCGTAGGGGAATCTTTTGTGTAACCCCGACCATGGAATTTGCCTTTCAAACACGCTATTATGATATCAGAGATTTTTCAGAAGGGCTGGCAAGAGTACAACTATTTTGACAAACCATTATTCACTTGAAGCTGTTTTTGTAAAGTACCAAAATAACTATCATGCGTTTATCTCTCGGCTTTTCTCCTTGCCCTAACGATACATTTATTTTTGACGCCATGGTTCACCATAAGATCGATACTTTGGGGCTGGAATTTGAAAAGGTCATGCTGGATGTGGAAGAACTGAACCGAAAAGCATTTGCCGAAGAACTATCGATCACCAAAATAAGCTTCCATGCCTTCGCACACCTGACTGGTCCTTATCAACTATTAGATGCTGGCAGTGCATTGGGAGAGCAAGTTGGCCCGCTACTCATCGCCAAAGAACTGATTCCCCATTCAGCTATTGATGATGCCAAAATAGCTATTCCCGGCAAGTATACCACCGCCAATTTTCTTCTTAGTCTCGCTTATCCGAACGCCAGGCAAAAAGAGATCATGCTCTTTTCTGAAATTGAGAATGCCGTTTTGAACGGTGAGGTAGATGCAGGATTGATCATCCACGAAAATCGCTTCACCTACCAACAAAAAGGATTGATAAAATTAATGGACCTGGGTGAATTTTGGGAACAAACTACCCAAATGCCCATCCCTTTGGGAGGTATCATTGTAAAAAGAAACTTACCTGAAGAATTAAAACAAAAGATCAATCAAGTCATGCGGGAAAGTGTAGCCTTTGCTTTTACTCACCCCGACAGCTCCGAAGCATTTGTAAAAAAACATGCCCAGGAAATGAACCCTCATGTTATCCAACAACATATCAACCTCTACGTCAATGACTACACAAAGGATCTAGGCTCCCGGGGTAAGGCTGCTGTGTACAAAATGATGGACATGGCCAGGGAAAAGAAAATTATTTCTGATATTCAAGATGACATATTTATAGGATAATTCCATAATTCTTCTCTAATTTTGGCGATCATCATCAAATAGAACCACAAAATGATCATAGGAGTACCTAAAGAAATAAAGACAAACGAAAACAGAGTCGCATTGACGCCGGCCGGCACTTTGGAATTAACCAAACGTGGCCATGAGGTATACATACAGTCTACCGCAGGGGAAGGTAGTGGCTTTAAAGATGAAGCTTACCAAAAGTCGGGTGCCAAGATGTTACCAACACTGGAAGCAGTCTATGATATTGCAGAAATGATCATAAAGGTCAAAGAACCAATCGGGCAGGAATACGATTTGATCAAAGCCGGACAATTGGTATTCACTTATTTCCACTTCGCCTCTTACGAGCCTTTGACCAAAGCAATGATCAACAGCGGCGCGACCTGTCTGGCCTACGAAACGGTAGAATTACCGGATCGTTCTCTACCCTTGCTCGTTCCCATGTCGGAAGTTGCCGGCAGAATGGCCGTTCAGCAAGGCGCCAAATATCTAGAACGCCCCATGCAGGGTAAAGGGATTTTATTAGGAGGAGTACCCGGAGTTGCGCCCGCCAAAGTAATGATTTTAGGCGGCGGCATTGTTGGCGCACAAGCGGCAAAAATGGCCTCCGGCCTCGGAGCGGATGTTACTATCTTAGATATCGACCTGCCGAGATTGCGCCATTTAGCCGATATCATGCCCGCCAATGTCACCACTTTATTTTCTAATGAACTCAATATCAGAAGCCTGATCGAAACACATGATCTCATCATCGGAGCAGTATTGATCCATGGAGCACGAGCCCCTAAGTTAATCACCAAAGACATGCTAAAACCCATGCAAAAAGGGACCGTGCTCGTCGACGTAGCCGTAGACCAAGGCGGTTGTATAGAGACCTGCCGGCCCACAACTCATGAGGACCCCATTTATGTCATTGATGATGTGGTGCATTACTGCGTTGCCAATATGCCGGGAGCAGTACCGTATACCTCAACCATTGCTTTGACCAATGCTACATTCCCCTATGCCATACAATTGGCAAACAAAGGTTGGAAAAAAGCGTGCCGGGAGAACCAAGCCCTTAAGTCGGGTTTAAATGTGATCAATGGAAAAATTGTTTATAAAAGCGTGGCGGAAGCTTTCGATATGAATTATCATACAGTAGATCAATTTTTGTAAATTAGACTTATGAAGAAAATATTAGTTGCCAATCGTGGCGAAATTGCCTTGCGTGTAATGCGCTCCATCAAAAAAATGGGTATCGCCACCGTTGCTGTCTATTCTGAAGTAGACCGTGCCGCTCCTCACGTTTTATTTGCTGATGAAGCGGTATCCCTTGGTCCTGCTCCTTCGAGTAGTTCATATCTGCGGGGGGACAAAATCATAGCCGCAGCCAAATCATTAAATGTTGATGCTATCCATCCTGGTTACGGCTTTTTAAGTGAAAATGCAGCTTTCGCCGCCGAAGTACAAAAGGCCGGTTTAATTTTTATTGGCCCCAACCCTGAATCGATCGAGACCATGGGGAGTAAGCTGGCAGCCAAAAAAGCGGTATTAAAATACGGTATCCCATTGGTACCTGGTACGGAAAAAGCCATTGAAAATAAGGATGAAGCCATTGAGATCGCCAAAGACATCGGTTTTCCGGTACTGATCAAAGCTTCTGCAGGTGGTGGAGGTAAAGGAATGAGAATCGTGGAAAGCCTGGAGGAACTGCCAGAACAAATGGAAAGGGCCATCAGTGAAGCCAAATCTGCTTTTGGCGAAGGTTCCGTTCTCATCGAAAAATACGTCACTTCTCCCCGGCATATTGAAATACAGGTCATGGCGGATCAGCACGGTAACGTCATCCATTTTTTTGAAAGAGAGTGTAGTATCCAAAGACGTCACCAGAAGGTGATCGAAGAAGCGCCCTCTTCCGTGCTGACTCCGGAATTGCGCCAAAAAATGGGCCAGGACGCCATTAATGTCGCAAAAGCTTGTAACTACGTTGGTGCCGGTACCGTTGAGTTCCTCGTTAATGATAAACTCGATTACTACTTCCTGGAAATGAATACGCGACTACAGGTAGAACATCCCGTTACGGAGCTTATTACCGGCGTAGACCTGGTGGAACAACAAATAAAAGTAGCCCAGGGACTACCACTTGATTATGCCCAGGATGATTTAAGTATCAATGGCCACGCCCTACAACTAAGGGTATACGCGGAGGATCCTGAGAACAATTTCCTGCCTAGTGTGGGTACCTTGAATCGCTACCGCCCGCCGCAAGGTGAAAATATACGCGTTGACGATGGCTATTACGAAGGTCAGGAAATCCCCATTTACTATGACCCCATGTTGGCGAAGTTGATCACCTATGGCCCTAATCGTCAAGCAGCAATAGAAAAAATGAAAGAAGCCATCGATCAGTATGAGGTTGAAGGTGTAGCCACTACCCTACCCTTTGGTAAATTCGTTTTTAACCACCATAGCTTTGTCAGCGGACATTTTGATACTCACTTTGTTAAAAATTATTTTACCCCCGAAGTAGGCAAAATCTCTGAAGCAGAAGCTAAGGTTGCCGCCAAAGTTGCGCTACATGCCTTCAAAAAGAACCAAGGCATTCTTAAGGTACCTTCTTTGCATAGATGAGGAATAAGATGCCTGAAACATCTTCATGTTTGGGTATCTGCCCTGGGTTAGACGGGTTCAACATCAGGCATCCGGCATATTTTTGGTAAAGAATGATAAACAAACACCTAAAACTTTGGCGCCGACTATCAAATTGTTGTGGGTAAATGTCCACCATGCTGGCCTGTATAATTCGCAACAAAAAAGTCGATAAATACTCATACCCGCTTTTAAGATCAATTATGTTCCTAATTTCTCTCTGATGTTTGTATTCAGGGCTCAACCAGTTAATTATCATGCAATTATTCTACGCAACTAACCGCGAAAAGGATTTGATCGTTTTGGAAGACCAGGAAGCCAAACACTGCGTACAAGTACTTCGTAAAAAAGTTGGCGACGAAATAATGGTGACCGATGGCCAGGGGAACCTTTTCACCACCGAGTTGGTGACGACCAGCAAATCCCGCTGTCAGTTAGCGATACAAGAGACACATCGTTTTCCTCCGCACAGACCTTACCTGCACATTGGCATTGTTCCCACCAAAAATATCGACCGCGTTGAATGGTTTCTGGAAAAGGCAACGGAACTGGGTATCAATGAAATCTCCCTGCTGCTGAGTGAAAATTCGGAGCGAAAAAAATTGCGCTACGATCGTTTACAGAAACTGTTAATTGCTGCCATGAAACAGTCGCTCAACACCCATCTTCCCCGATTAAACGACCTTCAGTCTTATCAAGATTGGGTGGATCTGCAGTCGAAAGATGAATCCCCCTTTAAACTTATCCCCCATATTCATGAGCAGGAGAAACAGTTATTAAAAGATGCTTACCGGCCCGGACAAAATGTGACTGTGTTAATCGGCCCGGAAGGCGGTTTTGCTAAAAGTGAGGTAGACTATGCCCTGAATAACGGGTTTACACCGGTTAGTCTCGGTGATACCCGGCTGAGAACAGAAACCGCGGCCATTGCCGTTTGTGCGTTTATCAATTTTATGAAAGATACTTAATGGCAACAAATCAATCGAATACCCAAGCATCCCTATTTCTAATTATTCTTTCCTTCGCCGTCATTTATATTGTGTGGGGCGGTGTCTACCTTTTTGTCGCTTTTGCAGTAGAAGAAATTCCCCCTTTTAAAATGGCGGGCTCCCGCTTTCTGGTGGCGATGGCTCTTAGCTTGATCATTGTAGGTTTAAGCCGGCAATATCGGTCGAGTTCCTGGTTAGAAATTAAAAATGCCCTTATTGCAGGGGTGTTATTTCTGGGTATGGGGACCGGAGGAGTAGCCTGGGCGCTCCAGTATCTAGATTCGGGCTTTGTCGCTTTATTTTTATCAATCGAACCCCTGATCATCGTTTTTATGATGTGGTTCTTTAATGGATCCCGCCCTGCAAAAAGAGCGTTTTTTGGAGTCTTCCTGGGCATTGTAGGTGTTTATTTATTGGTAGGGCAAAAAACGATCATATCGGGTGACCAGGACTGGAGGGGAATATTGGCCGTAATAATAAGTATGTTTTGCTGGGGATACGCCACCATTTTCGTCAACAAGTCTGATCTTCCCAGACCACAAATGCTCAGTTCAGGATACCAAATGTTATCCGGTGGAATTTTTCTGCTATTGGTAAGCTTCATCACCCGTGAACCTTCGGTTGATTGGTTTTCCTTAAGTTTAAAAACCTGGGGTTCTCTGGGTTTCCTGGTTATATTCGGGGGGATAGTGGTCTTTACCGCCTTTAATTATTTACTCAAAAACGTTTCTCCCGATAAAGTAGCCACTAGTACTTATGTTAATCCCATCATTGCCATCCTACTTGGTTGGTGGCTGAGAGATGAGATCATTACCCTGCAATCAATTATTGCGGCAATTGTACTTTTATTGGGTGTGTTTTTTATCAATTCATCGAAGTAAGTAGTAGAGCAATATTAAATTGCTTTTTTGATTAAGGGGATTTTTTCGCTGATCAAGGCGCAAAAAGCGCACATAGCCGGGGTTCTGTAAGCTTTTTGTAACGCCGAGCTGCGGAAAAAGAGCCCATCAAAAAAGATAATTTAGTGTT
>CAZHNG010000146.1:0-15548 GCA_964533785.1 uncultured Saprospiraceae bacterium | reverse complement strand
CCCTTAATCCCATTTCCTCATCGATTTAGACAAAAATCCGGTGGTTCAAAACACTAAGAAACTTATGTTACAGTGTATTCAAAGTATTGACTGTCCAAAAATACATACTTTTGGTATGTTTTCAACGCTTTTTGACCAGTTTCAATGTGGTAGCCGTTGATTCCTGCTTTTTTCGTTTATAATGGTAAAATTCAGTAAGGTGAAATATTTACAAACAGTACTAGCGGCATTCCTTTTATTTACAGGATGTGAAAAAGAGGAGGTTCTTCCGGCACCATTTCCACTCATCCAATACGTAGACCCTTTTATCGGCACGGGTTTTCACGGACATACTTTTCCGGGGCCTTCCTTGCCATTTGGTATGGTGCAATTGAGTCCCGATACTCGCCTACCCGGCTGGGATGCTTCGAGTGGTTATCACTATTCAGATTCTACGATCTATGGATTTTCCCATACCCATCTGAGTGGCACCGGTATTGGCGATATGGGAGATCTTTTGTTTTTACCCTTTACCGGTTCTCCCGCTGATACTTTAATCGGTACCTTCCAAAAAGCATCAGAAGAAGCTACGGTGGGATATTATGCAGTAGAATTACAAAACTTCGGGGTTAAAGCGGAGTTGACGGCTACCCCAAGAACAGGTATGCACCGCTATACCTATCCCGAGCATTCAACTCCGATGCTACTTATAGATTTGGGGCATATTTTGCAGGCCAATTGGGGGCATAAAAGCTTGCTGGGGGAGATTGAAATTGTAGATAACCAAACCCTACGCGGGAAGAGGGTATCCTCGGGCTGGGCTTACGATCATCCGGTTTATTTTTATATCCAATTTTCAAAACCTTTTACGGTGGTTACTGCAAAAGATAGGAATAAGGTGGTGTCGGGTAACTCATTAACCGGTAAAGAATTAAAAGTCTGGCTCCGTTTTCCTCAGGATACGGATAATACACTGCTCATAAAAACCGGGATTTCTCCAGCAAGCAAAGCAGGAGCACAACAAAATCTAATAGCCGAAAATGACGGGTGGAATTTTGCTATCATTCGGCAACAGGCAGAACAGACGTGGGAAGCTGCATTAAGAAAGATTGAGATTAAAACCCCACTGGAATCCGTAAAGAAAAATTTCTACACGGCTTTATATCACTGTATGTTAGCTCCGATGTTAGCGCAGGATGTGAATGGCCAATACCGCGGGATGGACAAGGAAATTTACCAGGCTGAAGAAGGGTTTACCAACTATACCGTATTCTCTATGTGGGATACTTTTCGGTCCTTGCACCCTTTAATGAATATCATTGATCGGGAAAGAACCAAGATCTGGATAAATGGACTACTACAAAAATATAAGGAAGGAGGCGTTCTTCCTAAATGGCCATTAGCTGCTAATTATACCGGGACTATGGTAGGGTATCCCGCAGTCGCAGTGATTGCGGATGCGCTTGCGAAAGACATCGATGATTTCGATGTTCAACTTGCGTTGGAAGCAGCGATAGCAAGTTCTACCTACCAACCCGATTTGATTGTAAAAATGGAGGAACCCCGAGCTGCTAGTTTGCTGCCAAAACATCTTCATTTTATTGAGCAAAATGGTTTTATCCCGGCTGATTCTATCGGGCAATCGGTCTCTTACGGTTTAGAGTGTGCTTACTACGATTGGTGTATTGCTCAAATTGCCCGGCACGCCGGCAATGAAGAGATAGAACGAAAATACCTTGAGCGGGCGAAATTATACCGTGAATATTTCGATCCGGCTATTGGTTTTATGCGGGGAAAATTAGCTAATGGAGAGTGGAGAAGCCCATTCGACCCTTATTTTTCCGACCACGAGGTGAGTGAATTCGTAGAAGGTAACTCTTGGCAATGGATGTGGTTTGTACCTCATGATGTTGATGGTTATATTGATTTGATGGGGGGACAACAAGCTTTTGCGAACAAACTTGATGAGTTGTTTACGGCTAGTTCTGAAATTACAGGCGAAAATGCTTCTGCCGATATAACAGGACTCATCGGCCAATACGCTCATGGCAACGAACCTAGTCATCACGTAACGCATTTTTATAATTATGTTGATCAACCGGCAAAAACCCAGGAAAAGGTGGATGAGGTTTTGCAAACGCTTTACGCACCTACCCCTGAGGGGATCGTAGGTAATGAGGACTGTGGTGCCATGTCCGCATGGTATGTCCTAAATGCTTTGGGTTTTTATCCGGTTTGTCCCGGAAAAACAACTTATTCTATTGGTCGGCCATTAATCGATGAGGCATTGATTCACCTGGAGAATGGGAAAACTTTTAAAATAATGGTTGAAAATAACAGTTTGGCCAATAAATATATTGAAAAGGTATCTTTAGATGGTGAATTGTTAGAAAAGCCATTCTTTAACAATGGGGCTATTCTTTCCGGTGGAGCCTTAACGTTTAAAATGACCAATAAAATAAATTAATTGGCAAAGGGTCAGTGGAATTTATGTTTCTAAAAAATACGCCGATATCTACAAAGATTAAGCACCAGACCGTATCAGCATAAAGCACAGCTTAGTAATATTTTCAATAGACTTGTTTCACTTGTTAACTCTCTAATTGATCGCTAGTCAATAGACTTGTCTAGACGGTGTATTCAAATTGGAAAAATGAGGGATTTTTATTTATATCTTTTCGAATTTTGAAGCCGCCTAGCAGCGCTAAGCAATGAAAAATTCGGAAGATATAGGTAAAAAGGCACATTTTAACTTTTGAAGACATCGTTTAGACAAGTCTAATTATTAACTTCCTTGGGAGCTTTCTTCTTGTAAAGCTTGGGGTTGCGCTCTTTCTTAGTGGGGGGAAGTTTTAGAATCGCGCCCCTTAAAGAATGAAATCACAAGCAGCGATGTTCTCCGGCGGCCACGGCTCTTCGCCAAAGGCTACGGCCGTCGGCGAAAGCTTGGCTGCGGCCCGCAGGCGGTTTTTTTCCAGTAACCGCCTTTCTTTCCTCGTCGTTACTTTACATCAGATTTGGGTTGCACCCATTAGTGTTGCAGTACGCCCAACGCTTTCCCAACTTTCGTAAAGGCATTAATGGCTTTATCCAAATGCTCCATTTCGTGTGCGGCTGATATTTGTACCCGGATACGTGCCTTGCCTTTAGGGACTACCGGATAAAAGAAGCCGATAACGTAAATCCCTTCATCCAATAATTTTCGGGCAAAATCCTGCGATAATTTGGCGTCATAGAGCATGATGGGAACAATTGGCGTAACGCCGGGGATGATATCAAAGCCTGCTGCGGTCATCTTCTCCCTGAAATACGTCGTGTTGTTTTCCAACTTGTCTCTAAGGGTAGTCGTTTCACTCAGTAGATCGACTACTTTGATAGAGGCACCGACGATAGCGGGTGCCAACGTATTAGAGAAAAGGTAGGGCCGGGAGCGTTGGCGCAGAATATCTACTACCTCCTTAGGTCCGGCGGTAAAACCTCCTGAGGCGCCGCCCAAAGCTTTACCGAAGGTGCCGGTGATGATATCTACTCTCTCCATAACAT
The DNA here is from genome assembly GCA_964533785.1 of uncultured Saprospiraceae bacterium. Taxonomy (GTDB): domain Bacteria; phylum Bacteroidota; class Bacteroidia; order Chitinophagales; family Saprospiraceae; genus JANQRV01. The sequence continues at coordinate 12,026 of CAZHNG010000146.1, read as the reverse complement.
TGTGGTATTCGTGCGTGCCACGTCCTGTTTTACCAATAAATCCGGTAGCATGGCAGTCATCTACCATGACCATAGCATCGTATTTGTCGGCCAGTTCGCAGATTTCGTCTAGTTGAGCAATGGTGCCATCCATGGAAAATACACCATCCGTAGCGATCATCCGGCGTCGTGCACCCTGTGCTTCTTTGAGCTTGGCTTCAAGGTCTTCCATGTTATTGGTAAGATAACGGAAGCGTTGGGCTTTACAAAGCCTTATGCCATCGATGATAGAGGCATGATTCAGTTGGTCAGAAATGATGGCATCTTCTTTGGTGAGAAGAGGCTCGAAAAGGCCCCCATTAGCATCAAAAGCTGCGGCGTACAAAATAGCGTCTTCCATGCCGAGGAAACGGGCGATCTTTCGCTCCAGCTCTTTGTGAATATCCTGGGTACCGCAAATGAAGCGGACGGATGACATGCCGAAGCCGTGGGTGTCGATCGCTTCTTTGGCTGCTTTTATCACTTCGGGGTGAGAGGACAGGCCCAGGTAATTATTAGCACAGAAATTAAGGACTTCCAGGCCTTTATCCGTGGCGATCTGGGCATCTTGAGGGGTAACGATGATCCTTTCTTCTTTATACAATCCGGCATCGCGGATCTCTTCGATTTCGTGCTGAATTTCTTGTTGAACGTGGCTATACATAGCTGTTAATTTTTAATTTGTGCAATATCCTTTTGGTAATCTTTCTTCAATTGGTCGAGCATGATGGCGGTCATTTGGGGGAGATCGTATGTCGGTGTCCAGCCCCAATCTGTTCTTGCTGGCAGATCATCAATGTTGGATGGCCAACTATCGGCGATTTGCTGGCGGTAGTCGGGAGCATAATCGATCTTGAAATCAGGAAGATGCCGGCGGATCGTATCAGCCAGGATCGCCGGGGTAAAGCTCATACTAGCTATATTATAGCTGGTACGTATCTTGATATTGTCTGCCGGGGCGGACATGATTTTAATAATAGCACCGATAGCATCGTCCATGAAGATCATAGGCAAGGCAGTATCCGATTTTAAAAAGCAAGTGTAGCTCCCTTTCTGAATGGCTTGGTGGAAAATTTCAACGGCATAATCGGTGGTGCCGCCGCCAGGAAGGGACTGGTAGCCAATAATTCCTGGAAAGCGGATTGAACGGACATCGACGCCGAATTTTAAATAAAAATAACGGCACCAAAGCTCTCCGGCCGATTTACTGATGCCGTAAACCGTTTCCGGTTCTTTGACTGCGAATTGAGGAGTGGTGTCTTTAGGGGAGTGGCCGCCAAAAACGGCGATTGAACTTGGGAAGAATAGTTTGATCCGGAGCGTTTTCGCGACTTCCAATACGTTAAAAAGGCCTTTCATGTTTATCTCCCAGGCTTTGAATGGTTTTTGTTCTCCCACCGCCGAAAGGATGGCCGCCAAATGGTAGATTTCATCAATCTGGTTAGACTGGACACAATCCAATAAGGCCTCTTTATCGAGGACATCAATGATCTCAAATCTTTCCAAGGATTTTTTTGAAGGCCTGATATCTGAAGCAATCACATGAGAAGAGCCATGAATTTTTATCAATTGATCTACCAATACGGAACCGATCTGACCATTTGCTCCCGTTATTAAAACAGTTGGTTTGGACATTATTGGTTAAAGCTTTGTAATCTTGTTAACAACAAATTTTACCGTTGCATTAAATTGAGGCGAAAATATAGGATAAAATTTTGATTTGTCCGATCACTTGCCGGATACAAAAATCTTATCTGCTTACCAAAGAATCGATCTCTGCTTCTTCCGGCATCATAAACAAAGATTGGTCTGGTTTGTCAGTTGTCATCTGAAAATCATCGATTGCCCTCTCGTATCGCTGTTCACCAATTTTGCCTTTCTGGTAAGTGTAACCTTCCATCATTTGCGGCATAAGCAATCCATTTACTTCCTGCCATTCGCTGTAATGCAAAGCATTGTATTTTTCACTAGGCTCTCCGCTGTAATAGGTAACGGTATAAAGTAGCCATTCCATTTGGTTAGAGTCGGGATGGAAATGAAGAATGTATTCATCTTCCGGAGCATCTCCAACACCAGCATCGTAGGTAACGCGCAAGGCATTATACGTTGTACCCTGGATCTCTTTCTGTGGAAGTACTTGATAATTGATACCCGGATCGGTAACGATAAACGGCATGGCGACAAAATAAAAGCGAAGATTGTGATAGAACCGTGCGGAACCATCGCCAAAAGCAGCCTTGTCGGGGGACACCCATACCTCCTGACCATCGAAGCCGACCTTATAATCCTCATGGGTCAGTAGAACTTTACGATTTTCCAGGTCGATCAGGTGTTCTTCCGGGCTGCCTTTCCTTTCTACGGTAAAGGACATGTTTTTCATAGAACGCCAGCGATCAAAGCCTCCGTGAGCAGTCAGGGCTTCCATTAATAATTCCGGAAAACGATCGCTCGTATTTTCGGTCGAAGTAGCTGTTGTTTCATCAGCCTGTTGTGCTGTTGAATCCTCGGATGGGGTATTCTCGCAGGCATTGTTTGTAATAGCAATAGAAATCAAAAGGAAGCAATGGAAAATGTAGCGCATGGATTTTATTTTAGGTGGTTTGTAATGAGCGGAGCAATGAGCAATAGTGCAATGAACAATGGATGGCAGCGTAAAGATTTGAATATTGAAAGAACCTCTAAGTATTGTAGTTTGCGGAGGCAATTTCTTTGTGCCTTATACTGCTTAACTAACTCTTAGGGTACTACTTAAAACCTATTCTATGGGTCCTTTGTTTTTTTCGTACTTTTCTACGAAAGTTTCCAGTACCTGAGAGACCATGTCCCGGAAGTAGACCTTTTCAAAACGGGCGATAGCCTTGAGTTTTTCGAATAAGGTTTTGTCAAACAGTAAAGAAAATTTGCGCGTATGCAGTTTGGGGTTATCAGTGGAACCATCATCTAAAGTATTACGGATGAGCAGGTCGATCCCTGAAAGAGGTTTACGGTGGCGCTTGAAAGGAATGCGAGGAGCAATATCTTCTTCCTTTTCATCGTCGTCGATGCTTCTTTTTCCCTCGACAGCACCGGCTAATGATCCTTGGGAAGAGCGTGCTTCGTAAGAAAATAACGGATTCTCTTCCTGGAACGACTGTTCGATGATGTCGTCAGCGAAAATGCTTTCCAATCCGTCTATAAAATTTTTCTTACTCACAACTAAGTGATTTGCTCTTAATGATCTATGGTTATATTCAGCTATACCGCGTAGCAACTCAGCATATAATAGCTATTCGTATATTTTTAACGTTCGTTCACGGTGATAAATTCCAATAGTTGATTTTTCCTGATTAAAAATTTAGATTTCCCTACGAAAAGGAAGAATGAAATCGGAAAAAGGTCTTAGCTAAAACTTAAGGTTTCAACAGTAAAACAGATTGTTATACGTGTTGAACCATTGTAAAGTTTAGCTGTGTAGCTATTGAACTATTGCATTTAATTAGCTGACCCCTTGTGGGACAACTTTTTTTGTTCGCTCCAGTATTTCTCGGCACAAAGCGAGGTAATCCTTAGCGCCTAAACTATTAGGGCTGTACTCGAAAATATCCTTGCGTTTAGCGGGGGCTTCTGCGAGGGAAACATTGTCTCTGATCTTAGTTTTAAAGACCGTATCACCAAAGTATTTTTTGATCGTTTCGACAACCTCACGGTTTAGAACCTTCCTACTATCGTACATAGTGGCTAGTACACCACCGATCTCTAATTTTCTATTGAGCCTAAGCTTAACCTTACTGATCACCTGTTTGATTTTGGCCAGACCTTGCAGCGCCAAAAATTGGGTTTGCAGCGGGATGTATACAAAATCACTACAAGTAAGGGCATTGAGGGTCAGCAGACCTAAAGAAGGAGGACAATCAATGATAATGTAATCGTATTTATCCTTGAGTGGCACAAATAATTCATGAAGAATAAATTCCCGCCCCGCTTCATTGATCAATTCCATTTCGGCTCCCGAGAGATCCAGCGTAGAAATGACCACATCTAATCCATTTTTTACGGTATGAGGGGTTAGCGGAGCTTCTCCCTTCATCGCTTCGTAGATCGTATTCGGCAAGCGTGGTGCCCCTAATGACAAACTCAGATTTGCCTGTGGATCCAGATCAATCAATAATATTTTCTTGCCGAATTCAACCAGCCCAGCTCCTATGTTAATAGCACTTGTGGTCTTGCCCACACCGCCTTTATGATTCAGCAACGAAATGATAATTCCCATAATTCAATCAACCAAGTTTTGTAGTACATAGCCGGAATTGGCTATTTCTCTCTGATACTTAAAGACTCAGTAATGATAAACAAATAAATTCGCAACTTTATAAGCAACTCTCTTGGCACCGCAATAGCTAACTCAAAAAAGCGAATCTATTACTTCATCATAACTAAAAAGCAAACTTTTCCCCAAAGATGCAATAAAATACGATAAATAATTGACTTTTAAGAAAACGATCGAACAAGTTTCACAATTTCTTTTAATTATCGGTTCAAAAATCTAACTTTGCACCGATTTTTAGAAACCGTTAATTTTTGAGGTAAAATAAATTAGTAAGCATGGCTAATATAGGTCAAGTAAAACAAGTAATCGGACCGGTTGTTGATGTTAGTTTTTCTGGGGAGAATGCAGAATTACCAGAAATTCTAAATGCTCTGGAGATAAAAAGACCAGATGGCCAGACTTTGGTCTTGGAAGTTCAGCGCCACCTGGGTGAGGATAGCGTTAGAACCATCGCTATGGATTCTACGGAAGGATTGACACGTGGCGAAGATGTTATTGATACTGGTCAACCCATTACAATGCCTATCGGTGAAGTTATTAAAGGCCGTCTTTTCAACGTCGTCGGTGAAACGATTGACGGCATCGGTGAAGTACCTAAAGGGGAAAATGCTTACCCTATCCACCGTAAGCCGCCCACTTACGAGGATCTTGCAACAGAGCGTGAAGTTCTTTTTACCGGAATTAAAGTAGTAGACCTGATCGAGCCATACATGAAAGGTGGGAAAGTAGGATTGTTCGGAGGTGCTGGTGTGGGTAAAACGGTTTTAATTCAGGAGTTGATCAATAATATTGCGAAAGGTTATGCTGGTATTTCGGTTTTTGCCGGTGTCGGTGAGCGTACTCGCGAAGGGAATGACTTGTTGCGGGAAATGATCGAAGCCAACGTAATCAGATACGGAGATGAATTTATGCACAGTATGGAAGAAGGGGGATGGGATTTGTCGAAGGTAGATATGAAAGAGCTGGCGGAATCAAAAGCTACTTTGGTTTTCGGTCAGATGAATGAACCTCCCGGAGCTCGCGCGCGGGTGGCTTTATCAGGTTTGACGGTTGCTGAATATTACCGCGATGGTGACTTAGATGATCCAACCGGTGGTCGTGATATTTTATTCTTTATCGATAATATCTTCCGTTTTACGCAGGCCGGTTCGGAAGTGTCCGCCCTTCTTGGACGGATGCCGTCTGCTGTGGGTTATCAACCTACATTGGCTACTGAAATGGGACTTATGCAAGAGCGGATCACTTCAACCAAAAGAGGGTCGATTACTTCGGTACAAGCGGTATACGTTCCTGCGGATGATTTGACAGACCCTGCTCCTGCCACGACTTTCGCCCACCTGGATGCCACGACGGTATTGAGCCGTAAACTGGCTTCCGAAGGTATTTACCCCGCCATTGATCCACTGGATTCTACTTCCCGTATTTTGGATCCTAATATTGTTGGTGAAGAACACTACAATACTGCTCAGCGCGTGATCAACATCCTTCAGCGATACAAAGAATTGCAGGATATCATCGCTATTCTGGGTATGGACGAACTTTCAGATGAAGATAAAGAAGTTGTCCACCGTGCACGCCGTGTACAGAGGTTTTTGTCACAGCCCTTTCACGTTGCGGAACAATTTACCGGTATTCCCGGAACAATGGTTTCAATCGAAGATACGATTCGCGGGTTCAATATGATCATGGATGGCGAGACAGATCAATATCCGGAAGCAGCCTTTAACCTGAAGGGTACGATCGAGGATGTTATCGAAGCGGGTAATAAGATGATCGAAGAAGCGGCAGGATAGTATAACTGAGTTGACCAATTTTTTTTCTATCAGAAACTGAAATTTAATGAATTTAACAGTTCTCACACCAGATAAAACCCTTTTTGAAGGAGAAGTGGTATCGGTAAAGGTTCCCGGTGTACTTGGAGAATTTCAGGTGCTTAAGAATCACGCACCCATCGTTTCGGCTCTCGAAAAAGGGAAGGTTACCATCGTCACGGCTCAAGGAGATGTAAACTATTATGACGCTGATAGTGGAGATATCAAGACTGGGTTAGTAGAAGGAAGTCGTTACTTGTTCAATATTGAAAAGGGTTTTATCGAAGTTCTTAACAATAATATTTCGTTGTTGGTGCAAGGTATGAGCATAGCTGAAAAATAAAGCGGCTCCTTGAATAGCTTTTATCTTACTTCAACTCCGTATTTGTTATGCTTCAATTATTTTTCCCGTTCGGTGACGAAATTCACTAATGCTTCCAAGGAAACGCGCGCTTCCGTCTCAGGAAATTGATAAAGAATATCAAATGCTTCGTTCTTGTAACGGAGCATTGCTTTTTTTGTATATTCCAAACCATCACTTGCCCGCACAAAGTCGATTACTTCTCGCACCTTCTCCCGTTTGTTACTGTGTCTTTTTACCAGGTTTAGAATATATTTTCTTTCTTTTTTCGATGCCTGTTGAAGGGCGTAGATCAAAGGGAGGGTCATTTTCTTTTCTTTGATATCAATCCCAAGGGGTTTACCGACATCCACCGTCCCATAATCAAATAGATCATCTTTAATTTGAAAGGCTATCCCAATTTTTTCTCCGAATAAACGCATCCTTTCGATCGTATCTTGATCTTTGGTGGTCGAAGCAGCTCCGGCAGCACAGGCGAAGGCAATTAATGAAGCGGTTTTTCGCCGGATGATTTCAAAATATACATCCTCTTTAATATCTAACCGGCGAGCCTTTTCTATTTGCAATAGTTCACCTTCGATAATTTCTTTTACGGTTCCGGAACCAATTTCCAATAACCGGTGCTCTTTTTTCTTTAAAGCGATCAACATAGCCTGAGAAAACAGGTAGTCACCTACTAAAACAGCGATCTTATTTTTCCAAAGCGCATTGATCGAAAAAAAACCTCGTCGTTCATTGGCGTCATCAACCACATCATCGTGTACTAAGGAAGCCGTATGTAGTAGTTCCACCAGTGATGCGGCAGCATAGGTAGCATCTCCTACCGTACCGCAGGTTTTGGCGGCAAGAAAAACAAACATTGGCCTCACTTGTTTTCCCTTCCTTTTTACTATATAATAGGTGATGGTATCGAGTAGGGGCACAGAACTACGCATACTTTCCCGAAAGTGATGCTCGAACTGTTTTAATTCCTCCTCAATTGGTCGTTTTATATGATTTAAGGATTTTATCATAATATGCTGATCAACAACTTACAATGTAATATCGTATTTTTTGATAACTTTCTCTTCTCCTTTGATTATGAGCTGGTATTTGCCTGGCCGTATTTTCGAGAAGTCTATGGATTTTTCGTACAAACCAGGGAGTTGGTCCTTTAATTCAAACCTGGATACCGGCGTCATCGACTCATTCAGTAAGATAATTTCTATATCGCTTGTTTTGTTTAACGAGTATTCCAATAGAACGGTTTTTGAATTCAAATCAGGCTCCAGCGTTTCGGTCAAAATTTCTTTTGTTTTTTCCGGGGCAGTTGAACTACCCGTTTGAAAAGGAGGAGAGGAATTTTGATTGACAGCTTGATAATTTTTGTTTCGTAAGGTAATGACGCTTCCGTTAGAAGGTGCCCATATCAATGGACGGATACTCGAAGTGATCTGGAAGCGTTGATGCTCTTCCAGCGGGGATACACCATCAGCAAGATCTGTCATTATTGTTCTGATCGCAACTTCTTGCTGGCTTACGAAAATCCACTTGAATTGATGGAAGCTATCACTGTTTCGGGTCCAGGCCTTATCATCATTATTGGCCCGTAACGGAGCCCCCCAGCCCCCTTCACCAACGTAAACAGTACCTTCCGCGTCGTCTCTGATAAATCCTTCATCACTCCCTTCGGCACGGCTAGGGCGAATGGGATAAGTCCATTTTACACAATGGGCATCCGACTCCAATGCCAGATTGACCTGGTATTTGTGGAAAAGCGTCGCCCAGTGTAAAATAAGCTCATTGAGTTCTTTTTTATTGGCATTATGAGGGCGCATAGCATTGTGGTATTGAGCAAATTTCCAAATGACGTTTTGACTATTCGCCAGATCTTTTGCAAGCCAGTTTTTTTGTTCACCGCCGGAGGGCATCATCGTATTCAAAGTATAAATTTTTAATAAGGAACCACCTAGTGTAAGCGTGTAATATAAATTGGGCTGCCCAATGTCGAATAGGTCATTGAGCCCGGCATTATCGGCTTCGTGGTTGCCGCGCGCAACGATAACAGGGTAGATACTACCATCCTGGCTAATGGTCAGTTGCCAATCATCAAACCAATGGATCCACTCCTCAGCACGGTCGGCGTTGGTCATGTCACCTGAAAACATAATAAAGCCCGGACGTAATTTGCTGACCAATAAGTTGGCTTTCCGGCGGGCGTTTCTGTTATTCCTGGAGTCTCCCCCGGCAACGATTGAAATGGGAGTAGAAGGCGTATCCGGTGCTGTACGGAAGGACAATCTCCGGCTTACTCCTTCGCTATCCTGGATAACGAAATAGTAAGTCGTATTAGGGCGCAGGTTACGTAGCCGGACGAAATGATTATTCATACCTTTAGCTTGCACTATTCGGCTGGGTTTTTTGGAATATTGATAATCTTCAATATTAGCCTCAAAGTCAATGACGTCGTAATACAATATTGGGTCAGATCCGGATATTTGGTCCCAACCGATTACCATAGAAGAGGAAGGATCAGTCCGCCACATAACCCGGAAGCGATCTGTTATTCCCCTCATGGCAGGGAGTAGCGTTAGCATTAGAATAATTACGGAAAAATAGTATCTTATCATTGGGCTAAGAATTGACTGAAATAGGACAACATATTTAAAGCAACCCCTGTCGTAAATATTGTACTTTTGTTGAATAATCCATCCTTGGAACAATAACAAATTAATATGCAAAAAGATACACAAGTTTTTGATTTAATAGAACAAGAGTTGAGTCGCCAAAGAAATGGTATAGAATTAATTGCTTCAGAAAATTTTACGAGCCAGGCAGTCATGAATGCGGTAGGCACTTGTCTGACCAACAAATATGCCGAGGGATATCCCGGAAAGCGTTATTATGGAGGGTGTGAAATAGTTGACCAGGTGGAACAGTTGGCAATTGATCGTTTAAAGGAATTATTCGGAGCAGAATATGCTAACGTGCAACCACATTCCGGAGCACAGGCCAATGCCGCTGTTTTTTTGGCATTGATGCAGCCGGGCGATCGCACACTGGGCTTTGACCTGGCGCACGGTGGTCACTTATCGCATGGTTCTCCGGTCAATTATTCCGGTAAAGTGTATGATGCGCATCTTTATGGTGTCGAAAAAGATACGGGGCTGATCGATATGGATAAAGTGGAAGAGAAAGCCCTGGAAGTAAAGCCGAAACTCATCATATGCGGGGCTTCAGCATACTCACGCGATTGGGACTACGAGCGGTTTCGTTCTATTGCCGATAAAGTCGGTGCGTTCTTATTGGCGGATATTGCCCACCCTGCAGGATTGATCGCTGCTAAAATGCTGAATGATCCTTTACCCCACTGTCACATCATTACTTCAACTACTCATAAAACTTTGCGTGGGCCCAGAGGCGGGATCATCATGATGGGGGAGAACTTCGAAAACCCATGGGGACGAACTACTAAAAAGGGGACCGTGATAAAAATGTCCTCCATATTAAACGGAGGCGTATTTCCGGGGATGCAGGGAGGACCACTGGAGCATGTTATTGCCGGTAAGGCCGTTGCTTTTGGTGAAGCACTGCAACCCGAATTTAAAACCTACGCACAACAAGTCATTAAAAATGCTCAAACGATGGCCTTGTCTTTTGTTGAAAAAGGGTATAAGATCATTTCCGGCGGTACGGATAATCACCTAATGCTAATCGATCTACGCAGTAAGAGCGTGACTGGTAAAGCTGCCGAAAAAGCCTTGGAAAAAGCCGATATTACCATCAATAAAAATATGGTGCCTTTTGACACGCAATCCCCCTTTGTTACCTCAGGTATTCGCATCGGCACTGCGGCGATCACCACCAGGGGGCTGAAAGAAAATGATTGCCTGAAAATTGTCGATTGGATCGATAATATCATCAACGATATTGAGAATGAAGATTTAATTACCAAGACTAAAGGCGAGGTGAATGAGTTTATGAAAGCTTTTCCTTTGTATCCTGATAATGATGAATCAAAACAGTTGCCACCGGAAGTTACGGAGATTAGAATCATATAATTCGTCCAGGCTGATATGTTAAAGTTAAAAAGCGTTTTATTTTTAGTGCTGTTTTTTTACTGTTCCTATTCTTTACTTGCCCAGGTTACGGTCTCCGGGAAAGTGATCGATGCTTATACTTCGGTGCCTCTCGCTGGGGCGAATTTGTCAACAATAGGTGAAAACAAAAGAGGAACTACAACGGATAGTGATGGTTTATTTTCATTGGTATTGCCTGATGAGACGACTTCAATCCGAATTTCCTATATCGGATATGACATCGTACTGCTGGATAGCTTGTCAGAAACTACGGAGGTAGTCATAGCAATGGAACCACTGGAGCTAGATCCGCTGGGAGTCGGGCAGGTGGTCGTAAAGGCGACGGGGCCGGTAGTACAAGCTCCTGTTCCGGTTACTAATATTTCCAAACTTGATCTGCAACGGGATGCAGGGGTTGCGATCACTCCCGTCCTCAATCGGGTGCCAGGAGTATTGATGCATACCGGAGCTTTAAATACTAACCGGATCACCATCAGAGGAGTGGGTAACCGCTCACCTTTTGGAACCGCCAAGATCAGAGCTTACCTCGATGAAATACCCCTGACGACCGGAGTCGGTGAAACCACGATCGAAGATATTGACCTAAGCTTGCTCGAGAGCGTTTCGGTATGGAAAGGTCCATCTGCAAGCGCATACGGAGCAGCTCTGGGCGGGTTGATCAGTATGAAATCAGGAAGCCTGACCTCTAATCAACCACCCGTAAATCAGCTGCAGATCAATGGTCTAACAGGCTCTTACGGTTTGTTTCGTACCCTGACTAATTTAGAAACGGGTAGTGAAAACTTTCAGCTGAAATTAAATTATAATACTATCCATAGCGATGGTTACCGGGAAAATAACGAATACGACCGGCATTCCTTTACTATGTTAGCGAAACAACTGTCCGGCGATCGGAAAAATACATTTTCTGTTCTCGCCAATTATATAGACCTGAAAGCCTTTATTCCCAGCTCTCTCAATGAGAACGACTTCAACCAAAATCCAAGAAAAGCTGCTTTTACCTGGGCGCAGGTACGTGGCTTTGAAGACTACGAAAAGCTGCTGGTTGGTGTTTCCAACTTACATCGCTTCTCCAATAGCATTACGAATACTACCAGTTTATTTACCACCTACCGCAGTAGTTACGAGTCAAGGCCTTTTAATATTTTAAGAGAGGATAATTATGCCCTTGGCGGAAGAACGAAATGGATCTATCAAGGTTATGGTTCGAAAGGGGATTATCAGTTGAGCGCAGGGGCAGAATATTTTAGAGAACAGTATGATTGGCGAACCAATGCTACTAATGCCGGAGCGATTGATACTTTGCTGAGTGACAATAACGAACTGCGTACCTACTACAATCTCTTTGCTGAAGCAGAAGTCATGCTCTCCGATGATTTTTCGTTCCAATTGGGGGCTAATTTCAATCAAACTCAATATGATTTTACCGATCTGTTCGTACAAAACGGAGA
>CAZHNG010000145.1:0-15565 GCA_964533785.1 uncultured Saprospiraceae bacterium | reverse complement strand
ATAATGAATATTTACTGAAAGTTTTGGGCGAATCATTTTGATGCGTTTGCCCTAAGCATTTTGCCTTACGACATGTCGTGGCGGAAAAATAACAGTTGGAAAGATAACTTCCAATCCAAAACTTGATAACAGGTAGAGAACTAGACTTTTGACGCTAGACTCTAGAAGTTAGACTAAAAATTCTAACTAATTGACAATCAACGGAAATTTTATTTATTCTGAAAAATTGATATCCATTGAGTATCAGCGGTTTGTTGTCTAAAATCTAGCGTCTAGCGTCAAAAGTCCAATAGAAAACAGAACAGTACATTTTCAATGGAAAACCCACAGCATATCATTCCCAGATATTTGTATTACTTCGATAATCTTTAAATTCGAGGCTCCGTAAGTATCCAATATTGTGCTATCCAGCTAATAAAGTTTAAATGAATCGTCATTTTAATGAGAAAATTTTTCTCATTTTCTACATAATCAGTTATTTTTCAAGAACAAAAGATCGTGAAGAGCCATCAAAAGTACTTTTACTCAGCGTAATGAACAAGTATGGCAATGAATTGGAGCAACAATCAGATGGTCCGGCAATTATTAGGTACTCAAAAAATGATTTGACAATTATTACCTATACTGATGACAAATGTCACATTTCAATCCCAAAAGAGGCGGTAACTTTTTTTTTAAATCAATAATACAATAAACAATGGAATCGAAAACCAACTATAGCGGGACACAGTTAACGGTCCTCGTTATTCTACGCCTTTTGATTGGCTGGCACTTTTTGTACGAGGGTGTCGTAAAGCTTTGGAATCCGAATTGGTCAGCAGGAGGTTTCCTGATGGATTCGAAAGGACCCTTTGCTGAATTATTTTATTCGATGGCATCGAACAGCGCCGTACTCAATGTAGTGGACGTGCTGAATGTATGGGGCCTTATCCTGATCGGTCTGGGATTGATCATGGGAGGACTTACGCAGATCGCTACTTTTGCGGGTATTGTTTTACTTGCTTTTTACTATTTGTCCCACCCTCCTTTTATTGGGTTCGATTATGCATTGCCGAGTGAAGGCAGCTATCTGATCGTAAATAAAAACCTGATCGAATTATTTGCGTTGGCAGTGTTATTCGTTTTTCCGACTGGCAGAGCGGTTGGTCTGGACCGGCTTATTTTTGGGCGTAAAAAACAACCCAAACCGGTAGAAACTGCAGAGACAGTGGCAAAAGAAGTCGAATATTCAGCCTAGTGCCTTCCAGTGCGCTTAAAGATCAATCCAGTCTGGTATCACCCGGTACTCGGTAGTTATCGGGATCTGGAGTCTTTAGTCTTAATTATCACACTTAAATGAATTAAAATGTCTAATCAAGAAAATAAAAGTGGAAACTTTGGTCGGCGGGATCTCCTAAAAGGACTCGTAGGCTTACCAATAATTGGCGGTTTTTTTATCAGTGCAGCCGCCAAACACAGCTATGATAATGAAATCCGGGAAAGTATTCTTTCGGAATTAAATGTTAAGGCGGCGACCCCGCCTCCAACCGGTCCAATGTCTGGAGATCCGGTACGTATCGGCATCATTGGTTTCGGCATTCGCGGTAAGCAGCTAATGAAGGCATTAGGTTTTGCTACCAAAGATTGGATGGAAACGATGAAAGCTAATGCCATAAAAAACCCCAAGGATAATCGCTATCGTGACTTTATGGATCAGGAAGATCTCAACGTTAAGTTAACGGGCGTCTGCGATGCTTTTGATGTCAGAGCTGAAGAAGCACTGCAAACCGCAGAACTACACGGCAGCAAAGCAAAGCGTTTTCGCAATTACCAGGAAATGCTGGCCAGCCCCGATATTGATGCAGTAGTCATCGCTACGCCTGATCACTGGCATGCACCCATGGCCATCGATGCCCTTAATGCAGGCAAACACGTGTACGTAGAAAAATGTATGACGCATAAGATCAAGGAAACCTATGACCTATACGATACCGTAAAAAGCTCGGGTATGGTCTTCCAATTAGGGCACCAGCACCGGCAAACTCAAAGTTTCCTCACAGCGCGCGATCTTATTAAGAAAAATGTTTTAGGACACATTTCCCTTATTCAGACCAGTACCAATCGCAACAGCGATAACGGTGCCTGGCAGTACAATATCCACAAAGACGCAAGCCCGCAAACTATTGACTGGCAAGGCTTTTTGGGCAATGCTCCGCAAAAACCGTTCAACAAAGAACATTTTTTCCGCTGGCGTAAATGGTGGGATTATGGCACCGGGCTTTCTGGCGACCTGCTGACACACGATTACGACCGGATCAATTGCTTGCTGGATATGGGAATTCCCAGATCGGTCATGGCATCGGGTGGTATTTATACGCACCGCGACGGACGTAATGTGCCGGATGTATTCCAGGTCGTCATGGAATATCCTGACTTTGTAATGGGAACCAGTCAGGAGCAAGGTAAAGAAAAGGGGATGACCTTTATTTACAGTGCTACTCTAGGCAACCAATACGGCGGCCGTACTTCCGCCTTGATGGGCCACGATGCTACCCTTGAAATTGGCAATACACTAACTGTTTATGCCGATCCGAGGTCTACGCGTTACAAAGATATGCTCGATGAAGGCGTCATTAGTACGGATACCCCGATGTACTCCTACAATCCAAGTGCTAAAGGAGTAGACGCCGTAACGGGGGCTACTGCAAAGTATTTCGCAGACAAGGGGCTGCTGTACACTTACCGTGACGGAAAACGGGTAGATCCAACCATGCTGCATATGAGAGAATGGTTAAGCGGGATCCGCAATGGTACGGAAGTAAGTTGTGGTATCGAAGAAGGCTTTCAGGAAGCTATCTCCGCGCACATGGCAACCCTTTCTTACCGGTCAGGGCGCCGGATTGAATGGGATCCTGTCAACCGCCAGATCCTCGGTATTGATGACGAAATGCTGACCGGATTAGGTATGGTATAAACCATATTGTTTTATATTATTAAGGAGTGTGGATAATCGAATAAAAGATCTCCACGCTCCTAAATTTTTTATTTCGCTAACCAAAACAAAGAATAAATGCCAAGTGACATTGAAATCGCTCAGCAAATAGGACTTAAACATATTCGTGAAATTGCTGCCCAACTGGATATCACCGAAGAAGAATTGATCCTCTACGGTAAATACAAAGCCAAACTTCCCTTATCACTCATTGACCACGAAAAAATAGACCGCAGTAACCTCATTCTGGTATCTGCCATTTCGCCCACGCCGGCGGGAGAGGGAAAGACAACGGTCTCCATCGGATTAACCCAAGGATTGAATAAGATCGGCAAAAAGTCGACGGTTGTTTTACGGGAACCTTCTCTCGGACCGGTTTTCGGTATGAAAGGAGGAGCAACGGGCGGTGGCTATTCGCAAGTGCTACCAATGGAGGATATCAATTTGCATTTTACGGGCGATTTTGCCGCCGTGGAAAAAGCTCATAACCTACTAGCTGCTCTGATCGACAATAACCTCCAAAGCAAAAAGCGTAGTTTGGGTATTGATCCACGTACGGTTTTATGGAAACGAGTCATTGACATGAACGACAGGGCATTGCGGCAGATCGTTATCGGATTGGGAGGTACTTCCTCGGGGGTTCCACGCGAGACGGGATTTGATATCACTGCTGCTTCTGAGATCATGGCTATACTGTGTTTAGCAGATGATCTTAAGGACCTGAAAAGACGGTTGGGGAATATTTTTGTTGGTTTTACTTATGATAAACAACCTATCTATGCCAGGGATTTGAATGCTCAGGGAGCAATGACAGCTTTACTTAAAGACGCCATTCAACCTAATCTGGTGCAAACGACCGAAGGTACCCCGGCCATAATTCACGGAGGCCCCTTTGCGAACATTGCCCAGGGAACGAACACCGTCATTGCTACCAGAATGGGATTGAGCCTCTCTGACTATGCGGTAACGGAAGCAGGGTTTGGTTTTGACCTTGGCGCGGAGAAGTTTTTTGACATCAAATGCCAAAGCAGCGGATTGTCGCCTAAGGCAGTCGTTTTGGTGGCTACTATCAGGGCTTTGAAATACCAGGGAGGAGCCAAGCTTGACACCATTACTACTCCGGATCTGCATGCATTGGAACTTGGAATGGCCAACCTGGATAAGCACCTTGAAAATATCAAGCAATTTAATGTTAACTGTGTAGTTGCCATTAATAAATTCCCAACCGATACGCCGGAGGAGGTCCAGGCCGTTATTGAACATTGCGCTACTGCCGGAGTAAGGGCAGTGGAAGCAGATATTTGGTTAAAAGGAGGTAATGGCGGTATTGAATTAGCCAATGCTGTTGTGGATGCTGTTCATGATGATCCGCAACCTTTTACACCTTTGTACGATTGGAACTGGGGTGTAGAAAAGAAAATCGAAACTGTCGCTACCAAGATATACGGAGCTTCCGCTATTGATTATACTCCACAAGCTAAACGGGATCTGCGTAAGATCGACCGGTTGGGTTTAGGGCATCTGCCCATTTGTATCGCCAAGACCCAAAAGTCATTGTCGGATAACCCATCCCTTTTAGGGCGGCCGAAAGATTTTATCGTTACGGTGCGGGAAATTGAAATTGCTGCGGGAGCTGGTTTCCTTATTCCGATTACGGGGAATATTATGCAGATGCCGGGATTGCCTTCCATGCCTTCCGCGGAACTGATCGATGTAGATGAAGAGGGGAATATTTCCGGGTTGTTTTAATATGATTAGACTTTTGACGCTACAGGCTGGCCTCTAAACTTAGGGGCAATTTCAATCACCGCCAAGAACGCAAAGAAACGCGAAGTTTTTTTCTGAGCGTTTCTTTGTCCATCTGAGGTGGAGTGAGGGAAAACTTTGACCCAAGTTTACCCGGCAGTACAACTAGACGTTAGACAGGAAAACAGCAACTCTTTGATAATTAGCAGATAAATTTAAGTGTGCCAACCGCACGAAGTACTTTGTTTAATTGATTATCAAACACTTAAAATGTTATGTTAAAAGTCTATTAATTTTCAACTCTACGCAGGTACCCTTCCCTTCCTCACTTTCAATCTTGACGTCCCATCCATGAGCCTTGATCACTTCTTTTACATAATACAAGCCCAGGCCAAAACCCTTTACGTCGTGAACATTTCCGGTGGGAACACGATAAAATTTATCGAATACCTTAGGAAGGTCTTCCCGGTTGATCCCAATGCCGTTATCCTTAATGGTGAGCCACAGGTGTTGATTTTCCTTGCGAATGGCAATTTCAATAACAGGCTTATCCCGGCAATATTTGATGGCATTGTCCAATAGGTTGTAAAAGGTGTTGGTGAGGTGGAACTTATCACCATTGATGATAATGGAGCCGAGGTTTTCTGAAAAGTGAATTTCGCCCTTTTTTTCCTGAATTTTAATGGCTTCATTATCGATCACCTTTTGAACCAATTGGATCAAATCAAAATTTTCGCGTTTTAGTTTTAGTCCGTTCCGTTCTATTCGGGCCAGTTGCAGTACTTTTTCCACCTGATTGTTCAATCGTTGGTTTTGGTCTTTTAGAATGGTGGCGTACTGATGCAGACGGCTGTCTGCTTTGATCTTGGGGCTATTGATCAAAACATCAGCTGAAATTCCAATAGTAGAAATTGGAGTTTTAAATTCGTGAGTCATGTTGTTGATAAAGTCTTTTTGCATCTCGGAAAGCCTTTTTTGCCTGAGGATGGTGTACATGGCATAGGCGAAAAAGACAATTGTGAATAATAGCAATACCGTAAAAATGACCGAGAGCTGCATTTTTCCCAGTAGGTATCCGGGCCGTGTGGGAAATTTTACCCCGAAGTAATAAGTAAATTCTTTGTACTTAGGCAGATTGCTCGGTTTGATCTGTCGGTCGGAATCCGGGGAATATTTGCAATAGTTTCCGTACACCATTTCATTGCTGGTGCAATCAAATACGGCGTATTCGAAATCGATATAAAGGGCAATATCTTCAAATTCTTTTTGTAAAAAATATTCCAGCAAATCGGGATCAATTTCATCTTCGATATTGACAACGTAATAGTTGCTTGACCGACGCTTGATGATATTTCTTGGAGGCAAGTCACTTTCGTTAGCTTTAGCCAAAGCATTCGCTACATTGTGTAGGGCATAAGTCGTTTTCTGATCAAATTCACGTTCATTCAGGTTCCAGGTTGCTGTCACCCAATAAGCCTGGTAGGCGATCATTCCGATGGAGGCGATCGCTCCGATAAGAATGACTCTTATGATGGTTTTATTTTGCAATTGTGTTTGTTTGTGAAAGTAAAGCATTATATGTTAGAAGCCAGAAGCCAGAAGCCAGAAGCCAGAAGCCAGATAACAACGGAGGAGGGAGTTTGGGGAATGGAGTGTGCAGTAGAAAAAATTTTTTTGACTTACCTGTATACCATTTTAGGGCAATACTACCTTTCTAAAATAAGAGCAAATAGGATTAAATGATAATCAATTAACAGCTCGTTAACAAAGGTGAAGGGCAGAGTAGTGGTTGATGGCCGAACAGAATTCCAAACAAGTTTTTAACTTTGGAAGAATAAAATGCAGTTAAATTGGAGTTGATTACCAAGAAGACCAGAAAAAACAGTTCGACAATTTCGTGGAGGGAAATTAGCCTGGGAAGGTTCTTTTGCACGATTTTTCTCATTTTTTCTCTGCCGCTAACTGCTATTACTCAATCATCGGATAATCCATTTGAATTGGTTCCTCGGATCGATCCCAAAACCCTGGAGCAAAATAAAGATACCACCCCTCAAAACCCTTTCGATATTGTAGCACCACCGGTTACTTCTTCGCCTATCATTTCCCGTCCCTACGTCGTCACGCCTGAATCTTCTAAAATTGACGAGGAAAATCGGTTTAAACGGTTTTTATTTTTAGTTTTTTCCTTGGATCTGATTTTGCTGGCCATGTTTGTCATTCTTTTTAATGAATATTTCATCAGAATATTTGAAGCATTCAGAAGTGACAACCTGATGTCTCAATTATACCGGGAGCGAGAAACGGGTTTAAGTCTGCCAATTGTCATTTTATACAGTATTTTTTTCATCAATGCAGGAATTTTTGCCTTTTTAGCAATTCATTATTTTGATGTTGCAGTTTCTCTTTCCAATTGGCAACTTCTATTATCCTGTATTGGTGCCATAACCGCTATTTACTTGGTTAAGCATATTTTCTTAAGCCTGGTATCATTTGTACTTCCTGTTGAAAGACAAGTGAAATTATATAGTTTTTCGATTAATATTTTCAACATTATAACAGGACTTACACTTATCCCCTTTAATTTATTCATAGGGTTTGGTCCGTCGGGAAGTACATCGTTCTTCGTCTATTTTGGCATTATAATCATTGTCCTTTTGCTGATTTTCCGCTATTTAAGAGCCCTTGCTATCGCTAACAGATACATATCGCTTCATCTATTTCACTTTTTGTTGTATATTTGCACGACTGAAATAGTACCCTTGGTTATTTTATATAAGATTTTTAAGGACCAATTTCTGTTAGGTTAGCACTGAGAAGAAAAACTACGTTGAATGGCTGTCATGACTAACGCTTATACTGAAACTTACAAAAAAGTAAAAACAATATTAGTCTCTCAACCCAAACCTGAAAGATCTCCTTATTATGAATTAGAAAAGAAGTACAACTTACAGATCGACTGGAGACCGTTTATTCACGTCGAAGGGGTAGAAGGAAAAGATTTTCGCAAGACAAAAATTAAGCCAGATCAATATTCTGCTGTGATTTTTACCAGCAGGAATGCGATTGATCATTTTTTCCGTATTTGCGAAGAGTTGCGCATAAAAATGCCTTCCGATACGAAGTATTTTTGTTTATCCTTGGCCATTGCCAATTACTTGCAAAAATTTATCGTCTACCGCAAAAGAAAAGTTTTTGTGGGCAAAAGGACTATCCATGATTTGGCAGGGCCCTTAAAAAAGCATAAAAACACGGAGAAGTTTCTACTCCCTTGCTCTAACCTGGGCAGTAAAGCTGTATCGAAGTACCTGGATGAAACAAATCTAGATTGGAAAGATGCCATGATGTATCAAACGGTAAGTAGTGACCTTTCCGACCTTAGCGATGTTACTTATGACATTTTGGTTTTCTTCAGCCCATTGGGAATCAAATCGTTGTATGAGAACTTTCCCGATTTCAAACAAAATGATACCCGCATAGCGGTTTTTGGAAAAAGCACCAGTAAAGCAGTGTTGGATCGGGGCTTGCACATTAACATTTTGGCTCCCGCACCAGGTATTCCATCTATGACCATGGCCTTGGAAAAATATATTCAGAAAGCAAACCAATAACAAGCGAAAGACCTCCACAATGATGATGAAAAATGGAATCTGACTTTTTGATTCAGCTTCAATCAAAATTGAAGGGGCCTCTTCCAGGGCAATCCGCCCACCTTTTAATGGCACATAAGTCAAGGGTTTATTACCCAAAATCTTCCGATAATGTAAGATTGGCTGGTGTACTTATACTCTTCTACCCGGTAGAGCAAAACTGGCATGTTGTATTTATAGAAAGAAATAGCTCAAATACCAAAGATAAACACCGGGGACAAATCAGCTTCCCCGGAGGTAAAATCGAAAAAGAAGACTCGACCATTATCGATACGGCACTAAGGGAAGCCGAAGAAGAAGTCGGCGTTGATGCCAGTAAGGTCCGGGTTTTGGGGCAACTAACCGACCTTTACATTCCGGTCAGCAATTTTAAAGTATTTCCTTCCGTAGGTTTTGTGAATTACCAACCACAGTTCATCCCCGAAACCAAAGAGGTTCATGACATTATTGAAGTGCCTTTCCGAAAATTCCTTGAACCTTCCGTAATAAAGCAAACAAGTATACTCGTCAGTGATAAGGTCACTCTTAACCAGGTTCCTTATTTCGATATTGAAGGAAAGGTCATTTGGGGTGCAACTGCAATGATCATGAGTGAACTGTTAACCGTATTCAAATCCGGATAAATTGTTAAAGTACACATCATAATTTGGTAACATTTATTTAATTCAATTTCCTCATCCATATAGTCTCTTAGCCGTTCCACTTCTTTTAACCAACCTTAAAACACAATTTCCATTATGAAGAGACTATTTACGCTTATCCTTTTTATAGGAGCGTGCTTTCATTTGTCAGGTCAAGAAGAATTATTTGACCCTGCTTTGATGCCATTTTATCACGGGGTCGCTTCTGGTGATCCCTTACAAGATCGTGTTATTATCTGGACGAGAATCACTACTAATGAGCCTTCAGTAGATGTAAGCTGGGTAGTAGCTACCGACACTGCACTCACTGAAGTAGTAAATTCCGGTGTTTTTATGACCGATATGTCGAGAGATTATACCGTAAAAGTTGATGTTGACGGTTTAGCTCCGAATACGACCTATTATTATGCCTTCCAGGCCGGTGGGAGGTCTTCGATTATCGGAAGGACCAAAACAGCTCCGGCAAATGATGAGGCGGATCATTTGAAATTTGCTTTGGTCTCTTGTTCCAACCATCCGCACGGGTTTTTCAATGTGTACGGCAGATTAGCTGATCGTAATGACCTTGATGCTATTTTCCACGTAGGAGACTATATCTACGAATACGGTGAGGGTGTATACGCGGACCCCAATTTGGTCACCAGACAACATCTGCCTTCAACAGAAATCATTACGCTGTTGGATTACCGCACCCGTTACAGTCAGTATCGTTTGGATCCACAATTGAGAAGAGCGCACCAGCAACATCCATGGATCGTTACCTGGGACGATCATGAGATCACCAATGATGCTTACAATGAGGGAGCAGAAAATCACGACGAAAGCGAAGGGGACTTTTTTGTTCGCAAAGCGGCCGCGAAACAGGCTTACTTCGAGTGGTTGCCTATTCGTGAAAATGATGGACAAAAGGTGTTCCGGGATTTTTCCTACGGAAATTTGGCAGATGTGATGGTATTGGATACCCGTCATGAAGATCGTTCCATTCAGCCGACAAGTATTTTGCAGCCTGATTTCAACGATTTGAGAAGCTTGCTGGGAGAGGAACAAAAAGCGTGGTTGTTAGATAAATTAGGAAGTTCTACGGCTAAGTGGAAAATCGTTCCGCAACAGGTTATGATGGCACCATTTAATCTGGGTTTCGCGGCAAATGGCTTGGCGATTACGGATATTGATTCAATTGCCGCTGTAGAGTCCATTTTTGTGGATATTTGGGATGGCTATGCTGCAGAACGTCAACAAATTTTTGATTTTATCCAGAATGAGGGTATTGAAAATGTAGTCGTCCTTTCCGGAGATATTCACTCCGCTTTTGCCAACGATTTGCTGGGTAACCCTGTGCTATATCCACTCCCTGAATTTGCTAATCTACCTATTCCAAATCCTGAATATGACCCGAATACGGGCAGTGGTTCGGTCGCAGTCGAGTTTGTCACCCCAAGTGTCACTTCCAATAATTTCGACGAGAACATTGGAGCAGAAGCCAGTGCAGGATTTGAATTTATCCTGAACAGAGACCAGGAAATTCCTCCGGGGTCCGGGCAGTTCTTTAATTATAATCCACACATCAAGTATAATGATTTAGATAGAAATGGTTACGTTATCGTTGATATTAAACCAGATAGCGTACAAGGTAACTTTTACTTCGTAACTGACATCAAGAGTGTTGTAGAAACCGAGACTTTCGGAACGGCATTGTATACGAAGGATGGTGAGAATTTTTTGAGGCCGAATGCTCCAGAAAGTGCACCTAAAGCTGAGCAAGCCATTCCGGCACCTGCCAATCCACCGGTAGTTGAGACCGCAACGGCAAAGGTGCAATTCATCCATAATGCCAAATCACAAACGGTTGATGCTTATATAAACGGTGATCTTGCACTCGATAATTTTGCCTACCGTACAGCGAGCCCCTTTGTAGAACTGCCTGCAGGAGTGGATATCGAAGTAGCACTGGCTCTACCGAACAGTACTTCAGCCGAAGAAGCTGTTCTAAGCCTTACGTTACAATTGGAAGCTGACCGGTCTTACGTCGTTGTCGCTCATGGAACCTTCGATGAAAATGATGAATATCCGGTAGAAGTAGCTCTTTTTGACGGCGGCAAAGAAAGTGCTTCCGCCGATACTAACGTTGACTTGTTGTTTTTCCACGGTTCGCCCGACGCTCCGGAGGTTGATATCACTTCTGGCGGTAATGTGGTGTTTGACAATACAGCTTATGGTGGGTTCAGTGCGGACTACGTTTCTTTGCCCGCCAATACCGAATATATTTTGGATGTTACTCCATCCAAAGATAATAATACCGTTGTTGCTTCTTACCTGGGTAGATTTGGGTTTTGGAAAGGAAAAACGGCGGTTGTTTTTGCTTCGGAGTTTTTGGGAGACGGTACTTTCCAGCCTTGGGTAGCGTTATCCAACGGAGGTACTTACCCCTTATTTCCGCCAACGGATCAACGTTCAAACTTCTTTGAATTTAAAGTAAATGAAGCACAAAGCATCGTGCCTCCGGTTAATGATATTTTGATCACGAATCTTTATCCTTCGCCGACTGATGGATACAACCAACTTCGGTTCGTTACAAACCGTGCCGGCCAGACAAATATTGACGTGATTAATATGGAGGGTAAGGTCATAAGAACGGTATTTAACGGATATCGGGAAGCGGGTGCTTTCCGAGTGGAGCAAGATTTTACTGATCTTCCTAAAGGGACTTACATCTACCGCATTATCTTAGAAGGGCAGATGGCGACGAGAAAGTTCATTGTTAACTAGAAAAATAAAGAACCTGTCATAAGGAAAGAAATTAAAACCATGGCCAAATAATTCACCGCAAAGGCCCCAATGAGACGCGAAGTAACAAATTTCCTTCGCGCTCTTGGCCCGACTTAGTCGGGGTGATAAAATTTGTTCGTGTTTTTCATAACTTACTATTGAGGCAGGTTCTTTATTTTTTAGATATCGCAAATTGTCACCCCTTCCTTGAGGGCAGCCAACTGATCATTGTAGGTCGGAATAAACTCCTGAGCCACGTATCCTTTGTAGCCTGTCTCTACAATGGCCCGCATAATAGCCGGGTAATTTAATTCCTGAGTATCATTGATTTCATTACGGCCAGGAACCCCGCCCGTATGGTAGTGAGCAAAGTAGTCTTTGTATTTCCTGATGGTCGCAATAATATCTCCCTCCATGATCTGCATGTGGTAGATATCATAAAGTAGCTTGAAATGGCTGGAGCCAATTTTATCTACCAAGCCAACGCCCCATTCCGTATGATCGCACTGGTAGTCTGGGTGATTTACTTTACTGTTGAGTAATTCCATTACCACCATTACATCTTTTTTCTCAGCGTGTTTGGCGATTTTATCCAGTCCGATAGCACAATTTTCCATACCTTCTTCTTCCCCGATGCCACGTCGGTTGCCCGAAAATACAATAACGTTAGGGATCCCAGCGTCAGCCGCCTTGTCGATAAGATCAATATAAATGGGTATCAATTCTTCGTGGAATTCCTTATGGTTAAAACCATTGGGAATACTTGCTTTGCTGTGGGTGCCCAAAGCACAGGTCAATCCATATTTCTGGATAATCGGCCAATCCTTTGGAGAAGTAATTTCGATGGACTTTATACCGATTTCTTTTGCCCCTTCACACAATTCTTCCAGCGGAATGTCATTGTAGCACCACCTGCATACCGAATGGTTGATTTTTCCCGCTAGTGAAATGTCGTTGCCGGCCCCTTCATTTTGTGCATCGCAGGATATATTAGGTAAAATGGTTAATCCTCCCGCACCAATTAGTGTTTGTTTGATAGCTTTTCGTCTATCCATAGTAATTGAAGATTAAAGATTCTTTAAAAAATGTACTGGAAATGTAACGATTTTTTCCCAATTTTATACTTGTCTGTTGAATTTATATTTCATCTGTAATCCCAAGCTAATCCCATGCAAAAGTATCTGACTTTTACAGTATTACTTTTTTGTGTTTTTTATTTACCCGCCAAGAATATAGACAGCTTAAAGTTCGTCCTGCACCAGCAAAATGATCCTGATGAAAAGATAGAGACGCTGGTGGAGATCTGTTCCTTTTACGATGTGTACGAATCCTTTCAAAAGGATTCCTTAGAGCATTACGGCAACCAAATTCTGCAGTTAGCCGATCGTGCGAGAGATCCGCTATTGCGTTCAAAGGCCCGGTTGAGGCATGCTTTGTCCTTGAGCAACAAGGATACGACCTATCTTTTCCAGACGCTGAGAGAATGCGTAGACAATTTTATTGAACTAGATGCTATTGCGGATGCTGCTTATACGCTTCACCGGATGGCTGGCCGTTACCGCAGTTTTTCCTTATATGATAAAAGTCTGTTTTATGCTGAAAAAGCTAAAAACTTAATTGGAATACCCGAAAATAATGAGGAAGGCAATGTTTTAATCCGTATTTATAGTTTGATAGCTTCCATTAAACAAAACGCCGGCTTTCTCCTGGAATCTCTAGAAAATGCCTTAAAAACCAAAGAACTTGCTGACAAGTATGGTTCTACCGAAAGCCAACTGAGGGCATTACTAAGTCTGGGCTCTTTGTATGGCAATTTAGCGCTTGATAACCGGGACTATGGCTCTGAAGAAAGCCGCCGGCAATATCATAGGCTTGCTGAGGAGTATATGCATCAACACTACAAGTTGGCTTTCAAACACGACAATTACAGGATGCGCATCATTTCCAGTTATAATCTGGGTTTATTGTATTCAGAAAAAGAAGATTGGGAGCAATCGCACCATTATCTCGATCAGGCCATCCAAGCAGCAGAGACAATCGACTACAAAGAATCCTTGATCAATGCACTGCGTATTAAAGCTGCTAATTTAATGGACCAATCCATTGCCGACTCAAGCCTGGTACTTTTTGAAAGAGCCTATGAATTGGCTCAGGAAACCATTTCCCCAAATATTAAGATTAGCGCTACTTATGATCTTGGCCATTATTATTACCAGGCAGGTCAGTACGATAAATCCTTGCAATTCGTCAAAGAAGGCATGCAAATGGCAATGGAAACCCAAAACCGGATGAGACTAAAGACCGGATACAATAATTTATACGAGGTATACAAAAAAATGGGAAAACCCGGCCTTGCTCTTGAGCATTATGAAAAATTCATTGCATTAAAAGATAGCGTTGCCAACGCAACAGTATTGAAAGATTTGGAAAGCTTGCGCACTCGCTATGAAACCGCGGAAAAAGAGAAAAAAATTGCGCAGTTGAATGCCGAAAAAACCAGCCAGGCTCTGAGTTTTCAACGGAAAACGGGGGCAGCAATCATTGCCTTTCTTTTGATCGGATTGGCTTCTAGCATTCTGTTTTTCCGCAACCGGCAAAGGATTTTAATGGCTAAACAAGAAGCCGTAGAGTTAGAACAACGGCTGTTAAGATCACAGATGAATCCTCATTTTACCTTTAATGCCTTGAGTTCCATTCAAAGTTTTCTGCTTACCGGTAAAGCAGAAAAAGGAGCATACTACCTTACTAAGTTCGCTAAGTTGATGCGGCAGATCTTATCACAGAGTCAGTCTTCCATGATTTCATTGCAGGAAGAAATCGATACGATAGAAAATTACCTGGCCTTACAACAATTGCGCTATGATAACCGGTTCGACTACCAGTTGGAGGTTGATCCTCATATAGATGCAGAACAGGTGATGATCCCGCCCATGCTTATCCAGCCTGTTTTAGAAAACGCTATCGAACACGGCAAAATTTACCGGCAAGATAATGGGAAAGTAGCCATCGAGATCAATTGCGATAAAAATATGCTGCATATTGATATTTTGGACAACGGTATTGGCCGAAATAATGCTTACCAGAAATCTGCCCCAAAACATGAGTCTTTGGCCCTAAAGATCATCAACAGCAGGCTTCGTAATTTAAAAGAAAAATACGGTAAGGAAGTTAATTTCAAAATACTGGACCCCGATCAGGGGGGGTACGGAAGTTATTTTTGACTTGCCACTGGTTCAATCCAGTTGATTTTTAACGATGCCTCAGTGGCAGATTATTTTCAAAAAACTTCACTGAAAATTTGTGTTGGAAGCGGTATAAGTATATCTTTGCATTCGCTATTGAAAGGGCGGTTAGCTCAGTTGGTTCAGAGCACCTGGTTTACACCCAGGGGGTCGGGAGTTCGAGTCTCTCACTGCCCACATTGAAAATCAAAAGGTTATCCGCCCTAGGCGGATAACCTTTTTCCATAAAGTGCTAACAAAAGTGCTAACATTTTCGTTAAAAGTCGGGAATAACCCTTTAATCAGGAGCCTCCCATTGCTCCATAAATTTCCTCGGACTAGCCATCCATTCTTCCAATTCTGACTTGATGAAATGTGGTTTATTTAACCGATAGCGAACGGGAATTTTTCCTAAATGAATTTTATTATAGATGGTCCCAGGTTTTAGACCGGTTACTTTAGCGGCAAAAGCCACTCCACCTTCCTGCTTTTGCAATTGGGCAATGGCTTCTTTCAGGTTAGGCTGTTCAATCTGTGCCCCCTTTAGTACCAGCGTTTTTCAGCTCTTTTGCC
>CAZHNG010000144.1:5807-15796 GCA_964533785.1 uncultured Saprospiraceae bacterium | reverse complement strand
CAAAGAACAAAGATAGCATTTATTGCGCAGAAATTTTATTCCTGACGCACTAGTGTCTAGCGTCAAAAGTCTAGTAAAATATGCCAATAAACCTCCAAAACACGAAATTGCACAAAAGATGTTGCAAAAGAATATCCCAAAGCCCGAGGCGCTGCAAGACTATCGCTGGCATTCACTTGTTAATGATTTCACAGGCTCCGCTTCTCAATTCTGATTCCACCTTTTTGAACTTGATATTCTCCACAATTCTTCCATCAGAATACTTAACCGTTATTCTCTCATTCCTTTTAATTCCTTTAAATGGATCTTCTCTTAATGGAATCTCCCTGCGGTCACTCTTTTTTTCCATTTCATTTTTTGCAGCTGACTGTTGCAGCATCATGAATTGGTTTATGTCTTCTTCATCACTTATGTCAAATCCTAGATCCTGAGCTGACATCAACATCGACTTTGCCATCCCCCAATTATTAGGATTTGCGGCCTCAATAGGGATTTGGTCTTTTATCTTTTCTACAGTTCTAACTAAAGAGGGGGCATTTGAGATATAATTGTTGGCGCCTAAAAACTTGAAATATTGGATCAAGGTTTCTCCGTAATTTTCAAAAGTCTCTATATCTGCGGTTATTTTTCTGGGTACGATATCCAGACATATTGCTTTTACATGCGATGGCCTCCATTCATTTGGTTTAACGTATTCATAATTGTACATGTAATCCATGAACGTATCTATTACAAAGCCCGAATTCTCTTTTTGAAATTCATTTAATGAATCAAAAAATGCGGTGGTTTCAAATTCTTCGAGCCATTGGTCCTTGAATTCTTCGAGCTCATTTTCGAGTTCTTCTTCCAGGGCGATCATTCTTGAGAACAATCTGTCTAAGGCGATCATTATTTCTTCGTCGGTATCTCTTCTTTCGGATAATTCAAGATCCTTAAATTCAAAAATGTATTCAAAAGGTTCTGCACCTACCTCCATACTTGTTCTCAAATAAGGATCATCAAGAGAATCTATAGTTTGAGCATCTAGTGTGATCAAACAACATTTTTCTTTTGGGTAAATATCCTGAACTTCTCCTGCCCAATTGTTTACTATTTCTCCCGATTCTAATTTGGTGTTTGGTTTTATTTTTACGAAATCTCCTTTTTTGAACATATTGATTTTTTTAGCCTATTATTACCTGGAGCAGCGATTTAAATTTAAAACATTTCAATGAATGGCAAAACAGTATTCCAAAATACTAAATATTTTGGTTCAATGCTCTTATTCTTTTCACTGGAAGAATACGTGCACCCCTGCGGCTGAATCAATTTCTAATTTGCTGCCTCACAAAGTGCTTCCTACCTTAATTAATCAATACAGAGTTATCTGCTAAACAGGAGAAACATTAGCCGGTATAGGTACCGTACGCCACTGTCCATTCAATAATACTTTGGTTTCCGTGTAGCCGGCTTCTATCAACAGTTGAGCGGCCTCGTTGAACGAAGAGGTAATATAGTAAGGATGGTGCGCATCTGCGGCCAGGTGGACCGGGATGTCTAACTCATTCGCTTTGGCCAGTATCCATTTACTGGGATATGGGTCTAAAGAACCGTGGCGGTACATTCCTTTTGTATTGACTTCCAGGATGGAACCGGCCGCCGCGATCGCTTCAAGGGTAAGTTCTATTTGGTGGATATACCAGGCTTCTTTTTCAGAATAAAACCGGTTATCGGTATTATTTTTCTTGATCCGGTCAAGGTGAGCGACGATGGTAGGAGGAGCATTATTGACCATTTCTCTGGTCAATTCAAAGTAACGAGTCACTGCATTTTGTACTTTACCCCCAAAGATCTGTTTAATACCGACCCTCCATACGCTCTGACCGCCATCCATTGCCCATGGGGTGCCGTCATCAAAAGCATCGACAAAATGCACCGCTCCGATCGTGTAATCCAGATTAAGGGATTGGATAGCAGGAGACTCGATCGAAATGAGATCAGGAATATAATCCACTTCCAATCCGCAATAAACCTCAATTTTTTCTGCAACTTCGGTTTTTAGTTCCTGGACTTCCCTCAAATATTGTTCGGTGTCTTCCTGCTTCATAGCCCAATCACAATCCAACGGCAAAGGAGCATGATCGGAAAAGCCAAAAGCTGCAAGATTTTGATCAATGGCCTCTTCTATGTATTTTTTCGCTACCTCTTTCCCATCGCTGAATCTGGTATGGGTGTGATAATTTGTTTTATTCATGAAGGTTTACCTTATCTAATCTGTTGCAAATAAGCAGTTATTAGTCGTGATTTAAATTGAG
The DNA here is from genome assembly GCA_964533785.1 of uncultured Saprospiraceae bacterium. Taxonomy (GTDB): domain Bacteria; phylum Bacteroidota; class Bacteroidia; order Chitinophagales; family Saprospiraceae; genus JANQRV01. The sequence goes on along the minus strand of CAZHNG010000144.1, from coordinate 13,502 downwards.
GGGCGTTATCATTTCATTAAGTTTATCTAAACCTGGTGTTAAATCCCTTGATTTTACTTCTTAACAGGAATCCTTGGTAAAAAAGAACGGCCTCCTTGTCAAATTCTCTATATTTAGCCCTTCAAAAACAAGCAACTAAATTTACTATTAACAAAAATCGATTTTGATGAAAAGAGGCTTACTTCTACTTGTCTGTTTATTAGTGCATTATATCCTTTCTGCGCAAGAAGATCCGGAATTAAACTTTTTATCGACTTATCAAACCGGTGTTTTTGACGAAGGTGCAGCGGAAATAGCGGCCTACGATCCTGTTACGGCCAGCGTATTTTTCACCAATGCTGATGAGAACGCCATCAGAGTGATCGATATTTCAGACCCAATGAATCCGCAATTAGTGAATACGATCGATCTCGCTTTATATGGCGGCGGCGTGAACAGTGTAGATGTCGCAAATGGAATCGTCGCCGTAGCGGTAGAATCTGAAGTCAAAACTTCTAACGGACGCGTCGTCTTTTTTGATACCAATGGCGAGTATTTAAACGATGTGGAAGTTGGCGCCCTTCCGGATATGCTTACCTTCTCGAACGACCAAACCAAAGTCCTCGTCGCTAACGAGGGTGAACCGAATGACACCTACACCATTGACCCGGAAGGCTCCGTCAGTATCATCGATCTTTCGAATGGCGTCGAAAATGCTTCCGAAGTACGCGTTACCTTCACCGCTTTCAATGATAAAATGACGAGCTTGAAAAATAAAGGCGTGCGAATTTTTGGCCCGAATGCGACCGTTGCTGAAGATTTGGAACCCGAATTTATTGCCTTAACGGAGGACGATGCCATCGCTTATGTCGCTCTACAGGAAAACAATGCCCTGGCCGTGATCGATGTAGAAAACGCTATCGCTTTGGATATATTACCCCTGGGAGTAAAAGACCACAGTAAGGGTAGCCCTCAATTAGAACAATATATCCTGAATGAACTGGTCCCTGACTGGCCGGAATTAGGCACGCCAGACTATTTGGGCGGACAGCCGACTGTGAGCCTGGGCGGATTTTCCGGCTTGTATTTTGATCCCACAGAATCTGATGATGAAAACTACGTCTTCTATACGGTACCGGACAGAGGGCCCAACGAAGCAGCAGTAAATAAAAACAATGTAATTTCCCCGGCAGCTCCGGATCTGCCTGCTCTTTCCAACTTGAGGCCCTATAAGTTGCCGAATTACGAAGCCAGAATTGTGAAGTTCACCTTGAATATAACTAGTGGTACGGTTGAACTCAACGATCAGATCACCTTGAGACAGATTAATGAAAATGGGGACGAACAAGCCATCACCGGTAGAGGAAATGTCATTGGAACCGACGAAACCCCTGTGGTCATTCAAAGGGTCTTTCAGGAAACAGATACCGTTTTCGATAATGTGGATTGGGTAGATACCACCACTTTCATCGGCTACCGGGAGTTACAATACGATGCTTTTGGAGGAGATTTTGAAGGGATCTTCAGGGATAAAGACGGTAATTTCTGGTTATGTGATGAGAACCGGCCTTCCTTTTTTCAATTTGGTACGGACGGTATGCTCATGAATCGCTATGTTCCCGACGGTACGGGTGCTCTGCTCTTTCCTGTGCTTGGGTTTAATTTTGCGGGTGCTTTTGGTGAAGAATTATTGCCCGAAGTATACAGTAAAAGGAGAGCCAACCGTGGTTTTGAAGCCATTGCTTATGATGCGGATGCGGAAATTATCTACGCTTTTATCCAATCGCCGGTTGAATCGTCAGATAACGGCGTTCGTGACAATTCCGATGTCATCCGCATTCTGGGGATTACACCTGAAGGAGATCCGGTGGCGGAATACGTTTATTTATTGGAGCAAAACCGCAATGACGGCTACAGCCTGAAGCGAACGGATAAAATCGGTGATGCGGTTTATACCGGCGATGGTAAATTTCTTGTTATTGAAAGGGATTCCAGCGTCCCGGAAGACGGCGATAGCGGCAAGAAGTATATATTCGAAATAGACCTGAAAGGTGCTACCAACATCATTGACCTGCCAATTGCCGCCAAGAACGAATCTACAGGCCCGGATGATCCGACATTGGAAATGTTGACCGCGGATGAATTAATGGTACGTGGAATACAACCCGTTTTCAAAAGGAAAATCCTCAACCTGCCGTCTATCGGTTATTTGCCAAGTGACAAAGCGGAAGGTATCGCCTTATTGCCCAATGGTTCTATTGCTGTGCTCAATGACAATGATTTTGGCCTGGCGGGTGCCGGCGTAACGGATGATAATAATTTAGGGATCATTTCCTTTTTGAATAACAATGGATTTGACGCTAGTAATGAAGATGAAGGAATTAACATCAGTCAACGTCCGACCTTAGGAATGCTCCAGCCCGATGCGATAGCTACTTTTATGCACGAAGGGCAACCCTATGTCATCACCGCTAATGAAGGAGATGCCAGAGAGTATGAAGATGCTGATTATGTCGAAGAAGAACGCATCGCCGATTTATCACTCGATGCCGATGAATTCCCCAACGCTGCTGATTTACAGCAAGAATCCAATCTTGGCAGATTAAAAGCCACCATTGAGGATGGAGATATAGATAATGATGGAGATTACGACCGGCTCTTCAGTTATGGTGCCCGTTCTTTCAGCATTTTTGACCAGTTTGGGAACCTGGTGTACGATAGCGGTGATGATTTTGAACGGATTACGGCGCAAGCATTACCGGAACACTTTAACAGCAACAACGATGATAATGATTCTTTTGACAGCCGCAGCGATGATAAAGGGCCGGAACCAGAAGCTTTGGCGGTATTTGAGGCTGGTGGAAAACGCTATGCTTTGATCGGCCTGGAACGCATCAGCGGAATAATGCTTTACGACATCAGCGACCCTCGGGCGCCTGAGTATATTTCCTTTACGACTAATCGCAACTTCGGCGTTCCTGCCGAGTCATCCGAAGCCGGTGATCTTGGCGTAGAGGATATTCGATACGTAACAGCCGCTGATAGTCCCAACGGGCAACCGCTTATCATTACCGCTAATGAAGTGAGTGGCACCATTTCTATCTTTACCCTGGACAATATTGATGTTACGGATGTTGACGATCTAAATACCGGTGAACTGGCCTGGCGGGTATTTCCCAACCCCGTACAGGATGTACTCTTGACCAATAAGGTATCCGATTACAGCATTTATAATGTGATGGGGCAATTGTTATTGCAACAGGCCAATACCCAACAAATAAACCTCAGCGCCTTGCCAAAAGGTACTTACATCCTGAAAGATGAAAGACGCCTGGAGAGTAAGCGTTTTGTGAAAGGGGAATAGAAAAAATGAGGAGGTTTTTGCATATTGTGTTGCTATGATTGAAATCAAAGAGCTTACCAAAGACTTTGGGAATTTACGTGCCGTTGACCAATTGAGTTTTCAATTGGAGGATGGCCAGACTATGGCGCTCATTGGTACAAGCGGATGCGGAAAAACCACCACCTTGCGCATGATCAACCGGTTGATCGAACCCACTTCCGGTCAGATCATCATTAATGGGGAAGATGTCATGAACCAGCCCATTGTCTCCATCAGGAGAAGGATGGGATACGTTATTCAGGATATTGGATTATTCCCGCATTATACCATTGAGCAAAATATTGGCGTAGTTCCCAAACTTTTGGGGATGGATAAGAAAAAGATACATGACCGGGTTTTTAGCCTCATGGAACGCTTGAAATTACCTCCCAAGGAATACGCGCACAAATATCCGCACCAATTGAGTGGCGGGCAACAACAAAGAGTGGGGCTGGCAAGAGCACTTGCCGGCGACCCACCAACCATCCTTATGGACGAACCTTTCGGTGCGCTGGACCCCATTACCCGGCGCGATATCCGCAAAGATTTTAAAGAATTGGAGGAGTTTTCAAGTAAAACGACCATTGTTGTTACCCATGATATTTTTGAGGCCTTTGAAATGGCTAATTTCATCTGCGTATTGGATAAAGGAAAGGTACAACAAATAGGAACAGCAAAAGAGTTACTATTCAAGCCGGCGAATGCATTCATCCGTAACTTCATGGCAGGGAAAATGCTTGAACTTGAATTGCACATTATTACTATAAAAGACCTCTTTTCTCTTCTTCCACAAAAAGAATGGTCACCCGACCTGAAGCGCAAAGAGATCCCCGCGGATACTACGGTAATGAACGCAATGTCCGAAATGATAAAACTCTCTCATGGTGATCACATCGCGACTACTACGGTTGGTAATGATCGTAAAAGCTTTGATCTACCTACTTTGTTGAACTATTTTCACCAGACCGTAAATCCCTGAATAGTATGGATGGAAAACCAGGTTTTATTTCCTTTCTCATTGAGAATGCCAATAAGTTATCAGAGCAGACCTTTGAACACATCGGGCTTACTTTTATGTCTTTGGCGCTGGCGGTACTGGTTGCTGTGCCGTCGGGGATTTGGATTACCCGTAAGGAGGCAATTGCTTCGCCGGTCCTGGGGCTTGCGGGCATACTCCAGACCATTCCCAGTATTGCGCTGTTAGGCTTTATGATCCCGTTGTTGGGGATTGGGGTGAAGCCGGCCATTTTCGCGCTGTTTTTGTATGCATTGCTCCCTATTATCCGGAATGCCTATACCGGTATCCAGGAAGTTGAACCTTCGGTTATCGAAGCAGCAAAAGGGATGGGAATGACGGATTGGCAGATCCTGATGCGCATTGAACTGCCGCTGGCTTTACCCATCATATTTGCCGGTATACGCACGGCTACGGTGATCAATGTAGGGGTGGCTACTTTAGCCGCCTATATCGGCGCAGGCGGTTTGGGTGAATTCATATTCGGCGGTATAGCGCTCAACAACAGTTATATGATCCTGGCGGGAGCCATTCCGGCTGCCATCCTCGCTATTATTTTTGACCAACTGCTGGCGCTTGTTCAACGCAGCCAGCGGATTAAAAGTCCTCGCGTATTGGTTTTAGCAGCCTTTTTAATGCCTTTCCTGAGCTTGGTATATTTTGCCCCCAATTTATTTACTACGGGCTTACAGGCGGGGTTTGATCCGGAATTTTACGGCAGAAAAGATGGGTATCCCTCCCTGGTCGAAAAGTACGGCGTGAATTTTAATACCATTTTACTGAACTCTTCCCTGATGTACGAAGCCATCCGGGCTGAAGAAGTTGATATCATCGCCGGCTATTCTACCGATGGGCGGATAAAAGCCTACGATCTCGTATTACTGGATGACGATGCCAATGCTTTTCCTCCCTATTATTGTACGCCGGTGGTCGGGAAAGACGTCATGGACAATTATCCGGAAGTAGTAGATGCCCTGAACTTAATTGCCGGGAAAATCGATGATGCTACCATGACCGCATTGAATTATCAGATTGATTTTCTCAATACCCCCGTCGAAAAGGTAGCAAAAGATTTTCTTTCCTCTCTTGATCTTTGGCAGCCGGATAGAGCCTCCGGCGGCAGAGCCGTTATCATCGGGTCTAAAATTTTTACCGAGCAGTATCTATTGGTTGAGCTATTTAGCCAGTTGATCAATGGCCATACCGATCTGGATGTGGATACCAAAGCCGGTTTAGGAGGTACTAAAATCTGTTTTGAAGCCATTAGCCAGGGGGAGATCGATGTCTACCCCGAATATACCGGTACGGGCTTTCAGGTCATACTTTCTCCGGATAAAGCAACCGTTCAAAAATTAATTGGCAACCCCGATGGCGTTTACCAATACGTTAAAGATGCTTTTGAGCAGGAATACCAACTGCATTGGCTTAATCCGCTTGGGTTCAACAATACTTATGCCATGATGGTACGTTCCGAAACTGCGGAGGCTAAAAATTGGTCGAAAGTGAGTGATCTGCCTGCTTTGGAGTGATATATTAGATACCAGATCCTGACGATGAATGTCAGGAGTGGGCCAGATACCAGAGACTCATAAATCCGACATTTTTATATCAACCTCTCCCTTTTTTGTATCTCTTTCCATGAAGAACTGTTGCATTTTTGTATTCGAAGAACAAAATAATGACCGATGGACAGAAAAAACTTTCTTCGTAAGACCTTGTTGGGAGTGGCTGGTCTTGCAACCGCTCCTTCAATCACGAATGCCAAAGAAAAGTCTGATTCTACCTATGATAGACTTGTAAAAGCTACGGGTTTGGAAAAACAACAAGTAGGATTTAATCATTTACCAAATAAAGAAGTTAAGACTATGAAAACCGTTTTGCATAAAGCAGCAACCAGAGGCCACGCCAATCATGGCTGGTTGGATTCTCATCATACTTTTAGTTTTGCGAATTATTACAATCCGGAAAGGATGAATTTCGGCGTCTTACGGGTACTCAATGACGATGTGGTGGCCCCCGGACGCGGTTTTGGGAAGCATCCCCACGATAATATGGAAATTATCTCTATCCCGCTGTACGGTGATCTCGAGCACGAAGACAGTATGGGGAATAAAGCCATTATCAAACAGGGTGATATTCAGGTGATGAGCGCCGGAACGGGCATCTACCACAGCGAGTACAATAAAAACAGTGATCAGGAAGTGCGGTTTTTACAGATCTGGGTTTTCCCCAATGCCAAAAATGTGGAACCGCGGTATGATCAGATCACCCTCAAGGAGGAAGATCTGCAAAACAACCTTTATCAGATTTTATCACCAAGTTCTGATGATGAAGGGGTCTGGATTCACCAAAATGCTTGGTTCCACTTGGGGAAACTCGATGAAGGTTTTACAACGACTTATTCGGTTCACGCTCCCAACAACGGAGTATATGCCTTTGTGATCGAGGGAGAAGTGACGATCAATGATCAAAAATTGGGTAAGCGGGACGGTTTCGGAATTTGGGAAACCGGATCGTTTGAAATAAAAGCGGATAGTAATTCCAGATTATTACTGATGGAAGTCCCTATGCGTTTGAATTAATGGGTGAAAACACCAATACAATTGATGACCGCAAAGACCGCAAAGACGCGCCAAGAAATAACTTCTTCCTTTCCAGGCGGATTAGCGGTCTTAGCGGTGGTTTATTAAGCTGTATTTCTTTGATTTGCGCTTAATGGTACACCTTCATTTTCATTGAAAATTAGTTCAAGGGTGGATGGCAATTTCTTATAGGGAACATCAATCAAACGAAAATTCAAACCTCAATGCCAACTGATCCACATTCCCGTTTAAATTTCCGCCAGCGGAAAAAAATCCAATACAGCATTACCAACACCCCAACGCCGATAATAATGTGCCACTTGTAGTCACTGATCCTGCTGAATTGTTGAGTAACTTCTTCTCCACAGTAAAATCCAAGCACTCCAAAAGCCACGATCCAAAGAAAGGTGCTGACTGCCGTTAGAAAAGCAAACCGGGGCCAGCTCATCCCGGAAACTCCGGCAACCAGTAAAATCACAATTTTGAATCCGTAGATAAACCGATAAGACAGGAGGACTTTTTCGGGGGACTTTTCCAGCCAACCACTTACTTTTTTAGCATTAGCCTGAAGCTTTGGCTTTTTGTTGACCCACTGTTCCCCTTTTTTTCGTGCGAACCAAAATGTTGCCCAATCCCGTGCGAGCGATCCCACAAAAAAAGCTATGGCAACGCTGATGGGGTTTAAATAACCCATAGATACCGTAAGCATGGCCGTCAAGTAAATAATTTTAGCCTGG
>CAZHNG010000144.1:5234-5797 GCA_964533785.1 uncultured Saprospiraceae bacterium | reverse complement strand
CCAATAATCGAGGCCAGCAGACCGTATTGCTGTAGAAATTCTTCCATGGATCGTTTAGATAAGTTTAATTTACACTTTCAATCAAACTACCGATGACCATTCCCAAAATACTGGCTAATAACCCCCATATCAAACTCGGAATATCAGAAGTCAGGACAAATTCACACAATATCCAAACTGCCATTCCGGCAATAATAGACATCAATGCTCCCGTTCGCGAAGCCCGTTTCCAATATAAGCCGGCAGTTAATGGCACAAATAAAGATACTAAACTCAATGCGGAGGATTGGGCTACCAAATCGTAAATACTAGTACTGCTCATAGCCATGGCCGCCGAGCAAAGCGCTACTCCAACCACCGACCAGCGCATAATGCGCAATAACTGCTGGTCAGTAAGATGCGTAAAATAAGGCTTGATCAGGTTTTCACCGATGACGGTCGCCGGTGCAAGGATGGCACCCGAAGTAGTACTTAAAATAGCCGATAATAAAGCACCAAAAAATAATACCTGCAAAAATAGGTTGCTGTGTTGTAGATTCTAGCGCCGTATAAAATTTAATTTA
>CAZHNG010000144.1:0-5224 GCA_964533785.1 uncultured Saprospiraceae bacterium | reverse complement strand
TCGGAATGACCATCTGGCCATCACCTTTAAGTAATTCCGGGTGCAGCACCTGCCCGCACAAGCCGATAAACAAAGGAATAAACCCAATGGTCAGATACATAATACCGCCTAAATGAGCGGCCCTCACCGAGGTTTTGGCATTCTTCGCTGATAGGACGCGTTGAAATACGTCTTGTTGGGGTATGGAGCCAAGACCGATCGTTATCCAGGCAGCGATGTAATGAATAATACTATCGAAATCAGGGTCGGGAAAAAAATTAAAAAAACCAGCGGGTGTTGCTGCGGCAAGTGGTTCAAATCCTCCTACCTCATTATAAAGCTGCCAGGCGATCGCTATCAAGCCAATGATGATCAAAATAGTTTGCACAAAATCGGTGATTGACACGGCCCACATTCCTCCTATATAAGTGTAAAAAACCACTACGACGGTACAGATTAAAATACCCGCCCAGAGCGGGGTACCGGCAATAACGTTCAATACAATGGCCAGAGCCACCAATTGGGCAGCGATCCACCCGAAATATGAAGGTACCATAAAAATGGCGGAAAGAAACTCCGTCTTCCGATCGAACCGCAGCCTAAAGAAATCGTTGAATGTTAAGACGTTAAGCTTGTAAAGCGGGCGGGCAAAGAAAAAGCCCACCAGGATCAAGCAAAGGGCGGCACCAAAGGGATCTTCAATAACCCCTATCAGGCCATGCGCCACAAATTCCGAAGAAGCGCCCAGGATGGTTTCCGAACCAAACCAGGTAGCAAAAAGCGCAGAGGCGGCTACTACCATCGGTAAATGACGGCCGGCAATGACAAAGTCCTGGGTGGTATGTACATTCCGGGAGGCCATCCAACCAATGAAAAGGGTAACCAACAAATAGAGCAAAATAAAGCTGAGTAGCATATTGCGCCAACGAAATTTTAAAATGGTAAAATATACTTTACACGGCATAAATGCCCGATTTTCTAGGCTGAATTTTGGTGAGAAAAGTAAATATGCGTCAAGGGATAAATTACTTTTTCATTTTCGGTAATTTATCCCATTTGCGGTATAAGTATTTATTCAGTTTGCCATAGCATTAGTATTAGCCTGAACCCAATCCCAACCCGCTTAACCCGAAAACCCGTCTTACCTACAACCCAAACCCGATAAACTCGCAACCCCTTTGTCCGTTACCTTGCATTCAAAAACCGTTTAAGAATAATTTAACTTCACACACAAACTAATTGCTAAGCTTTATGCTTTTAACAATTGTTAATAAAAATGAGAATAAGAAACGAAGAGGTGGAGATAGTGGGATCTCAAATTTTCCTGGCGCATTTGGTCAGGACCATTTACCAAATTCTAAAAAAACGATATATTATGAGAGCTGTAAAAATTTGCCTGATCTTGAGCTTTTCGCTCTTGCTGGGTACATTAAAAGCACAATACTTTGGACAAAATAAGCCCAGCTACGAATCATTTGATTTTGAAGTATTACAAACCCGGAACTTTGAAATTTACCATTATTTGAAAAATGAAAAAGTGTTGCGGTCACTCGCCAACTACTCCGAACAATGGTATTTAATGCACCAAAATGTATTACGGGACACTATAAAAAGCCGCAATCCAATGATTTTTTATAGTGACCATGCTGACTTTCAACAAACGAATGCGATCAGCGGTGCCATCGGCGTAGGAACGGGCGGTGTTACGGAAGGATTGCGCAACCGGGTGGTCATGCCCATCGCCATGTCTAATCAGCAAACTTTTCACGTGCTGGGACACGAACTGGTGCACGCTTTTCAGTACAATATGATCATTAATGGTGATTCGACTTCCCTTCGCAACCTTGCGAATATCCCCCTTTGGATGGTAGAAGGATTGGCGGAATATATGTCAATCGGGCGGGTGGATGCCAATACGGCTATGTGGATGCGTGATGCCATCGTTAGTGAAGACGTGCCGCCGCTGGACAAACTCAATAATCCCAAATATTTTCCTTACCGGTACGGACAAGCTTTCTGGGCTTTCCTGACCGGATTGAAGGGCGATGATATCATCCAGCCATTTTTTGAAGGAGTTGCCAAATACGGCTTTGAAGATGCCTGTATCATCGTACTCGGCATGAGTAGTAAAAATTTGTCTGACCTGTGGGTGCGGGCCATAAAAAATCATTTTGGCAAAACGATTGAAGGACGTAAAGAAAATACGGTCGGACAAAAACTGATCCATCCCGGTAATTCGGGAAGATTGAATATCGCACCCATTATTTCGCCGAACGGTCGGTACGTCATCTTTTTATCCGAAAGAGATCTGTTTTCAACGGATTTGTTTTTGGCTGATGCCAGAACCGGCGAAGTTATTCGAAAAGTAGCCAGCGCTGCCAGGGATGGTCACATCGATGATTTCAACTACATTGAATCCGCAGGAACCTGGTCCCCGGACAGTGAAAGATTCGCCTTCGTCGCTTTCAAAAAAGGCTACAATGTATTAGTGATTAAAGATGTGGAAAGCGGAAAAACGCTTGATGAGATTGAAGTGAAGGAGGTGCCCGCTATGAGCAACCCCAACTGGTCACCCGACGGCAATACGATTGTATTTACCGGATTGGCGGATGGACAAATTGATCTCTACGGCGTCAATGTCAAAACGCAAAGAGTGACGCAGTATACGGACGACGAGTATTCCGAACTCCACCCTTATTGGTACCCTGATGGCTCCGGGATCGTATTCGCTACGGATCAGTTAAGTATGGAAAGAGGGCGCAATTATGGTAAATGGACTACTACCCTGGCCACGATAGATGTACTGACGGGAAGTATCGAACACCACGAAGTATTTTATGGTGCTGATAACTTGAACCCCATAGTGGATGAAAATGGAGATATTCTATTCCTTTCTAACCGCGATGGTTTTCGTAATATTTATCGCTACGAACCAGGAGTTAATAAAGTATACCAATTGACCGATTTTGTGACCGGAGTAAGTAGTATTACGCCGTATTCTCCGGCAATAAGCGTGGCTAAACGGACGGGGAGGATCATGTATAACCATTACGCCAGGAATGCTTACAGCGTTTATAAAGCCAAGCCCGAAGCATTTTTAGACCGGGAAGTACCGATCGACAGCGTAGATATGACGGCCGCTACCTTACCAAGAGTTGATGAAACCGCGATCAATATCGTCGATGCGCAGCTCTACGGACTCGATTCGAATGACCCTGCCGGAAGAATGACGGAAGCTGGGACCATCGTTGAAGCAAGGAAAGTTGACTACAAATCCAAATTCGAACTGTCTTATATCGGTGGTGGTGCCGGAGTCGGTGTAGGTGTGGGGAACAATAATTTTTTCAGCGCGGGTCGCAGCCAATTAGTGGGTGGTGTAAGTGGATTATTTACCGATATTATTGGTAATAACCAGTTGTTTGCCAGCCTGGCGATGAATGGCGAATTTGAAGATATTGGCGGTGGATTGACTTACATCAACCAAAAATCCAGAGTTAACTGGGGAGGTTCATTATCCCACATACCTATCCGGAGAATATTTTATAATGGTACAAATGAAGAAATACTTGATCTGGGGGATGGACAAGCAACCACTGTTCTGGTAGATAATTTTGTAACCGAACGAATTTTCCAGGATCAATTATCGGTTTTTGCACAATTACCGTTCTCTAGAGCTATGCGCGTAGAAGCCAGTGCTTCAGCAGCGCTCTATAACTTTAGCCAGGTGCTGGACAAACAGATATATTCCGCTATCCCGCAAGGCGACTTCCTCTTCCGTGGATTCTTTCTGGGCAGCGAGCGCGAGCGGCTCGATGCGCCTGACGGCTTTAGCCTTTTCAACGTCAGTGGTGCACTGGTGGGAGATAACTCTAGTTTTGGGTTGACGGCTCCGCTGCGAGGATACCGGTATCGGTTAGGCTATGACCGGTATTTGGGTGAATTTAATTTCCACGGCGTCACGGCTGACTTTAGAAAATATCAGCGCCTCAAGCCGGTTAGTTTGGCTTTCCGCGCCTACCATTACGGGCGCTACGGAGGTAATGGTAATAACTTGTTTCCCTTGTTCCTTGGGAATCCCTGGTTTGTGAGAGGTTATAGTTCGAACAATATCGAAAGAGTTTTAACGGAAAATGGAGACAACATCAACCAGTTGGCGGGCAGTAAGATCCTGGTCGGTAATTTTGAAGTTCGTATCCCATTTACCGGTCCGCGTCAATTGGCACTGATTAAATCCGGACTATTATTCTCCGATCTGAATTTCTTTTTTGATGCCGGTGTTGCGTGGTTTGATTTTGATCAATTCCAAGAATCTAATGAAACCGGTTTTTTTGATGTTCTTCCGGTATACAGTGCGGGTGTTTCCTTGCGCGTGAACCTATTTGGTGCAATGGTGCTGGAGCCCTACTATGCCTTCCCGCTCATTGAAAACGGGGAGCCTACCTTCGGGATCAATATTTTGCCGGGGTGGTAGAAGATTCATCTACCTTCTTGGTTTCACAGCTGTTGACCGTAAGTGTCAGTAGTGAAATAAGAAAAAAGACCACCTAGGTTTTGGAAACCTGCGTGGTCTTCTTTTTTTTTGTGCAAAAAGATGAAACAAAGTACTACACTTTCCAGTATTAGTGAATTGATCCGGCAACGCCGGTCCGTGTTTCCTCCCTCTTATAATCAACAGCCCATTTCGGATGAGATCATTCAGGAGATCCTTGAAAATGCCAATTGGGCCCCTACGCATAAATTGACCGAACCGTGGCGATTCAAAGTTTTCCGTGGCGAAGCCCTGAAACGGTTGAGTGATTATTTAGGTCAATGGTACCAGGACAACACACCCGAAGAAAAATTTTCCCCGAAAAAGTTGGAAAAAACAGTAAAAAAGCCTCTGCAATCGGCTTGTGTAATCGCCATTTGCATGGAAAGAGACCCCCAGGAACGGGTGCCGGAATGGGAAGAAATTGCCTCCGTCGCTTGTGCGGTGCAAAATATGTGGTTAACCTGTACGGCTAAAGAAATAGGAGCATACTGGAGTTCTCCAAGATCGATCATCGAGGCGAGAGACTTTCTAGATCTCGGAGAGCACGAACGTTGCCTGGGCTTATTTTACATGGGATATTTCGATCAAACTCCTCCTCCTTCTAAACGCAAAGCAATCGAGGATAAAGTGGAATGGATGAGTTGAAGGGCTATACCAAAACAAGGGTAAAGTCTTGGTCGTGATTTCTACCCTAATGGGAAAATGAAAGTGGCC
>CAZHNG010000143.1:0-15845 GCA_964533785.1 uncultured Saprospiraceae bacterium | reverse complement strand
GACGGCCTGGACGACGTGTTCTTGGGAGGTAGCGGCACTTATACGGAAACCTGGTTGATCCAGCAAGCCGATGGTCAATTTATGCGGGAAGAGGTGAACTACAAGCAACACGAAAAACTCTACGAAGAAGATACGGGCAGCTTACTCTTCGATGCGGATGGGGACGGAGATCAGGATCTGTATATCGTAAGGGGGAGCGGGCAATTCCGGCCCGGCGATACTCTTTACCAGGATGTTCTGTACCTGAATGATGGAAAGGGCAATTTTACCCATGCCAAAGATGCGGTGCCGGAGATGAGGGCGAATGGATCCTGTGTCAAAGCGGCGGATTTTGACAAAGACGGGGATTTGGACTTATTCGTGGGCAGCCGGGTTTTGCCGATCTCTTTCCCATTGTCTGACCGGAGTTACCTTTTGCGCAATGATACGGAAGGTGGCAATGTCAAGTTTACCGATATTACCAATGCAGTATCTCCCGAGCTGTTAAAACCGGGCATGGTAAGCGACGCTATTTGGACTGATTTTAACGGGGATAACTGGCCAGACCTGATCCTCGCGGTTGGGTGGATGGCGATAAAGGTGTACCAAAATAATGAAGGAACATCCTTTACGGATATTTCCCAGTCCACGGGTTTGGAAGATCAAAAAGGGTGGTGGAATAGCTTGGCGGCGGCTGACCTGGATAACGATGGCGATATGGATTACATCGCCGGTAATTTTGGGGAAAACCTGTATTATCAATGTACTTCCGATCAACCGATCAAAGTATACGGTAAAGATCTGGATGATAACGGAATGATCGACCCTTTGATTTCCTGTTATTGGAGAGATTCACTGGGCAATAAGAAAGAATTCCTTTACCATCCGCGTCAGGATCTGATCAAGCAATTCGTCGGCATACGCAAAAAATACAATACCTACGGCGAATACGGCGAAGCCACCGTATCGGAAATGTTCTCGGAGGAGGAAATGAACGGCGCCCTGATCCTGTCCGCCAACTGGATGAAAACCTCCGTGATCGAGAATCTGGGCAATGGCCAATTTCAAATGAAAGCCTTACCGGTGGAGGCGCAGCTGGCGCCCGTATACGGCATATTACCGTATGACGTCAATAATGACGGATGGATTGACCTGTTGTTGATCGGCAATGATCACGGCGTGGAGGTGCAGCAGGGAAGAGCGGATGCTTTTAACGGACTGGTTTTGCTCAATTCGGGTGATTTCACTTTTAAACAGCTTAGTCTGGAGGAAAGTCATTTTTTGGTGCCGGAAGCCGGAATTGGTTTGGCAAAGATCAAAACGGCTACGGACGAAACGCTGCTGTTGGCTGCCCAGAATAGAGCGGAACTGAGAGTATTTAAAGCAACGGCAGCAAATACGGGTCTTGTTACGAGCCTAAACCATACCGAAGTGAAAGCCAAGTTTTATTATGCGGATGGATCGGTTCGATTGGAGGAGTTTTTCTGGGGAGATGGGTTTATGGCGCAGAGCGGGCGGTTTGTCAGGCAAGAGCCCGGCATCGAAAAGATTGAATTGATAGATGCTGCCGGTGAGGTCAGTCGTACTTTGGGGACTGGTTTATAGGTATAGAAAGCAGATAAACGATTGGACGGAATCCTGGTCCCGCGGAATTTATTCCGCGAAAAAATAATTCATCATTCTCAACGGTTTGGAATTGTTTCCTCAGATTAGAAATTACTGAGGATTGTTGCTTATTGATAAGTTCACGTTGTTTTAATCAGTATGGTTTAAATTTCAATCAAAGATCGGAATGAATTCCGAAGCACTGGTGTAACCAAAAATCAGATGCATGAGCTTGTGCTTTTGTCTTACAGCTTACCCAAAACCAATAAATGATTGGCCGATAGCCTTCCTTGGTTGAGGAATATTTTAAAAATAAGGTAGTTTTCGGATATTTGATTTATGAAAAGGAATCGATTGTTGCTGTTGTTATTTATTTTTTTGGCAGTGTTTTCACAAACTGCTTTTACCCAGGTCTTTTTTAAGACCTTGAAAGATCCGGAGAATTCTTTTCACCAAAAGATCGCTAATTTTCCCAATGGCGATCTATTAATTGGCGACTCTTCGCTGGAGGGCCTAACTACCGGAGCAAACGGGCAGATAAGGATCACGAAAGTGGATAATTGCGGCAATATCATTTGGTCGAATGCTTACGAAAAGGCCGGCGATTACCTGGAGTTTACTGATTTTTTGATCAATGAATTCAATGAGGTTTTTATTTACGGGAGTGCCTACCGAGACCTCGAAGAGCGTATTTTTTTGCTCAAGCTCGACGATAAGGGCAATATCCTGAATTTCCGCTTTTTTAATACGGGAACGGTGGATCATTTTTCCTATTCCATCGATTGGAGCAATGGCCAGTTGATGGCCTACGGTCTTATTTTAGATTTTAACACGCAAAAGCAAGGTTTTATAGCCGTATTTGATGGTGACTTGAGATTCAAATGGGGTAAAAAATTTGAACCTTTTGCATCCAATGGGCAGGCTATTTTTACAAAAGATAATGGTTTCTTATGCCGGTCGGGAGAGTTTTTGTACCGGCTGGATCACTTGGGAGAGTTGGTATGGGCCAAAAGAACCAATAGAGATGTTTCGTCCCCTCCCATCGGTGGTCCCTACGAAGTAGAAGGTGGGTATATTTTTGAGTCGATTCGGGAAGGTCAGGCATACTTTTATAAATTGGATGATGACGGCAATTTAGTTTGGCAGTCCGATTTCTTTTCTTCTACCAGAAACGCGGCGGATATTCGGTTGCTCCCTTCTGGTCAGTTGCTGGCGACTTACAGCGATGAGCAGGGAGCTGGTATGGATCTTTGTTATTTGATTTTATCTGTTGAGGGCGAAATTGAAGCACAAAACCGTTTGGCTTCAGATTGGGCATTGAACATCGGCAGTACCCAATTTGCGTTTGGTAGAAAAAATGCTCTGGCGATAGTAGCCAACAAAGGAATAGCCAACAGCACACAGGGCTTTTTCAGGGTTTTCTTACAATATCCTACTGATGGTTCCGCAGATTTTTGTCTTTCTTTTGAAAGCTTTCGAGAGACGACTAACAATACCCTCTCGCTGGAATTAATCCCTTTTGATACCATTACTACGGCGACGGAGATGGTTGCCGAAGATAGAGGATCGTTTTCCGTAGTGGGGCGTAGTACTCCCTTCGTAGAGCAATGCGACTTGTCGGACAAACTCCAGACTATTGTCATTGATACCTTGTTTCCTTGTAACGAAGATTGGGAGGTTGCTTTGGTAAGCGACGAATTCGAATGGACGGATACCGGCACTAAGGAAAACAGGCTATTGGAGTCTCCCGGTGTTTATACTGCTCGTAACAGGGATTGTGAAGACCCCATCCTATATGAATACGTATTCAATAAGGTCGCCTGTATTTGTGAAGCCTATGTGCCGACCGCGTTCAGTCCTAACGGGGATGAGGCCAACGATGAACTGAAAATATTTTCGAATTGCATGCTGAATGCGTTAAGCATGTCTGTCTTTGATCGTTGGGGAAACCGGATTTATACAAATGATACTCCGGGAGCATCCTGGAATGGTCGTATAGACGGACAGGATGCCCTGACGGGCGTTTACATGGTATCGATCCAATATGAATTATTAGGGGAAAATGGCGAAAGACAACTAGGGAGTATTCAACAAGAAGTTGTATTATTGAGATGATCAGGTTGTAATCAGATAATGACGACTATGAAATATGCTGCTGCTTTATTTTTTTCTTTGCATTTAGCTATCGGAGTTCATAGCCAGGTGTGCGACGGCAATTTAGGATTGAATATTTTCGAAGATGGTGATTTTGGGGAGGGGCCGGATAACATTTTGCCAAATGATCCAGGCATTGCGCCGGGCTATACCTACAGCAGATCAGGCCCACCCAATGATGGCTTATACGTTATCACGAATAATACAGCAGAATGGCCGTTCATCTTTCCGAGCTGGTTGTTAATCCGGGATAACAGCCCCAATAATAATGGCTATATGATGGTCGTTAATGCCAGCTTTGAACCCGGAACATTCTACGAAGAAGAAGTAGAAGGGCTTTGTGAGAATACACAATACGTATTTACGGCGGATGTTATCAATTTGATCCAAAGAGGAGCGACGGATCACATCAAGCCCAATGTTACTTTTCTGTTGGATGATGTTGTGCAATACACCACTGGTGATATTCCCCAGGACGAACAATGGAAGACCTATGGGTTTGTTTTTGAAACTCAGCCCGGTCAAACCTCCATTAAGTTAAGTTTGCAAAATAATGCTCCCGGTGGTTTCGGAAATGATCTGGCTTTAGACAATATTTCTTTTCAGGCCTGTGGCCCCGAAGCCCTGATTCTACCCCGTGAGATTGAAAATATTTGCGAAGATGGTTCCCCCATTGATCTGAATGCAACCATTAATGGAGATCAATTTCCCACGCCGGCAGTACAATGGCAGGAAAGCTTTGACGAAGGGAGTACCTGGCAGGATATCCCGGGAGCTAATGGGGTAACTTATCAGCATGATAAATTGTCCGCCGGATTTTATTATTATCGTTACTTACTCGCTAACTCTCCCAACAATCTGGGTAATGAAAAATGTGCTATCATATCCAATACCAAGATCGTTTTCGTACAACCTAAGGAATACACTATAGTTGACTCGATTTGTGCAGGCAATATTTTCACTGTTGGTTCCTCATCATATACGGCAACCGGCGTTTATGTCGATTCTTTGATCTCTTCCATTGGTTGTGATAGTATTGTAACGCTAGACCTCACCATTGTCCCCGATCAAAATATACAAGTGATCAGTAATGCGGTGGCCCCCACCTGTTTTGGTTTCGCCGATGCTAGTATTACTGTTGAAAGCGTCAGCAATGCTTACGAACCTTTTGCAGTCGGCTTAACTAATTTGGCCACCAATCAGCCCTCTCCTTTTATCGACTTGACCGGTGGCGACTATCGCTTATCCGTGGTGGATGATTTCGGGTGCCGCTATGAAGAAGAAATCACTATCGATGATCCGGCTCCTTTTGTAATTGATCTGGGGCCCGATACGACGGTGGAACTGGGGCAATTGTTGAATTTATCCGTAGGCGCTAACTACGGTATTTCGGATTTTCAGGCTACTTTTTCCGATTCCCTTTGCCAGGGGGATTGCTTTAACCTGGAGTGGTACCCAACGGAGACCAATACTTATAATATCAATGCTATTTCCGAATTTGGCTGCCAGGCGCAGGACAGTATCACAATTACCGTAGAAACCAATCACCGGATCTATATTCCGAACGTCTTTTCTCCGAACGGGGATGGGGTAAATGACTTTTTTACGGCCTACGGTACACAACCATTGGTACAGGAAATCGAGCAGTTAGCCATTTTTGATCGCTGGGGACACTTGGTTTTTGAACGATCGAATATTCCGCCCAATGTTCCCGAAGCGGGTTGGCAAGGGGAGAATGTGGATAATCAACCCCAGCAAGGGGTATATGCTTACCTGGTTAAAGTAAGGTTTTTAGACGGGGCGGTCGTTCCTTTTTCGGGGGATGTCTTGTTGGTGAATTAATCCGGGTTAGCCTTTTTTGTTCAGACGGAGTCTGGTGTGTTGGCATCATGAGACATTCCGCCACTTAGGGCCCGTATGGGCAGCAAGTGTGGAATCGATAGTACGAGGATAAAAAGCAAGGACGTCGCTTCGAGCACCGTGCTCGAAGCGACGTCCTTGCTTTAAGTTACTGCTTGCGATAGACTCCGTCTCGATGCGCGAAACATGCCAAACTCCGTTTGGGCACACTCCCTCCAGTATTCCTAGTCTCCAGACCCCGATTTTCCAAGTCTTCGGACTTGGAAAGAATATCATCCGGTCTTTGACCGTAACATCCCGATTTCGTGGAGTCGATTTTGGAAACTTTAGGCTTTCGTTGAAGTCGCTCCATGTTCTCTTATGTTTGCGAAGCAAACTAAATCTCAAACACATCACTTCCGCAAGGAAGTTCAGGATTCAAAAAACCTCTGTGAGCTCTGTGTCCTCGACGTCCTCCGTGGTTCAAAACTTATCACACAAGATTTTTCATTGGTACAAATTTATTTTACCGCTAAAAAATAAAGCTACAATTGGGAACGTATTTCCAAAATCAGATGTTGGCCAGTCATAATCATAAACAACGCCCGATGATCCTATTTACACCGCTGTTTCTATAAGATTTACCATCTGTTTATTGGATTTTCATCCTTCAGTATCCGCCGTTGGTACTGAAAAGGCCTCTTTTATTCATTTCTACACGGAAATATAGTTGTCATGACCTTAAAACTTACCAACAATCCTTACATTTCGATGCTTAAAACGGCATGGAAATATGCCGGCCGGGAAAAAAAGCGGTATGTGTTGATCTACCTCATGTTCATTGTCAGTCAGGTAGCACACGGGGTTACTCCGCTTTTATGGGGGTGGTTTATCAATTTATTACAGAAAGAAGGGACGGATGTACTGCGATCTACCTGGATGTATGCGGGGGCATATTTTGCGTTGCACTTAATCAATTGGGCCTTTCACGGCAAAGCAAGGGTAATGGAACGCGTACTGGCCTTTAACCTGAGCAAGAACTTTCTGGATGAACTGTACCATAAAACCCTGCACCTGCCGGTCAAATGGCACCAGGACCACCACAGCGGTGCGACCATCAACCGGGTGCGCAAAGCCTACGAAGCACTGAAAGGGTTTTTCGAAGGCGGCTTTCGCTACTTTACCGCCTTCAGCCGGTTTATTATTTCTTTCGGGGCGATGCTTTATTTTTCAGCATTATTTGGTACAATTGCCATCGGGCTAGGGGTTTTAATCGTTTATATTACCCTGAAATTTGATAAGCCCTTCATTGCTGCTTTGCGAGAGACGAATGAGAAGGAACACGTCGTTTCTTCTACTTTGTTCGACAGCCTGTCCAATATTATCACCGTGATCACCTTGCGCTTACAGCAGCGGATGAAGATCAATTTGTTGAGCCGGGTGATGGACGTCTTTCCTCCCTTCCGGCGGAAAGTATACGTTAACGAATGGAAGTGGTTTGTAGTGGACACCTGTGTGGTGTTGATCTACTTCTTTATGTTGATGGGGTACATCTATCAGAATTACGTGCCGGGAGAAGTCTTCCAAATAGGCGGTTTGGTGGCTTTAATGGTGTACGTAGATCGGTTTGCCGGTACTTTCCATGACATTGCTTACCTGTATACGCAGGTTGTCCAACAGAATACGGACGTACAAACCGCTGAAAATATCATCAAAGCGTATGACCAGCTACGTACGGAAGAGGGGGTAGAAGGCTTAAATAAAAAATGGGAAAAGATCGGCATCAGGCAATTGTCATTTACCCACAACCACGAAGAAGAACGGGAGGAGTATCAGCAAGGGATCAAGCAGGTCAACATTGATTTGGAGCGGGGCAAAAAAATTGCTTTTATCGGTGAAAGCGGTAGTGGTAAGAGTACGCTGTTGGCTTTGTTGAGGGGGTTGTATACACCTGCACCCGGACTGACCATTGAAGTCGACGGCAAAAAATACGATCACCTCAATGTGATCAGCGACTATATCACCCTCTTCCCCCAGGAACCGGAAATCTTTGAAAATACGATTGAGTATAATATTACGCTCGGCTTACCCTACGACAAAGCCGAATTGGACAGCGTTTGTACTTCAGTATACCTTACGGAAGTCATCGATCAGTTGCCGAATGGTTTTGAATCTCATATCCAGGAAAAGGGCGTTAATTTATCTGGGGGGCAGAAACAGAGGCTGGCCTTGGCGCGTGGAGTGCTGGCCGCCAAACAAAGCAGTATTGTACTATTGGATGAGCCAACGAGTAGTGTGGATCCCAAAACCGAAGTGGAGATCTATGATCAGCTCTTTGCGCGGTTCAAGGACAAGGTGGTACTTTCCGCCTTGCACCGGTTGCACTTACTGACCAAGTTCGACTACGTCTACGTTATGAGCAAAGGTAAGATCGTGGATGAAGGTACCTTCGAACATTTGTTAAAGCACAGTGCGATCTTTCAGGAGTTGTGGCGGCACCAGGAGGAGGGAATGCGGGTTTGAAAAGTAAGGAAGCTGCTTCAAGCAGCATCCTTACTTTAAGTCATTACACGTAAAAGCAGCAACCAGAAAAAATAAGAGCAACGCTGTAAGGCAGTTACTTCCAGTAACCGCCTTACTTAATGTTTCACTAAACCAAGGGCAAGTAACCCTGAAAATTAAGAGTAAAAATGGGAGTTCCAAAAAAATGCAGTAAAGGTATTGCCTCTTAATTTTCAGGGAGTTCAGAACAAGTCTAATATTCATTAAGAAACCATTCGATATAATCCGGTAACATAGTGCCGAGGTAATACGGTAGGTTCATTAAATAGAAAGATTTGCCCTTGATCGTTTTGGTTCGCTCGATACTAAATCTATTTTGATGGATACGTACAGCATAATGATGGTTACACCTATCAATAAATTGATGTAGAGATCTTAATTTCCCACTTCCTCCTGATTTTACCTCAACCGGGATTAGGAAGTTTTTGGATGGTACCACTAGATCGACTTCAGCTTGAGCATCCTTCTTTTCCCGCACCCAGAAAGAAAGGTCAAAAGAAGGGTACTTATGAATCGACATATATTCTTGGGTTATCAGATGTTGAATTAATTTTCCCTTGTGTAATTGATGCAGGTCTTTTATGGAAATTAAGTCTTTATGGAGATTAAGCCTGTAATTAATTACCCCAGTATCTAAAAACTGTAAACGCGGAGATCTTTTATAGTTGGGAATGCCTGGTAGGACCAGATCTGATGTTGGATAAATTAACCTTAAAAGTCCTGCTTTTTGTAGTGCACTAAATGCTTCACCTACTTCCCGGGATCTATATTCAGATTTTCCAAAGTGCTGAAATTTGATTCTGCGATCTGCTTCAAAAGGAGCCATTCTCATCACATGCTTTACAATCATTGCCTCATTTCTGGTGCGCGCATATTTTTCTACATCTTCTTCGTAGGTTTGCAATAAGGATTCATAAATGGGAAGGATCTGAACAAGTAGTTTTTTATCTTCTATGAATGTTGCGACTACCTCTGGTAATCCTCCTATTAATGCATATTCATGGAATAAATTAAGCAACGGACCGTAGGTATAATCCGGCGACGGAACTTGGGTAATTAACTGAGCTGCTTTAGGGTTTGTTGCCTCGAGAAATTCTCGAAAATTAATTGGATTTAATTTTAAATATTCAACACGGCCAACGGGTATTTTTGATGAGGAAGTAAGCGCATTTTCCAATAAAGATCCTGCTGCAATAACATAAATGTCAGGCGTTTCCTCGTAGAAGTATCGCAATAAATTAATAGCTTTCGGTGATTCCTGTATTTCATCTATGAAGAGAAGGATCTTTTTCTTTGGTTCTAAAATACCATAGACCAAAAAAATCTCATTAATAATGGCCTGGACATCATCTGTTTTTTCAAAAAAAACTCTGTGTTCAGACTTTTCCAGGTTTAAATTGATAGAGTAGTCAAATTTCTTGCCGAACATTTTTACAAGTGTGGTTTTTCCCACTTGCCGGGCCCCTCTTAGTATTAAAGGCTTTCTTTTTTTCTTACTTTTCCATACTTCCAAATCTTTCAGGAGCTGCCGCTTAATCATTTGTTTTAGCTTGTTTTGTAATAAAGATAGGGTAAATTTTACCCATATTTGTAATAAAGATAGGGTAAAATAATTTATTTTTTGTAGCAAAGAGGGGGTAAATTTTAATGGTGATTGGTAATTTACAAGGTGAAAAGTAAGGCGCTGCATGACGATTCCACAGCAGTGCGGAATCGTCATGCAGATAGCTGCAACGCAGAAATTATCGGAGGATACCAGAAGAAATAAGAGCAGCGCTGTAAGGCAGTTACTTCCAGTAACCGCCTTACTTAACTTAATGTCTCAGGTAAAAGTAAGGACGCTGCTTGGAGCAGCTTCCTTACTTTTTAACACTGCTGCTCACGATTCCGCACTTGCAGCCCATACGGGCCCTACGTGGCGGAACATCTCGATGCGAAACTCGCCAACCGCCGTTTTGATTAACCGTTATTGTATGTTCGCATCAATATCGACGGCTGCCGAATCCACCCTGGAACTATCAGTCAATTCAGGAGCAACTTCCCGCCATTCTCCTTCAATGAACATCTTATTGGCATCCCGGATAAAAATATAAGTGGTGAGGGTATTGGCTAGTATGACTAAGGAGACAAAAACAACGAGGAGGAGGACCAGACCCCAAAAACGACGGTTATATTGCTTGGAATTTTTCACTTTGTTGTTGATTAAAAAACTCAACAACAAAAGAAAATCTTCGAAGAATTGTTTAGAATTTATTCTTGGCTTTTTCTGGAAGGGATTTTAATGCGGGAGATGCTTTCCCTATTGGTTCGATAGGTTCGGGAAGAGGAGTAGGTACCGTAGTGGGTCGGTGCATAAACAGGTCTTCTACCTGCATAGGCCGGCGTGTGGTTTCCCAGTAGAATCCTTCGAGCTTCATCGCTTCGTGGTCCGCATCTTGCATGGGATAGAAATTTCCTTGTGGTTGTTCAAAAAACTTGATCCTATCGACTTGATTATTACCAAAATAGAGGATCATTTCACTACAAATGGTCTTATTGACCCCCACGTAGGCTTTATCATCGTCCAGTGCATAATAAACGGATTCTGCATTGCCCTCAACATCCATTCTGCGCAGGTTTTCACCATCGAAAATGGCGGTGATGTCTTTTCCCTGGATCTGGTTGAAGAAAAATTCATCGGGAGAATTTACGATCAATCCGTTGTCACGCAAAAAGATGCGATCAATAGTGTTGTTGGCCAGTTGCATCGTCATCGTATCTGCGGAAAACTGGGAAGTATCCGACCACATGATGGGATCGTCGTAAAAGAAAAATAAAGAATCCTGGGTATTGTAGACCAACGAATCGCAAATGGCCTGCAGGTTGCTCTTATAGATGCGTACGTCGTAGTATCCGATCAGCAGACGGCTGCTATCGGAGCTCGTGGAATCGATGGTAAGCGACATTAAAGTATCGGCCGCCATGAACAAGGAATCTTCATCGATAAGGGAAATAAACAATGGCCGCCCCTTGGGCCCTCCGCTGGCTTTTAGGTAGTTGGTGTTTTGGTTGATGTCGGCATTGTCGCAGATAATGGTCACTTGCGAGGCGGTATCCTGCCAGATGACATTGCCTATGGCCAGGCCCAAGCCGGTCGCTTCAACGAAATCCACTTGGTCGGCTTCCAGTATCTGGGGAGGGTTGCTGATCCTGGATCTTCCTTTGGTAGAATACGTTTCTGTTTTAGCGTCGTAAACGATCGTCTGGGCATCGATGTTCTGTTCGCCATCTTGAAATTTTGCATTGCCGATCAGGTAGGTGACATCAGCGGCTTCATCATGGCGAATGGTATCCGCAGTTGCTTGCTGTGTGCCTTCCCGGAATTGAGCATCCCCAATGAGCAGGTATTCTTTGTTTGAACCATCGTAGCGGATGATTGCTGCCTGTGCCTGTTGGCCATTTTTTTCGAATTGGGCATTTTCGGTAAATTCCGCTACGTTATTTTCCGTATCATAATATCCACTTTCGCAATAAACCTTAATACTGTCGTTCTTGATCAGGGTAGGCCCCAGGAATTCGACTACTTTTGATGCTGTATTAAACTTGAGGGTATCGGCCTTGAGCGTGAAATTGGTATCGACGACGATGACGCTGTCTTTGAAATAGGCTGCTTTTTCATTCACATAATAATAACCCCGCTTACTAGTCAATTGTGAACTGCCATTGGTTAAGGTCGACTTGGTAGTGTACGTGGCGATTTTGGTATTAAGGTCGTAGTTCAATTGTTTCGTAAACAATTGTTGTTCGCCATTGACTAAGACAACGTCTCCGTAAAGGTCGGCCACTCTCTTAGCACCGTCGTAGATCAGGGAATCGGAAAATACATTTAACGTATCATTTTGTTGGATAACCACCTGTCCCTTAGCGACCAGGTCGATGCGATTTTTGATCGTTGCGGAGTCGCAGTACATAAAAACGCTATCCTGACTTAACTCAACGTGTCCCACCAATTTTTGGATGGTAGAAGTGTCCATTTGTTGAAATTCCAGAAAATCAGCGTGATCAACTTCGATCTCTTGTTTTTCGGTAGTATCCTGTACGACCCCTTGCGCCACTCCGCAGAACGGCAGCAAAAGCAAAAGAATAGACCAACTGACCTTTAACTTTTTCATGCAATCGAAGTTGTTTCAATCAACAAAACGATTGCAAATCTAATCAGTTGGGGTGAAAAAGGAGGAATTAACGTTTATTTAATGTCAAGCTGCCTGAAATTTAGATCGATCATCCGCTAATTTTTCCATTACCAACTACCCCCGGCACCACCACCGCCGAAACCGCCCCCGCCAAAGCCACCGAAGCCACCGCCACCAAATCCACCACCGTCGAAGCCACCGCCACCGCCGGTCGTCCAGCCACCGCCCGGGAAAAATATCCAGCCGCCACCTCTCCTGCGGCGGCGATCCATGTCATAACGCCCACCGCGGTAGTACCCACCGTCATCGTCATCATCATCGTCGCTACTAAGGTTTGATAGGAAAATAATGATGAAAAATAAAACTAATAAAATGAGTAATAATGGAATGCCTCCTTTGGAGTTCTGTTTTTCCCACTCTTCACCTGTATATTCTCCGCGGCCCAGATCCATGATGATATTAGTAGCTTCGTGGAGACCATCGTAGTAGCGGCCGACTCGAAAGGCAGGCTTAATAATGTTTTCTATAATACGTCTGGCCATGGCATCCGTAAGAAAAACTTCCGCACCGTATCCGGTTTGGATCCTCAACTGCCTGTCCTGCTCGGCTACGTAAAGTAAAACACCGTTATCATTTTCGGCGGTTCCGATACCCCATTCTTCCACCAGTCTGAGGGTGTAATCAAAAGGATCTTCGCCCTCCAAGGACTCTTCGGTAACGATCACGATTTGAGTAGAAGTGGCTCTTGCGTATTCCGTCAATTTCCGATCCAGGCGTGCTACTTCATCACGACTAAGCATGTTGGCGTAGTCATTTACCAAAACATTGGATGGTTCGGGTACCTGTTTTTGTGCCCATGCTAAAAGGCTGGTGAACAATAGCAGTCCTGTTACTATGTATTTCGTCATATCGATTTTAAAAAATTTACCCATAAGATATTTCATCCGGCAGTTCATTCTTATCGTCCGATTGGTAGGGGAAGAAAGCTTTCAGTTTTTCCCCGATTTGTTGAATGACGATGCAAACCCCCTCCGTATATTCCTGTCTTTTGAAATGCGCAAGTAAAATATCCCGCTCTGTGTTCCAGAAATCTTTAGGAACGACGTCATTAATACCTTTATCGCCAAGGATGGCAAATTCCTTTCGGTCTGGTGCAATGTAGATCAATACGCCATTCCTGGCTTTGGTTTTGTGCATACCCAGTCTTTCGAAGACTTCCACGGCTTTCACCAGCGGCTTGGCCTGGGCATGGCTTTCTAAGTGTACCCGTATTTCTCCTGAAGTATTGAGTTCGGCCTCCCGAATGGCTTTGATGATCTGTTGTTCTTCCTCTTTGGTGAAAAAGTCTGTCATAAATTGCTAAAACTGTCTAAGCTCATCGTTGAGTCAAGGTATTCGCGGAGGCAAACACCTGGATTCAACGACGGCTCTTTCTATTTTCAAATGTATTGAAGCTTTTCCTACTAAAATTGAAATGTAGGATTTATGCCATTAACGCTTACGTATTTATTTTTTTGCTTCTTCTTTCTAATTAAAATCAACCGTAGGCGCATTCTGAGCACCCGGATCTGCTTCAAACTGTGCCTTTTGATCAAAACCGAATATTGTGGCAAAGAAGCTGGCGGGAAATCTCCGGATGGCCTTATTGTAGGTGGTGGCGGTATCGTTAAAGCGATCGCGTTCCACCTTTATCCGGTTCTCTGTTCCTTCCAGTTGAGTTTGCAATTCCAGAAAACTTTGGTTGGCTTTCAGGTCGGGATAGCGCTCCACCGTTACCAACAAACGACTAAGCGCTGAAGATACCTGTGATTGGGCTTGTTGAAATTGTTGTAAGGCTTCGGGCGTTAAATTATTCGCATCAATATTAACGCTGGTAGCTTTTGACCTCGCCTCGATAACGTTCGTAAGGGTTTCCTGTTCAAAATCCGCTACGCCTTTTACGGTGTTAACCAGGTTGGGGATTAAATCAGCCCGTCTTTGGTAGGCACTCTGTACCTTACTCCAGGCATTTTCTACGTCTTCGTCCAGGTTGACAAACTTATTGTAATTGTTGCAGCCACTCATCAATACAATCAGTCCAAGAATAAGCAGAACTACGGTAATGGATAATGATCTCATCGATGTAATTGTTTTGTTTGTTGTTTGGTAATGAAATAATAAAACACTTTGGAAAGATTTATTTTTTCGGTTAATGTAAGCAATTTTTCGACCTATTAGTACTGCACTGCGACTTACTTGTAAAACAAATCAAGCAATTGCCGGGCAGCGGAGACCGGATGCAGCTTTCCTGACAATACCTGTTGTTCAATACCTGTTATTTGCTGTTTGACTTTTTCGTCCTGGTAGAAATTGTTTTTGAGGGTATCAGTAACGATCTCGTGAAGCCAGAATATGGCCTGTTCTTTTCTCCGTTTCAGAAAATAGCCGTTCTGTTCAGTGAATCCCTGGTACTCCTTAATAGCAGTCCAAATTTCCGGAATACCTTTTTTTTCCGTTGCGGAACAGGTAATGGCTTTTACTGTGCAACCACTTTCTTTGGCTGGGAACAAATGTAAAGCATTGAGGTAATCCCGTTTTGTCTTTTCAGCGGCAGGGATACGATCTCCGTCTGCCTTATTGACGGCGATCAGATCCGCCATTTCAACGATCCCTCTTTTAATGCCCTGCAACTCATCACCGGCACCGGGTGCGATCAATAATAAGAAAAAATCGACCATAGAATGGGCCAGTGTTTCCGATTGGCCAACTCCTACTGTTTCAATGATAAGAATATCGTAACCAGCGGCTTCACAAATGGTGATCGCTTGCCGGGTGTTCCTGGCTACTCCGCCCAGCGACTTTCCTGCGGCAGTAGGCCGGATAAAAGCATCGGGGTGATTGGAAAGCAAAGGCATTCGTGTTTTATCCCCCAAAATACTGCCGGAAGTTAAACTGCTCGAAGGATCAATTGCTAAAATGGCAATTTTATGCTGTTCTTGCAGAAGGTGCAGGCCGAAGGTTTCGATGAACGTACTCTTGCCTACACCAGGAGAGCCGGTAATCCCTATTCTGATGCTTGCTTGCTTTTTTTGGTAACAACGATCCAGGATCTGTTGTCCTAAAGCCTTTTGTTTGGGGTGAGTGCTTTCGGTAAGGGTAATGGCCCGCGCGATAACGGCCCGATCGTTATGGTATATTCCCGCTAGGTATTGTTGCAGAGAGAGTTGTTTTTTAGCAGGATGATTGGGGAGATCGGGATTGATATTTGGTTGCTGCATCAGGAAATGGAA
Source organism: uncultured Saprospiraceae bacterium (assembly GCA_964533785.1). Lineage (GTDB taxonomy): Bacteria > Bacteroidota > Bacteroidia > Chitinophagales > Saprospiraceae > JANQRV01. Next base: position 265 of record CAZHNG010000143.1, on the reverse strand, counting down.
TGTTGATTATCAGTTGTTTAGCCGATGTTAAGTTTTGGTTAAGAATAGTTAAAGTTCGTAGTCTGGCAATTTTAATGATTTAACACTTTTTGCAATAGGTTGTTTTATAGCTTTTTATGTGTTTGCGATAGTTTAACACTCGGTCAATTAGAGTTAAACTTTGCTAAAATAGAAATTGTGGGGGAAATCCTATTGGAAAGGCTGGAAAAAATAGGGCAAACGCATCAAAATGATTCGCCCAAAACTTTCAGTAAATATTCATTAT
>CAZHNG010000142.1:12742-15853 GCA_964533785.1 uncultured Saprospiraceae bacterium | reverse complement strand
TGCAGTATAAAATTTTCCGCTTGTAGCCGTTTGATGATCCCGCCGAACAAGTCTATTTTATCTTGTTTGCCCCAGATCACCCAAACAGGGAGGTTCAAACTAGGAAGTAACTCGTGGTAATCATCTTTCCCCTGGTCAATGTAACCAAGCCGACCTTCGGTAAGGGAGAGGTATTGCATTTGCTCTAAATACGCTTGATAGGTCATTTAGTCTAAGGTTGAAGTGATGAACTATTGTTAACTCAAGAAATAAAAGGAAAATTTCACACTAACAACAAAATACATCCACTGAAATCAAATTTTGTTGTTTTCCTGATATACCCCACTTCCAATCCTCACCTTTTCCCCATATCTTTGTTTTTCAATTAAAAGCAGATGTCGAACGATCGTCCTATTACTGATTGGCTGCCCATTACTGCGAAGGAAGTAGAAAAACGTGGGTGGGAAGAGCTTGATGTTATTTTAATATCAGGGGATGCTTATGTGGACCATCCTGCTTTTGGGACGGCGGTCATTGGCCGTATTCTGGAAAGTGAAGGGTTGCGGGTCGGTATCATTCTCCAACCCAATTGGCAGGACGATTGGCGGGATTTCAAGAAAATGGGGAAACCCCGTCTTTTCTTTGGCGTTACCTCCGGCTGTATGGATTCGATGGTGAACCATTATACGGCGGGGCGACGCAGGCGTTCGACTGATGCTTATACCCCCGGAGGAACGGCCGGTTTTCGCCCCGATTACGCCTCTACCGTTTATACCAAAATATTAAAGACCCTTTATCCTGAAGTGCCGGTATTGCTCGGAGGTATTGAAGCTTCGCTACGCCGTGTTACGCATTATGATTATTGGGCGGACAAGCTGTTCCCCAATATCCTCGAATCAAGTGGTGCGGATATGCTGGTCTACGGCATGGGGGAAATGCCTTTACGCGAAATATTGCGATTATTGGAGAAAGGGGTACCTTTTGATGCGCTAAGAACGGTTCCGCAAACCGCCGTTCAATTGTCCGCAGAAGAATCTATCCCGGTGAATAAAAACTGGGTAGACTTTCAACTCCATTCACATCAACGTTGCTTAAAGGACAAACGCTCTTATGCCGAAAATTTCAAATACATAGAACAAGAGTCCAATAAGGTCAAGGCACGCCGGCTTATTCAAAAGGTGGGAAAGCAAACTTTAGTCATCAATCCGCCCTACCCGCCGATGTCGGAATCACAAATCGATCGTTCTTTTGATTTACCTTATACGCGCTTGCCGCACCCAAAGTATAAAAAGCGAGGATCTATTCCTGCTTACGAAATGATCCGCCATTCGATCAATATGCACCGGGGTTGTTTTGGGGGCTGTAGTTTCTGTACGATCTCGGCTCACCAGGGGAAATTCATTGCCAGCCGATCGGAAGAGTCGATCCTCAAAGAAGTGGAGGCCGTGACCCAGATGCCAGACTTCAAAGGCTACATCAGCGACCTGGGAGGTCCATCGGCGAATATGTACCGCATGAAGGGTAAGGTACAGGAGATCTGTGACCGTTGCGTTAGCCCTTCCTGCATTCATCCGGTCGTCTGTAGTAATCTGGATACCAGCCATAAACCTTTAACGGAGATCTACCGCAAGGTCGCCGCTCACGAAAAGGTCAAAAAAGCGTTCGTTACCAGTGGCATTCGCTACGATTTATTAGTGCCAAGCTATAACAAACAAGCCGATGACAGCCTCGACGAGTACATGGAGCAGTTGGTTACCAATCACGTCTGCGGCCGGCTAAAAGTGGCTCCTGAACATACTTCCGATGATACGCTGAAGATCATGCGCAAACCTTCTTTCAAACACTTCCATGAGTTCAAACGAAAATTTGACAAATACAATAGAAAACACGGACTGAACCAACCGCTAATCCCCTATTTCATTTCCAGTCATCCGGGCTCTACCGAAGAAAGCATGGCCAACCTCGCCGCCGAAACGAAAGACATGGGCTTCAAGCTCGAACAGGTACAGGATTTTACGCCCACTCCCATGACGGTGGCTACGGTCATCTATTATTCTGGTCTTCATCCTTACACTTTAAAACCGGTGTATACCGCCCATACCAAAAAAGAGAAAAAGAGTCAGCACCTCTTCTTTTTCTGGTACAAAAGGGAAAATCATAAGGTGATCCGGGAAAAATTACAAAAAATGGGGAGAGAAGACCTGATCGAGCGCCTGGTGGAGGATAAAAAGAAGTTTGTGAAGCGGGAAATGATTAAGCGTTCGAAGCGTGGGAAGGCTAAATCGAGAAGGAGGAAAAGGAGCGTATAAGTCAAATTGATACTGTCGTACAACCTGACTTATCTATTATCTGCGACCTTTCCAAACTCGATACGCAAGGTTGTAACGGCGCTCCTGACTGGATAATCGAAATCCTTTCTCCGGCCACCTCTAAAAAAGACCTGACCGATAAATTTGACATCTACCAAAATGCGGGTGTTCGGGAATACTGGATCGTTCACCCCACCGACAGTACCGTCATTCCTTATCGCCTTAATGAAGTGGGTGAATATATGACCTTGCGTCCTACCCCTTTTGCTATTGGCGAAACGGTACCGGTCGGCATTTTCCCGGATTTGGAGATTGAATTGGGAGAAGTGTTTGGAGGAATTTAAAAAGACTTTTAAGCTAAAACAGTTATGATCACTGGCTTAAACCATATTCAAATGATTTCAAAATAGAAAAAGCATATTCCAGAGGTACCGCATCAATAATTTCAAAAACTTCTTTGAAATGCGGTATTGCCAGTTCTTTATAAGTTGTCTTCAATGTACTCATAGTATATTTTTTGTGCAGTATCCCAGCACCTTTGGTTGTCACTAAGCAATAGGTCAGCATAAATAAGCAAAGGAGGAGCTATATTTTGGGCCTTATCACCAGGCCAAAACTTTTCGCGTACCTCTATCTCCCCTTCCTCATCTGGGATTAGTTGGTATTTTCTTATCAACTGCAGCCTGGTTTCATCCGTAAATAGTAGGAGGTGCTCTGCACGTAAATAATTTGTTAAAATCTCTCCACCTGCTTCCCCTCCCCAAACGGAATGGGCTGTATTTAATTCGAGATCTCTCCACAAACCTTCAAGCCGATAACGCTC
>CAZHNG010000142.1:0-12732 GCA_964533785.1 uncultured Saprospiraceae bacterium | reverse complement strand
CTTTGCAGTCCTGGTAAAAGAGTAGTTTCATATCCTTTGACCCATCGATCTAATAGCGCTTTCCGATTTTCCCAAAGGTGTTGTTTCCCATCTAGGCTTAATAAAAAACCAGTTTTTTTTAAACCCTGAATTACTTTAGGGATATTACCTAGCGCTACTCCACTTCGTTCAGCAATTGCTCTTTGTGGCTCGTTGATCAACTTTCTATCTTGTAACAACTGAAATAACACTTTTAAGCCTGTCTTAGTAAAGGCCCGATTACTTACTACCGGCTGCGGTGATTTATTTTTGGCTGGCTGGTCGATCCAAATAAGTAGTTTGTCTTTTTTTAAATAGATGTTGCCGGTTGAATCTACATAAGCAATTCCTTTTTCTCTCAATTGATTACGCTGTCTGGGGAAAATCCGATCGGCAACCAGCAATATGTCTCCATATCTTTCTTTTTCCTCTTCTAATTTTGTTATCTGATATTGACGAATTTCCTTTTTGAGTTCTACTGGGAAGATGTATTGATTATCGTCTATAAAGATAATAAGTTGTCCATCCAAAATTTTAGCTTCAGGCTCCCATTTTGCGGTTTGACCTAGTTTTTTTTCTAGCAAATGTATGATTCTATGTATTTGTATTGTCTCTTTTTTGTTCACTTTTTCGGATATTCACGTAACGTGTACAATGTTAATTCGTGAACAAATCTATGTTTTTTTCCGGAGAAAATCAACGCTGGGAAGAAGTGAAAGCATTCTGCTAAAGTTTACCTTTACAGGAAAAAAATTAGTTCAGCAACAATCGGTAACTGGGTATGGTTCAGCAGAACAATTTCTCTTTTCAGAATACCTCCATCAATCATACAACCCCTCAAAAAATTGCGGATGCTTCCTTAACCCTTCATAATAAAAGAACACCTCTCCCTGAATGCCCCATTTCCGGTTTTCGGCGATATTTTGCCGCAGCAGGGTGTCGGAAGCATAATAATCTCCTACCCGCAATAGAATACCCGGAAAGACTTTGTGGTGCAGACTGGAGTCCACTTGCATGGTCATTATCTTCTTCAATTCATGGTGGTATTTTTCAATATCGTAGCGATAAATTTGAATTTGTTCTTTTATTCTTTCCAAAATGGGATTTTTGCGGCCGCTTCCCAAATGAGCGAATCTTCACCGACCCTCTGTTTTTCTACCCGCAGGAGATGCTGGCCACGGGGAAGGTATTGAACATCCAAAATAGTGAGCAGGCCATTATCGTCGCGTACCGGATGAGTATAAAAACGAAAGTCGGGACTATGGAAAAGACTGTCATTAACAAAGACCCGGTGAATAGCTCCCATACATTGTAAGAGTGAATCCCGGTTATAGGGAAGGTAATTAGAAATAGTAATGACACCTTCCAGCGCCACCCCTTTTTCCTTGACCGGTGTCAGACCGGGACAGACGGCCTTAATAGATTCATCGTCATTATTGGGGTTATAAGGTAAAAAAAGTTCTGCGTAACCATTATCAACGTAACGGGAAGGGATACTTGCATACCTTGAATGATCCTCTTCCGGACGCAAATCATCATAGTATATTACTCCCCAATTAATAGCATTGCGAGAAATCGGATAATATGCATCGGTAAAGATCTTCACCGACGAGGCGATCATGAGAAAAAGGATATAAGGAACGAGCAGTAATCCCACTCGTCTGCCAAAACGATTATCGATTAAATTGTAGTAGAGCGGGCGGTATAGATTTGCTAAGGTTACCAGGCTAAAAAAACGGTAGACAGGATAGTAAATGGGAGCCAACCAGCTAATGCGTTTCAGGCGTGCTAAACTGACAAAATCAATGAAGTAGAGAAAGCCACCTATTAGCAGAATGATGTTTATTATCTCAACAAAAAGTGCATTACCCAGACCCATGCCTTCACGTAGTCCCCAATTGATCAAAGTCATCAAGGTGATCATACCCACGATAGCTAATAGCATAAATAAAATGAGAAAGGTAAAAGCAAAGAGAATGCTGCAGATCTGTTCCAATCGTTCAATGTACCGATCAAAGCTGCCAATTCGCTTTTGCAAAAAGTTTTGGAATCGGGGGCGTAGGTTTAATGCTTCGAAATCAATATCATCCGACACAGATCTTAGTCCTATGGTACTGATCCACAATCCCCGGAATACCACATGTATACAAAGGTTAATCAATAAAATGAACCAGGCTGCCATTAATGACATGAGTGGAAAAACCAGTGCATTGCGCAATTGCCAGCTGATGTTGCTCGCATTAATGGACTGGATCATTTCCTGTAATGGTTCGTAGATCCCCAATAACAAAAAGATGGCAAATCCCGATATGATCAGCTCGAGTTGCCAGCTCTCGCGGGCCAGTCTGTCCAGCCATTCAGCAAGGCGTGAGGTAGAGCGCTTTTCCATTCGCGGTTTTTTGGACTAGTATACAAAAAGAATGAGAGATTGAGGTTACACTTTTGTTATTTATAGATCCGGGTTTAGAATATGGACCTCACCACTTATTGCCCTTCCGGAATTTCTACCAGCTTGCCAAAAATGAATATTACAACAAAACCTCTATTGGTGCTGCTTAAACAAGAGATAAGAATAGAGGATGGGAATAATGACTAAGGCTCCAACAATACCGAGGTAAAGATACAATAAGGTTTGCGGGTTCTGACCAAGGATCAGGCTCAAGCCAACGATCAACAAACCACCTACCATCCAGACAATGCCACTGAGACGGTGGGTTCTGTGCCAAATGTCCTGGTCTTCCAGCGTCCAGGGCGTGCGAATACCAATGAAATAGTTGGGCTTGATCGTTTGGAAAAAGTTACCCAGTGCAGCAAACAACAAACCGGTAAAGGCAAAAATGATGTTGGTATGGATTAGAGATTGGTGCTTGATGGCATAGATGATAAATAGGCATAAAGCCGACATAAACAACACCAAAATAAATTTGAGCTGGTCGTATTTGGCCCCCATTTTTTCGATCTGCTTTTTGGGATCAATAAAAGGAACCACCAGGAAAATGACGTAGGTAAGCAATGGTAACATAAAGGGAAGAAAGAGGATCTCGGATTTAGTCCCCCAGCGGTCAATCTCTCCATTAATATTCCAATGCAATGGGACCTTGTCCGGTAAGGTGTTCCAGATCAAAGCCAGGTAAATAAAGGGCAGTGCCACTAAAATCAGGTTGGGTATTTCTTTTTGCCAGTCGATACGCATGATACTATTTTTTCAATGATAAAATCCATTGCAGTAGATCTTCGAGGACAGTAGTATTGATCGAATAGTGTACAAATTGCCCTCTTTTCTCCGCGATCACCAATCCCGCCTGTTTGAGAATGTCTAAATGATGAGAAATACTGGGTTTCGAAATGTCGAAGTGTTCCGCAATCGCTCCCGCCGTAAGCTCCTCTTCTTTCAGCAAATTCAATATTTCCCGCCGGGTTGAATCATTCAACGCCTTGATCAATTGATTCATCAATTAGATATTTAGACAAATATCTAACTAAGTTAAAAATAATTTTGTGCAAAGTCAAGTAACCGGTGGATCAGATGCCACCTGCCCACCCTGCCGGCCGCTGGCACCCACCTACCGTGACCGCTAGGTCGGCAGGCAGCAGGCGGGGATACCAGATCGGAATACTATGGTATTGTTGTAAGCTTGGGAAAGTCAGATATACTCAGTAACCGTCCAATAAAACAGCATTCCTGTAACAGTGTCCTATTGCCAATACAAAAGGAAATCCTTACCTTTTCATCAAGAAAACACAAAACAACATGATCAGAACCAACTTATATCTATTAACCTTTTTACTATTTACCGGTGCCTGTACCCAGGAAGCTACCACCACGGAAACACCTGATGACAAAGAGCCCATTTCCGAAATGCAGGCTAACCTCAACAAATATGTACCCTTTACGCTTACTGCGGACCTCAGTGGCCTAACTGATAAACAAAAGCAAATGATCCCCATTCTGATCGAAGCGGGAAAAATCATGGATGAACTTTTCTGGTACGAAGCCTACGGGGACAAAGAAGCTTTTCTGAACAGTATCGAAGACGAAGCTACCCGGGAATTTGCCATGATAAACTATGGTCCCTGGGACCGCCTGGATAATAATGAACCGTTCATTGATGGAGTGGGTGCTAAACCAGCCGGGGCTAACTTCTATCCGGCGGATATGACTAAAGAGGAATTTAACGTAACGGAAAAGACCGATAAATCCAGCTTGTATACTTTTCTTCGTCGGGATGATAATGGCCGTTTGATCACCATTCCCTACCGTGAAATGTTTAAAGCGGAAGTAGAAAAGGCGGCTGATTTGCTCAGGCAAGCGGCTGATTTGGCAGAAAATGCGGCGCTCAAAAGATACCTCGAATTACGCGCAGATGCTTTTTTGAGCGATGAATACCAACCAAGCGATCTGGCCTGGATGTCGATGAAAGATAATGTACTGGATGTGGTCATCGGTCCGATCGAAACGTATGAAGACCAGTTATTTGGCTACAAAGCCGCCCACGAATGTTACGTTTTGATCAAAGATATGGATTGGAGCGAGCGGCTGGCCAAATATGCGGAATTCTTACCGGAACTACAGGAAGGCCTGCCGGTTGATAATACCTATAAGGCGGAAAAGCCCGGTACAGATGCGGAGTTGAACGCCTACGATGTGGTCTACTACGCGGGTGATTGTAATGCAGGGAGTAAAACCATTGCCATTAATCTGCCGAATGATGAGGAGGTGCAATTGCAAAAAGGAACCCGACGCCTGCAGTTGAAGAATGCCATGCGAGCCAAGTTTGATAAGATCATGGTACCGATTTCCAAAGTGCTGATCACTCCCGAACAACGTGAGCACATTACTTTCGATGCCTTCTTCAGTAACACGATGTTTCACGAAGTGGCACACGGCCTGGGGATTAAAAATACGATCGACGGTAAGGGTACGGTAAGAAAGGCCTTGAAAGAACACGCTTCCGCCCTGGAAGAAGGAAAGGCCGATATTCTTGGACTTTACATGATCAAGCAGTTATTCGAAAAGGGCGAACTGGAAGGAGACTTAAAGGATTATTACGTAACCTTTATGGCCGGTATTTTCCGTTCGGTACGTTTCGGCGCCTCCAGTGCGCACGGCAAAGCGAATATGATCCGTTTTAATTTCTTCCAGGAGTACGGTGCTTTTGAACGCAGCGAGGAAGATGATACCTACAGCGTCAATTTCGAGAAATTGGAAGAAGCGATGACCGCTCTTTCCCAAGAAATTTTGACTCTACAGGGAGATGGGAATTATGAAGGTGTGGCTACGCTGGTTAGCGAAAAAGGCAAGATCGGCCCCCAGTTACAAGCAGACCTGGATCGTTTGAGTGATGCCAATATTCCGGTGGATATTGTTTTTGAGAAAGGGGTGGACGTTCTTGGGTTAACGAGGTAGACGAGTTCGACGGGTTAAACGGGTGGTGAGATTTGTATTTGACGAGGTCAACGGGTTGCGTGTTAGGAGAGCACCAGAAAGTTAGATTGCGGTTTATTCATACTCAACATTCAACGAAAAAAACTTCCACTATGACTACCAACTTTAAACCATTAAGGCTACTGATTTTTTGCCTGTACCTCTGCACCATTGGCTATAGCCAGAGCAAAGTGAAGGTTTGGCAGGAACCTCTTACCCTTCCCACCTATTTGGCGAAAGCACCGGATAAAAATCCTATGTTCTTCCGCAACCAATCTTATCAAGGAGCCAGCCGGTACATTTATCCCTATGCGCTGGAAGATAACCTGACGGACAAAAAGGTAGATAAAACCTACCAGGCGCTTTATCTGGAAAATGAATACCTCAAAGTATGCGTCCTGCCGGAAATTGGCGGCCGCCTTTTTTATGCAACCGATAAAACCAATGGCTACGAAATGTTTTACCGGCAAAACGTGATCAAACCGGCCAATATCGGCATGTTAGGTGCATGGATATCAGGGGGGATCGAGTTTTGCGTCTTTCATCATCACCGGGCATCGACGAATATCCCGGTGGACTATAAGCTGGAAGAAAACCCGGATGGCAGTGCTACCATCTGGATTGGAGAAACCGAACCGCGACACCGCATGAAATGGACGCTAGGCATCAGCCTCTATCCCGGGAAGTCCTACCTGGAAGTTGACGGCCGCCTGATCAATCCCACCGAAAATACCAATTCCATATTGTATTGGGCCAATGTTGCCACTCACGTCAATGAAGATTACCAAGTCATTTTTCCACCCAGTACCGATTTTGCGGTTTATCACGCCAAAAACAGCTTTGCCCACTGGCCGGTCACTTCGAATACTTACAATGGCAAGCCGCATTATCAAAATAATATTGATGCGAGCTGGTGGAAAAATCATCCTGACCCCATATCGATGTTTGCACATGAGATCAAAGAAGGTTTTCTGGCAGGGTACGATCATGGCAAACAAGCCGGCACCATGCACGTAGCCAATCACCATATCGTAAAAGGAGCCAAGTTGTGGGAGTGGGGCCCCGGCGATTACGGTGCCATGTGGGACTCCAAGGTATTGACCGATTCCGATGGTCCTTACGCAGAGTTGATGACCGGTGCATACTCGGATAATCAACCGGATTACAGTTGGCTGAAACCCTACGAGTACAAAACCTTTAAACAATATTGGTACCCGCTGCGGGAAACGGGAGGCGCGCTTACCGCCAATTTAAACGGTACCCTGAACATCAAAAATATTGAAGGGGATGATTATTGGATTGCCGCTAATGTCACTCAACCCTACAAAGGAGCGAAAATCCTTGTAAAACAAAATGAGACGGTCGTTTTCGATACGGCAACGGATATCAGTCCCGACCACCCTTTTGCCAAAACCATCCAATTGGCAAGAGTCGATGACACGGAACTATCCCTTCATCTGCACGATGCTGACGATAATGCGTTAGTCGCCTACCATCCCGTAAAAAAGGAGTCTAATCCCCCCCTTCCCGAAACGGTTGTTCCGCCGGCAAAACCAGAAGAAATATCCTCCCTCGAAGAATTATACCTAACCGGATTGCGCATTAAACAATTCCACAACGCCCGAATCGATCCCGAACCCTATTTTCAGGAAGCCTTGAAAAGAGACCCCCTGGATGTACGCTCCAATACGATGATGGGTATCCTACGGAAGCAAGACTTCCAAATGGAAGAAGCGGCCAATTATTTTCGCCAAGCTTTAAAACGATTAACCGCCAACTATACCCGCCCGCGAAACGGTGAACCGTTCTATCATTTAGGCGTAATCCTTAAGCACCAGGAAAAATACGATGCCGCCTACGACACCCTTTACCGGGCCGCCTGGGATCAGGACTTTGCTGCGGCAGCTTACTACCAACTGGCAGAACTATCGGTAAGAAGGTCGGATTATGCCCGCGCCCTTACCGAAATTGATCGCTCCCTGGATTATAATAGTAGTAATATTAAGGCCTTAAATTTAAAAATCGGCATTCTGCGAGCCATGGGCGATACCGCAACAGCTCAGCAATTAGTAACAGTGGCATTGGAAAAGGATCCACTCAATTTCCGCTCGATAAGGGAAAGTGTATTATTGGGGTTAAAAGGAAAAGCCGCCGGGACGAAATTCATGCGGGACAATCCGGAGTCTTACCTGGAGTTAGCGGTGGAATATCTCAATGCGGGTATGGAACAGGATGCTAAAGCGATCCTTTTGGAAGCAAGCCATTCGGAGCATGAAGGCCTTAAACAATATCCGACCGTGCATTATTACCTCGGATATTTGTTTGCCCGGGAGAATAATACCGATAAAGCGACTAAACATTTCAACACAGCTCGATCCTTGCCGGTTGATTACTGCTTTCCTTTTCGTTACGAGACCATCGCTATCTATGAAAAAGCGTTGGCAGCTAACCCATCTGATCCGCGGGCGCATTATTACCTGGGCAACTTATGGTACGATAAACAACCCCAAAAAGCCATTGAGCATTGGGAAAAAGCTGCGGAGCTGGAACCATCTTTTGCGATTGCTTACCGCAACCTCGGCTGGGGATACCACCAAACTTTTAATGACCTGTCACGAGCTATTGTTTCCTACGAAAAAGCCATTGAACTAAACCCCAATGACCCCAGGCTGTATTACGAACTGGATCGACTATACGAGAAAAACGGAGCGGCCATTGAGAAGCGTTATCAATTATTGACGGCCAATCATGAGGTTGTGGCCCAAAGGCCGGATGCCTTGTTACAGGAGATTAAGTTATTGTTACTAAAAAATGAAAGTGAAACAGCGATTGACTACCTGGTCAACCATTTCTTTCCACGGCAAGAAGGCGTTGATAATCTACACGACATCTACGTTGATGCTTGTCTGTCACAGGGCATTTCCGAGTTAGCAGCTAAGGCTCCGGAAAAAGCCTTGTCGTATTTCCGGATGGCGGATCAGTACCCCGAAAATCACCAGATCGCCAGGAGATCCGGCTACCAGAGGGACGCTCAAATTTTATTTTATCAGGCCAAAGCTTTGGCGAAAATGGGCGAAAAAGAACAAGCGGATGCAGTTTTCCGCAAAGTGGCAGCCCTTGACATTAAAGCTTCCCAATACCAGTTCTACAAAGCTTTGGCGCATGATCAGCTGGGGCAAACCCAACATACCGAAACTATTGCCGCAACCCTTCATGGTAAGGGCAAGGAATTATTAGCTGAGGAAGAAGAGGTGGACTTCTTTTCAAAATTCGGTGAAGGCCAATCGCGAAAATTAAAAAGATCGGAAGGTCATTTCCTTTTGGGCCTGTCCTACCTGCTGACCGGAAAGCGAGATTTAGCCCTAAAAAATTTTGGGGCTGCTGCTGAGCTTAACCCACACGATCTCTGGGTGTTGTACTATCTAGGATCTTCCTGACCAAAAAGCAAAAGCCACAACCTGATCAACAAGTTGTGGCTTCTGTCTTGCGTTTAGTAAAAACCGGAGAATCCCTACATCCCCAATTTGCTCTTGACGAGATCACTTACATCTTGGGCCTCATCGAAATACAACAACACCTGCTGGTCAAAAATAAATTGATAGCCGTTCTCTTTAGCTACATCGGCAATGGCCTTATTAACATTCTCCATGATCGGATCCAATAATTCCGATCTTTTCTTCTGGATTTGGTTAACCATATCCTGCTCAAAAGCAGCAATTTCATTTCTGCGATCTTCCAGTTTTTTAGCCTCTTCCTCCTGTTGTTTCGGAGACAATTCCCCGTTCTCCACTTTTTGCTGGATTTCCATGTAATCCTTTTGCAATTGCTCTAACATTCCCTGTCCTTTCTTTTGTAACTGTTTTTGTAGTGCTTCCAGGTTAGCATCCGCTTGCTTCACTTGGGGCATTTCAGACAAGAGAGCCGCAGAATTGACAAATCCAAACTTTTGGGCTTGTGCCGTTAGTGCAACACAACATAGTGCAACAATTATAAGACTGATTTTAATACTTTTCATTTTAGTAAGTTAATTGTTAAATAATCTAATTTTAAGGCTGCAAAAATATTCTTCGTATCAATTATTACAAAGCACCTTCCTGATTTATTTTAATATTCTCAGAATATCTTGTGTTTTGTCATAGGATTCTTTGTAGTAGATCATGCCCGCGGTACTGGATACATCGAATATGAAATCAAAACCCTTATCGTTGGCAAATTCTTCAATAGCCGCGTACACGCGATCCTGAATAGGTTGTATCAGTTCTTGCCGACGTTGGAATAGTTCCCCCTCAGGCCCGAATTTGCCTTTTTGCATTTCTCGGACCTGGGTTTCCAGATCCATGATCTCATCCTCCTTTTTCTTACGAGCCTCATCACTTAATAAGACTTGCTCCGCCTGGTAGCGGTTGTATAGTCCTTTGATCTTGTCATATTCCTGGGCGATCTCCTGGCGCCAGCGAGCAGCCGTTTGGTCCAGTTCCCGCTGTGCCTCCTGATACTCCTGAATATTTTCCAATATTTGATTGACATCAACGTAAGCAATCCGTTGGGCCTGTAAACTGGAAGTCATCGCCAGAATGGCAAACACTGCTAACAAGCCAATTTTTTTAATGGTAGTACAACTCATGTGGTTTGAAAATTTTTATTTATTTAATTAGACGCAACGCTTGAGGGGTTTGTCACATCTGCTCAATACGATTTACGCCCGCGAAAATAAGAAATTCCAATTAGTAAACGATAGAAAGGAGTTTTTTGTAACTTACTGATAACCAGGTTTAACTTATGTTTAACGGGCGGTTAAAAGTTTTAACGATCCCAATTTTTGCAAAACATTCCTTCTTTTCCTATCGTTCACAAGACGTTATTAATACCAATTTTGCATGAACTTATTGAAACCATTTTTGCTGATCATTTCCATTACGCCTTTTTTGACCACTTGCTCGACCACCCAGGGTGGCGGCTTCAATTTATTTACCGTTGAACAGGACATCGAACTGGGCAAACAGGTACAACAGCAAATTGCTAATGACCCTCAACAATTTCCAGTCTTACCCGAAAGAGGCAATGAGGAGGTATACCGCTATGTTCGCAACATCACTAATAAAATATTACAATCGGGCAACGTAGCCTATGCCGATCAATTTCCGTGGACCGTCACCCTCATCAAGGATGATGAAACCTTGAACGCCTTCGCTACACCCGGCGGATTCATCTACGTCTATACCGGATTGATCAAATTCCTGGATAGTGAACATCAACTAGCGGGAGTGCTTGGTCACGAAATTGCCCACTCGGCTCAACGGCATTCTACCCGGCAGATGACCAAAGCTTACGGTGCTTCCGCCCTGGTTTCCGTCATAACCGGTAAATCGGATCCCGGACAGTTGGAACAAATCGCCCTGGCTATTCTCAATTTAAGGTTTAGCCGCAAACACGAAACCGAAGCGGATACGTATTCCGTCAATTATTTGTGCGGCACCAATTACAAAGCCGATGGCGCCGCCGGCTTTTTCCAAAAAATCGAAGGACGAGCTTCCGTGCCCGAATTTCTCAGTACACATCCCGATCCTGGTAACCGGGTGGAAAATATTCAACGCAAAGCCCTTGAATTAAGCTGCCGCGGTAATGCGACCAATGAGTCAGAATATAGCAGGATTAAACGCATGTTGGATTAGAAAACGAGTTTAACGGGTTCGACTGGTTAGCGAGTTTGACGAATTGCCCCCGTCAAACTTATCTAAATCGTTTAACTCGTGCTATTATTATCCTCTGGTAACATCAAATTCGGTTTATTTTCCTCTTTAGACCGCATCCAAACATCTCTTTGCGGGAATGGGATAGTAATATTGTTTTCGCGGAAGCTTTGATCAATAGCAAAGCGAAGATCGCTCCTTACATCTTCAATGCGCAAAAAATTGTGCGACCAGAATAACAATTCGAAATCCAGGGAGGAATTACCAAAGTCGGTAAAGCGTACAAAAGGACTAGGGTATTTTAAGATCTGTTTATTCTCTTTGGCACAATCCAATAGGATCTTTTTGACCAACTGGGTGTCGGAGCCGTAGGCTACCCCTACTGATACTTTAAAGCGCGCCTGATCTCCACTGTGACTCCAATTGACCACATTTTCAGAAATGAGTTTGGAATTGGGTACGATGACGGTAATATTGTTACGCGTTTCCACGTCGGAAGTCCGCCAACCAATTCGGCGTACCTGGCCTCCTAGTTCGTCCTCGTCAATTTGCACAAAATCACCCACCTCAACCGTTCTTTCAAACAACAGGATAATCCCGGAGATCAGATCGTTAAAGGTTTGTTGTAGTCCGAAACCAATACCGACCAAGAGCGCGGCTGAACCAGCCCAGATAACGGTCAGGTTCAACCCGATGGCTTCGATCGCCAACAAGGTCGCAATAAAGAAAATGATGTATTTCAGTAATTGATTAATGGCGTACTGCGACCCCAGGTTAATATCGTTATTCCTGAAATAGCCGAACAATGCGACTTGAGTGATCATCCAACTGATCAACCGGGCGGCCATCAGGATAAATATGGCCGACAAAATGTTAGAGATCTTTAAAGGCTCGGGGGCTATATCCGTCCCAAAATCGTAGATCGTCTGGTTAATGTTAAAATTATAGAGAATGAGAATGATGGCAATGATGTAAAAAACGGACTGTACGGCTGCCTGTGGAGCTTCTTCGATCAGTTTTTCGTAGCTCGTGGACTTGAGCTCCTGCCGCCGTTTTTCGTAGTAATCCTTCAACCAGATCTTAGAAACAAAACAATCCAACAGCCGGGCAACCTGGAATAATAAAATAGCCAACAGAATATTGCTGATCTTAATATCAATATCGTTCATCGTAAAGACCACACTATCGATCTGACAGCTCAATAAAAAACCAATAACCAGAGACAAAAACAGAACGATGATCAGCAACCGGCGGATGGTACGCTGATTTTTAGCATCTACTTCCTTACGCTCAAAATATTTCGGTAAAAATTTCAACGTAAACAGCCGGTAAAGAAAAAAGAGAGCCGCCGAAATAAGAAGCAGGGCTGATATATTGCCTAACGTGATCTCATGATCCCCGATCGTAAATAGTGGAAATGAAAAAAAACTACTGATATCCATTTTCCGTTGTTATAAAAATCAAGTGATTCCGTCTATTTTTTATTAACTACAGGGCAAAAAATATTTAGTAGCCACGAAAGCACCAAAACACTAAACCCCACGAAAAAATTTTTGGCGGGAAACGTATTAGACTTGTCTAAACGATGTCTTCAAAAGT